>JBBQQI010000005.1:0-54503 GCA_038216085.1 Gaiellales bacterium | reverse complement strand
TGGGGAGCAGTTTCCCGTGGAGTGCTTGGCGGTAGCTTCGAAGCGCTGATGGTTTGAAGGGGTCGCCGGAGCGTGTCCGGATGATTCCTGCCTCTGCTCCTTCAAGCCACTCCTCTGCGGTCTCGCGAAGTGTCTCGGGTGTTGGTGCGCGCATTGTTCCGCGACGGAGAGCGACCTGGCTTTCCTGACGCCAGGCGAGGGCGGCGGCGAGGGTTGGCAGAGTCTTGCGGATCGGTTTTCTGTCGCGGTTCGACCAGACTTGCGCCTGGTAGGTGGGGGTGCAAGAGCACGGCTGGCTGAGGTGGAGGCCGCAGCGGCGCGAGTGGCGCAACTGGATCCCTTCTCGGACCGCCCGTGCGGTAGGGGCATCTGGCCTGGGGGGCTTGGCCGTCTTCACAACAACACAGTTAGCTCTGTCTGCCCCAGGCAGCAAGTCGCGCGATCGTCTGCGCAATCGTGAGGAGGCCGCTGACCGCCGAACGAGCCCTTCCGCCCGCCGATCACCAGGAGTCAGCGGGCCAAGTTGGAGAATGCAGAAAGCCCGCATTTGCGGGACGATCTGCTGACGGAGCGGCCCCGGAGTCGAACCGAGCCAGCGTGGGGTTGCCACACCTCACCGGTTTTGAAGACCGGCTGGGCCACCGGGCCCTGCCGCTCCAGAGCCGGGATCGTACGGGCCCCGTGCAGTGGTGGGGCGGAGCGAGCCGGACGGTCAAAGCAGAGGAGCGGGAGGAGGGAGAGTCCTGATGAGAACACGATCGGTGAGAACACCGGCAGCGGTGGCCACATCGGCGCGGTCCGACGCTCAGCGAGCGGCAACGTTCGGTGTGTTGATGGACAAGGCGTACTCCCAGCCTTCGCGCCAGTCGAACGGTGCGTCGAGCAGCGATTCGAGCTCGATCCCGAGCACGAAGTGATCGAGCGCCCACCTCGTCGCGACGTGCCCGACGATCAGGACGCGTTTCGCGTCGTGTGAACGCGCGAGCTCGTCGAGGAAGCCGCCGACTCGCTCGACGGCCTGCCGCCAGCTCTCACCGTCCGGGAAGGGCTCGTCCAGCCGTCCCCGCCGTTCGAGCGCGAGCTGCGCGCGCGGCATGCCGTTCAGCGCGCCGTAATTGCACTCCCGCAGTCGCCAATCGCTGTTCACCGGGACGTCTGACCCGGCGAACGCGATCACAGCCGTCTGGGTCGCGCGGCCGAGGTCCGAGGTGAACACGACGGCCAGCCCGTCGTTGCGGCGGCGTTCCCCCAAGCGTCGTGCCTGCACCCGCCCTGCGTCGGACAGTGCTCCCTCGAGCCAGCCGGTTGCGATTCCGCGCTCGTTGTCCACGCTCGTCGAGTGCGTCTCGTAGACGACGGCGACGCTCATGCGGCTGTCGTGTCCGAACCGGTCTCCTCGTTCTCGATCGTCAGGTCCCGATGCTCCCGCTTGGCCGCCGTCGTGGCGGCCCCGATCGCTTCTTCGCGGCTGTCGTGGTAGGTCTGGACGTAGCTCCCGTAGTCCACCTGCCAGCTCGCGCCCTTGCGATGGACGCGGATCGGCTTGATCTCGGCGTCGGTAAGAGGCTCTCCCAGCGGCCCGAGCTGGCGCTCGTCGGCTGGCGGCTCGCTGGGTTCTTTGGACATGCCTCCCTTGCGGCGCTGGGTCGGGATGAAGCTCGATTCTAGATGCTTTGAAATCTCGGAAGCTTGTCGGTAAATTTGCGTGGTCCGCCAAGTATCGAGGCTGCTGTGTCCAACCAAATCCGGGCCTGATGCGAGTTCTAATCGCAAACGAGCGTGCTGATCGACTGGCCGCAGTTGCCGCGATCGTCAATGGGCTCGGCCACACGATTGTTGCCAGCGAGGTCAGCGTCGCCGACGTCGGTGCGGCGACCGCACACGAACGGCCCGACGTCGCGCTCGTCGGCGTCGGCGAGAGCAATCAGCACGCGCTGGAGCTGATCAGCAAGATCGTCGTGGAGACGACGTGCCCGGTGATCGCACTACTCCCCGCAACAGACCCCGAGTTCGTCAGCGAGGCCGCCAGGCGTGGCATCTTCGCCTACATCGTCGATGCCGACCCGAGCTCGTTGGCGAACGCGATCGAGCTCGCGCTCCTTCGCTTCGCGGAATACCACGGCCTGGAGGGCGCATTCGGCCGGCGTGCTCTCACCGAACGCGCCAAGGGCATTCTGATGGAGCGGCACCGGATCGACGAGCGTGCAGCGTTCTCGATGCTTCGCGACCACGCGCGTCGCAACAACAAGCGACTCGTCGACGTCGCGCAGGAGTTCGTCGCCGGGCATCTGATCCTGCCGCCCAGCGCGTAATGGAACAACGGGTCAGCCTGGTCACGCTCGGCGTCGCAGACGTCGCCCGGGCCCGTCGCTTCTACGAGGCGCTCGCGACGACGGGGCGGTCAGCCTTACTCCGTCGGCCGCGGCGCCCGCACCCAAAACGGGCCCTCGGCCGTTGTGCTCCTGACAATCAACGCGACGGGAGGCCTTTCGTGAGCATTCTCTGGATCATTCTGATCGTCGTTCTCGTCCTCGCCCTGCTCGGTTTCTTCGGGCGCGGCCGCTTCTAAGAGGACTGCTGCGGGTGGGCGCGACATGTGCGCGCCCACCCGCCACTCGCTCGACCATCACGCTTCCCCCCGGTCCGAGAAACCGCACTCCAGGCAGACGAACTCGACGTCGTCGTCGTTGACGACCATTCCCTGAGTGACGCCACACGCCGGACAGATCGGCGGCCGCTCGTCCTCGTCCTGCTCCTCGCGGCGCCGCCGGTCAGCCACGGGCTCTCCGGAGCACGCGCACCTCACCGCGTCGCAGCGTCAAACCGTCCGAGTCGTAGCGCTCGAGTAGGAGCTGCGCCGTACGGCGACCGACGCCCAGCTCGTCGCGGAAGCTCGGGAGCGTGATCGGATCGAGCGTCCCGAGCAGCTCGCGGCCGCGGTCGTACAACGCGACCGACACCGCGAACCCGTCGCCGACACGGCGTATGCGTCCGCGCTCCTCGAGGAACGACGCGAGCTGTTTGTCGTCGACCTTCGCGATCTCGTCCTGCGACAGCTGGGCCTCGAGCTCGGAGGCGGCCTGCGCCCGCTCGCCGATCGCGGCGCTCGCCCCCGGGAGATAGGCCTTGGCCCCACGGCGCTCGATCTCGAGCAGGTTCAGGACGTGCTGCGACCAGGGCTCGTTCGGCAGCAGCTCCGCCAGCGCGACGCCGGGGTCGATCGGGCTCGCCGTCGCACGGTCCGCGAGCCGCGCATGCACGCCGGCTCGCAACGCCGTGAGCCAGCTCTCCGAGAAGTAGTGCTCGCCGGCTGCGCGAACCGACGCGAGCCCTCGCGCGAGATCGGCCGGAGCGAGCAGGCCACGCGCCTGCAGGTCTCGGCCGGTCACGGGCTCGTGCACGAGCGCGCCGACGATCTCGGTCGGATCACCGCGCTCGAGCACGGTGAGGCGCACAGAATCGAGCCCGCGTGGGGGAGCGGGATCGAGCACGACACCCCCGCCGACTGTCGTGTCAGTGCGAAGGACAACCCGGTCGCCGCGCGCCGCGACGACCGGCTCGGCGAGTCGCAGTTGCGCATAGCCGGCTTCCTGTGCCACGCGGGCCGGCACGGCAATCGTGCCGACGTGCACGGTCACCGCGGCCGGAACGTCCTCGAGCACGTCGAGCTTCACGTCGAGTCGATAGGAGACCGGGTAGTGGCCGGGCTCGACGAGCGCGTCGCCTCGCGCCAGCTGGTGCCGCTCGATCGTCGGGAGGTTGACCGCGACACGCTGCCCCGCCTGCGCAGACTCCACGGTGTCGTCGTGCACCTGCACGCTCCGCACGCGGACGACGCGGCCACTCGGCTCGACGCGGAGCATGTCGCCCGGGGCGATGCTGCCCGACGAGAGCGTTCCGGTGGCGATCGTGCCGACGCCCTGCAGTGTGAACACGCGATCGACGTACAGCCGGGTCGCGCCCGCCGCATTTCGCTCTGCGACGGACACGCGTGCGAGTGCGGCGCGGAGCGCATCGAGGCCGGCGCCTGTCTTGGCCGAGACCGGCACGACTTCCGCGCCCGGCACGAGCTCTTTCGCCTCCTCGACGGCGAGCTCGAGTGTCTCGGTGTCGACCGCATCCGACTTTGTGACGGCGACGACACCGTGATCGACGCCGAGCAGGCGCAGCACGGCGAGATGCTCGTGGGTCTGTGGGCGCGCGCCCTCCTGGGCATCGATCACGAGCAGAAACAGGTCGATCCCTGTTGCGCCCGCGATCATCGTGCGGACGAAGCGCTCGTGGCCGGGCACGTCGACGAGTGAGAGGCGGCGGCCGTTGGGGAGCTCGAGCGGCGCGTAACCGAGGTCGATCGAGATCCCACGTTTCTGCTCCTCGGGGAGGCGGTCCGTGTCCTTGCCGGTCAGCGCGCGGACGAGCCACGTCTTCCCGTGGTCGATGTGGCCCGCGGTGCCGACGGTCAGCGGCATGCACGGACCGCGCCTGCGACGGCGTCGAGTTCGTCGTCGGCGAGCGTGCGGCAGTCGAGCAGCAGCCTGCCGTCACGCACGATGCCGACGACGGGCGGCTCGCCGAGCCGCAATGGTGTGGCGAGCGACTCCTCGATTGCGCACGCGAAGGAGGGCAGCTCGACCATGGGCAGGGCACCGCCTCCGACACGCGCGACCGTCTCCTCGACGTCTCCGTCGAGCGCTGCGGCGAGCCGCTCGGCGCGGGCTCGCACCACCGCGGTGTCCTCGTGCAGCATCCGCAACACGGGCACCTCGCGCAGTGCGCGTTCAGGCTCGAGATAGAGGAGCAGCGTGCCTTCGAGCGCGGCGAGGCGGAGCTTGTCGATCCGCAGCGCGCGGTGCAGCGGATGGCGCCTGAGCCGTTCGACGAGGTCGGCGCGGCCGACGACGATGCCGGCCTGCGGTCCGCCCAGGAGCTTGTCGCCGCTGAAACACACGAGATCGGCGCCGCCGGCGAGCGCGTCGCGCGCTGTCGGCTCGTCTGCGATGTCGACGAACGCCCCCGAGCCGAGGTCGTCCAGCAGCGGCAGCGACCGTGCGCGGGCGACGGCAGCGACCTCCTTGAGCGTCGGGCGCTCCGCGAACCCGACGACGCGGAAGTTCGACTGGTGCACCCGCAGCAGCAGCGCGGTGTCGGGCCCCGCCGCCCGGGCGTAGTCGGCCGCACGCGTCCGGTTCGTCGTCCCGACCTCGACGAGCCGTGCGCCCGAGCGTGCCAGTACGTCGGGGATGCGGAACCCGTCGCCGATCTCGATCAGCTCGCCTCGCGAGACGATCACCTCTCGCCCTTCGGCGAGCGCCGCGAGCGCGAGCAGCATCGCGGCGGCGTTGTTGTTGACGACGATCGCGGCTTCCGCGCCGGTCAGCCTGCGCAGGATCGACGCGACGTGATCCTGCCGTGATCCGCGCGCGCCCTCAGCGAGGTCGTACTCGAGATTGGAGTAGCCGCCGCCGACCTCGAGCGCGCGCTCGATCGCGGCCGCCGGTAGCGGCGCGCGACCGAGGTTCGTGTGCACGATCACACCCGTCCCGTTCAGGACGTGGCGCAGGGTGGGGCGCCGCGACCGGAGCAGCTCCTCGTTCAGCCGCGCTTGCAGGTCGCCGGGCTCGAGACCGGCGCGAATCTCCTCGCGGGCCCGTGCGACGACGATCCGTGCGGCGTCAACGGCCAGCGGATCGTCTGCCGCCTTCGCCAGCTCGTCGACGGATGGCAGGTCGCGCAGCTCCATTCCTTTGAGGATACGGAAGGTCCGGCCGCACGAGCGACCCTCCGGGGTCGCTGCTTCACTGTTCGGGTGAAGCGCGCCATTCTCGTCTTGTTCGCCCTGGTCATGCTCGCTGCGGTCGGCGCGGCCGTCGCCCGCGGTATTGCCTACCGCGGCGCGGCGAAGCCGGGGGTCCGCGTGCTCGGAATCGACGTCGGCGGCAAGTCCGGCGACGAGATCCGGTCGGCGATTCGCGGCTGGGCGGCCAAGCCGGTGACGATCCGCGCCGGCGGCCACTCCTACCACGTGCCCCGAGGCTGGCTCGTCGTCGTCAACGCTCAGGCGACCGCCAAACGCGCGCTCGCCGCCGGATCGACCGTCTCCCTGGTGGTTCCCGAGCGGGTCGATGTGTCGCCTGTCGTCGCGCGCGCCGGGAGCGCCGCCGACGTCCTGCAGCAGATCGCGCGCGCCGGCCGGCCGGCAGTCTCCGCGACGGTCGTAGTGCACGGCACGCGCGTGAGTGTCACGCTGGCGCAGATAGGACGCGAGCTCGACTCTGCCTCGCTCGTCGGGCGTCTCGCCGGCGATGCCGAGGTCGTCGACGCGCCGTTCGTCGCCGTTCGACCCACGATCCTCGATCCCGCAGCTCGCAGCGCGGGCTCGACGGCGGAGCTGCTGCTCGCACACCCGGTCACGATCACCTACCGCGGGGCACACCTCGGCGCGCTGACGCCGGTGCAGCTCTCGCACGCGTTGCGGATCCGCGCGCGCGCGCACCGTTTCGCCGTCGGCTTCGATCCGGCAGCGCTCACGCTTGCGGTGCGTCCACGTCTCGGGCGCTGGATCCAGCGTGCCCACAACGCACAGTTCGCCGTTTCCGGCGAGTTCGTCCGCGTCGTGCCGTCACGGCCCGGCCGCGATGTCGATCCACTGGAGCTCACCGGCGCGGTGACCGCCGCCGCGCACGGCAACCACGTTGCGCGGATCGAGTTGGGCACCCACGATGCCGAGCGTTCGACCGCGAAGGCAAACGCACTCGGCATCCGCAGGAAGCTCGTTTCCTTTACGACGCTGATGGGTGAGTCGTCGTCGAACCGGATCCACAACGTGCACCTGATGGCCGACTTCATCGACGGCACCGTGATCGAGCCTGGGCAGGTGTTCTCGTTCAACGACGTCGTCGGCGAGCGCACCTCGGCGCGCGGCTTCCTTGAAGGTCAGATGATCATCGGCTCGCTCGTCCTGCCGTCGATCGGCGGCGGTGTCTGCCAGACCGCGACGACGCTCTTCAACGACGCGTTCGAGCTCGGTCTGCCGATAGTCGAGCGCACGAACCACAACCTCTACCTCGCGCACTATCCGGTCGGCCGCGATGCGACCGTCTCGTGGGGCGGGCCCGACTTCAAGTTTCGCAACGACATGAAGCACGGGCTTCTGATCAAGACCTCGTACACCGACTCGACGCTCACGTTCAGCTTCTTCGGCACCACCGAGGGCCGTCGCGTCGTCTCGCACACGAGCGCAGAGACGAACTGGAGGGGCCCGTCGATGAACTACGCCGTCGACCCGAGCGCACCGCGCGGATCGGTGAAGGTCGTCGCAGGCACCGGCGAGAAGGGCTTCGACGTCACCGTCGACCGCACGGTCTACGACGCGCACGGCAAGAAGCTGCTCGGCGACGTCTTCCGCTCGCGCTACATCCCGGACAGCCCGACCACGGTCTACGGCCCCGGCAAAACACCGCCCGGCCCCTACATTGTGCTGCCGTCGAGCATCTGACCGTCCGTCGCCGGTTTACGGTGACGTCGCCGTGTTCGGCGTCCGTGTGACGTTCGTGACGTTCACGTAACGCTCGCTCGTCCCCTCCGGCCGCGTCCGAACGCGACATGCCCGGCGGCAGCCACCGCATCTGGACCGTGACGTGGGTGCGGTGATTGTGTGAATTCGCTTCCCGGTGTCCACGGTTCCCCGTCGAGAGGTTTACGGTTTCGCCGGCTGGCCGCAGGCAGGCGTGGAGGCGGGGCGGTTGGCCGGGGTCGCGACCACGCCGGTGCGGCACGGCCGTCCTGCGTCGCTTCGCCGGTGACTGCGGTCCCGCTACGTCGAGGAGTCTGGTGATTCGGCGCAGCGGCGTGCGTAGTGGTCGAGCACCATCGCGACGGCCTCCTCCGTGTCGTCGGTGACGTGCAGCAGTTCGAGGTCGCTCGGGGAGATCATCCCGTCGGCGAGCAGTTCACCCTTGATCCAGTCGATCATCTCGCCCCAGTAGTCCGAGTCGAACAGGACGACCGGGAATTGCCGGATCTTGCCGGTCTGGATCAGCGTCAGCGATTCGTAGAGCTCGTCCAGCGTGCCGAAGCCGCCCGGGAAGATGACGAAGCCCTCAGCCGGGCGCACGAAGCACACCTTGCGCGCATAGAAGTGATCGAACGTGTGCTCGATGTCGAGATAGGGGTTGGCGCCCTGCTCGTGCGGCAGTTCGATGTTGAATCCGATCGACTGACCGCCGCCCTCCTGCGCGCCTCGGTTCGCGCCTTCCATCACGCCGGCGCCACCGCCCGTGATCACCGACCAACCCGCCTGCCCGAACATGCGGCCGACCTCGCGCGCCGAGACGTAGGGGTTGCTGTCCTCCTGCACGCGTGCCGACCCGAAGAGGGTGACGGCTGGGTGCCGGATCTCAGCGACCTTCTCGAACCCTGCGCGCAACTCGGCGGCGATCTTCGCGATCGACTCGTCGATGTCCGACGTCCCCTGGTCGAGGATCTTCCTGTCGTCGGTCACAGGCGATGCTGAGGCACGTGCGCCGCGATCATTCCGACGATCAGCGCGAGCGCTGTGCCGAAGTAGAGAATGTAGGCGATCGTCGCCTTGGCACCGCCACCGCCAAGGCGGAGCCAGCGCGCAGAGCGCCATACCGCGCCGCCGTCGAAGATCCCGAACGGCACGAGGTTGAAAAGGTTCAGGAAAAACCCGAAATAGGCGAGCGCGAGCAGAAGGTCGGAGCCCTGCGTGCGCCCGATCACGTAACACACGAGCGCGGCCAGGCCGCCGAAGATCGGGCCGGCGATCGCAACGCGCACGGTCTGCCACGGATTCCCTCGGGTGTACTGCACGTAGGCACCGAGGAACGGGATGAACACCGGCAGCTTCGGGCTCAGCCCTTCGCGCTTTGCCTCGAGGTAGTGCCCGAACTCGTGGAGCAGGATCAGCAGCACGATTCCGACGCCGAACTTCCAGCCCCAGATGAGGGCGTACGCGCCGACGGCAATGAAGATGCTGCCGGCTTTGACGAGGATGAACGAGAACTTTGCGAGTGCGATCGCGCCGGCGATCAGCGGCCCGAACAGGCGCTTGAGGCCGGCACGCCAGTTCGTGCCTTGCGGCTGGATCGGGTCGTAGTCGCGGTATTCGCTCATGAGCCTTGCCCAATCCATTCTTCGCCGCCCGCGTAGACCTCCTTCTTCCAGAGTGGGACTCGGCTCTTCAGTTCGTCGATCGCGTCCTTGCAGGCGGCAAGCGCGTCCTGGCGGTGGGGTGCGGAAACGGCGATCACGACGGAGGTGTCCCCGATCCCGACCCGCCCGACGCGATGGTGGATCGCGATCGCGCAGAGCTCGTAGCGGGCAGACAGGGCGCCGGCGATCTCTGCCATCACCTGCTCGGCCATTCCCTCGTACGCCTCGTAGTCGAGATGCTGCACCTCGCGGCCCCTCGACTGGATCCGGGTCGTTCCGGTAAACGTCGCAATCGCGCCCGCGCGCTCGTCGCGCACCTCGTCGACGACGCGATCGAGGGAAAGGGGCTGATCGCTGAGCAGGAAGGCTCCGCCGGAGACCGGCGGGATCACTGCGACCTCATCGCCGTCGCAGAGCGTTCGGTCCCGTGTCGCGTACTCCTTGTTGACGGCATAGAGGAGGCCCGCAGGCTCAGCACCCAGATCGAGCGCAGCCCAGACCTCGGCGACAGTCGCGGCCTCGACGGCGCGATTCGACCACCCGGCGCGCTCGCGCAGCCCTGCGAACAACCTCACCGTCACCGACATGGCGAGTAGCCTAGAGCCGTGGCTGCCACCGACCGCCGAGATACGGAGTCGGGCATCGAGATCAAGCCCGTCTACACGGCCGAGGACGCGCCGATGCCCGTGGAGCTTCCGGGCGAGTTTCCGTACACCCGCGGGCCGTACGCCGACATGTACCGCGGCCGGCCCTGGACGATGCGGCAGTACGCAGGCTTTGCCTCGGCCGAGGAGTCGAATGCCCGCTACCGCTACCTGCTCGAGCGCGGACAGACGGGCCTCTCGATCGCCTTCGATCTCCCGACGCAGCTCGGCTACGACTCCGACGACCCACATGCACTCGGCGAGGTCGGGCGCACCGGGGTCGCTATCGACTCGATCGCTGACATGGAGATCCTGCTCGGCGGTATTCCGCTCGGTGACGTTTCGACGTCGATGACGATCAACGCACCCGCCTCGATCCTCCTGCTCCTCTACGAGCTGGTCGCCGAGGAGCAGGGCGTACAGAGCACTGCACTGCGCGGGACGGTGCAGAACGACATCCTCAAGGAGTACATCGCCCGCGGCAACTACATCTTCCCGCCGCGCCCCTCGATGCGATTGACGACCGATCTCTTCGCCTACTGCGCCGAGCGGATTCCGTCGTGGAACACGATCTCGATCTCTGGCTACCACATCCGCGAGGCCGGATCGACCGCGGTGCAGGAGCTCGCTTTCACGATCTCGAACGGCATTGCCTACTGCGCATCGGCGGTCGAAGCGGGCCTGTCGCCGGACGACTTCGGCGCACGCCTGTCGTTCTTCTTCAACGCGCACAACGATTTCTTCCAGGAGGTTGCGAAGTTCCGCGCCGCGCGCCGTCTCTGGGCACGCGTCATGCGTGAGCGGTTCGGCGCAACAAACTCGAAGGCGATCGCGCTGCGCTTCCACGCGCAGACGGGCGGCTCGACGCTGACCGCTCAACAGCCGGAGAACAACATCGTCCGAGTCGCGATCCAGGCTCTCTCGGCAGTGTGCGGCGGCGCCCAATCGCTGCATACGAACTCCTACGACGAGGCGCTCGCACTGCCGACCGAGCACGCCGCGACGATCGCGCTCCGCTCGCAGCAGATCCTGCAGAACGAGGCGGGCACGATCGACACGGCAGACCCGCTCGGCGGCTCCTACTACATCGAGGCGCTGACCGATGAGCTCGAGGCGCGCGCGTGGGACTTGATCGAACATGTCGATCAACTCGGCGGCGCAGTGCAGGCGGTCGAGCAGAACTTCGTCCAGGGCGAGATCGAGAACGCGGCCTATGCGTGGCAGCAGCAGGTGGAGTCGGGTGAGCGCGTGATCGTGGGCGTCAATAGATTCGTCGCCGAGTCGGAGACGCAGATCGAGCTGCAGACGATCGATCCACAGGCAGAGAAGCGCCAGCTCGAGCGAACGGCGAACCTCCGTGCCACGCGCAACGCCGAGGACGCCGCCGCGCGCCTCGGACGTGTGCGCGACACCGCACGCGGCACGGGGAACCTGCTCTATCCGATGCGCGACGCGCTCCGCGCGCGCTGCACGGTCGGCGAGATCTGTGGCGTCCTCCGCGAGGAGTGGGGGGAGCACGACCGCGTCGCGCGGGGCGACTGAGCACGGCGACCGGGCACGGTGACTAGGCTCGGGGCGTGGCGGTTGCGAACCCACTGCGCGTCCCGCGGTTCGATGCGGAAGACCTCGGCGCTCCGCGCCCGCAGTGGCAGTGGGGTCTTGCCTGGCGGCGCCTCAAGCGTGACCGGGTGGCGCTTGGCTGCGGCATCTTCCTCGTGCTCCTCGTTTTCGCTGTCGGGCCGGGTGCGCCGCTCTATGCCAAGCTCGTCGGGCACGGGCCGAACGAGTTCTTTCCGTATGCGGTGAGCGTCGGTTTGCGGCCCGCCGGCCCGTTCACGGTTACGTGGGACACGCATGAGACGGCTGACACGAATCCGTTTGCGTTTCACCACTCGCCGCCGCCCAAGGGCACGGGCAAGACGCTGCTGCTGCTCGGCGCTGACAGCCAGCTCGGCCGTGACGAGTTCTTGCGCGTCCTGTACGGCGGGCGTGTGTCGCTGGAGGTGGCGGGCGGCGCGGCCCTGGTCGCGCTTTTGATCGGCGTTGTGCTCGGGTCGCTCGCCGGCTACTTCGGCGGGATCATCGACGCGGTGATCTCGCGGTTCACCGATCTCGTGATGGCGTTTCCGCTGCTGCTTTTTCTCGTGATGGTCGGCAGCCTCTTCAACTACGGGATCACCCGCTGGACGTTCGGCGGGCTGCTCAACCAGGGCGTCTTTCAGCTGATCGTGATCATCGGTGCGTTCACGTGGTTCTACCCGGCACGGATCGTGCGCGGCCAGGTGCAGTCACTGCGGGGGCGCGAGTTCGTCGAGGCGGCCCAGATGGTCGGCGCGCGCGACTCACGGATCCTGCGCACACATTTGCTGCCCCATCTCCTGCCACCGCTGCTCGCCTACGGGACGCTGCTTGTTGCGACGAACATCATGATCGAGGTGGGTGTCACGTTCCTGCAGGCCGGGATCAAGCTGCCGACGGCGAGCTGGGGCAGCCTGCTTGCGCAGACCTGGGGGTCGATCCTCAACCCGAGCCCCTACAACCCCGCGACCACACAGCCCTGGCTGACCCTGTGTCCGTCGATCGCGATCTTCCTGACCGTCTTTTCGCTCAACCAGTTCGGCGAGGGTCTGCGCGAGGCCACCGACCCGCGGAGCGTGCGCTAGTGGTCGGATATGTGATTCGCAGGGCGAGTGTCGCCGTGGTTCTCCTCTGGGTGCTCTCGGTGATCACGTTCGCGATCTACCTGAAAGTGCCGGCCGACCCGGCCGGCTTCCTGCTCGACATCCAGCACGCGTCCCCTGCTGAAATCGCGCATGCACACCATCAGCTCGGTACCGACCGACCGGTCCTCGTGCAGTACGGGCACTTCGTCTGGCGCGCCGTGCACGGCGACCTCGGCATTTCGTGGGCAACGATCAGCTTCGGGTTCCCGAGCCGTCAACCTCAGGGAGCGCCTGTCGGCCACATGGTCTGGAGCGCGCTGCTCGTCACGGGCTCGCTCGTGCTCGGCGGGTTCGTGCTGCTCTTGTTGATCGCGGTGCCGCTCGGGACGTCTGCAGCGACTCGACCGCGGTCGATCATCGATCGTCTGTCGCTCGGGCTTTCGGTTGCCGCGATCTCGACGCATCCCCTCGTAGTCGGGCTCCTGCTTCAGCTCTTCGTCGGAAATCGCTGGCATCTGCTGCCGGCCTCGGGCTACTGCACCGTCTCGAAGCCGTCAGCTGCTTCGGTCGAAGCCGTCCGCAGGTTTGCGCCGACCGGCGCGCCGCTGCCGTGTGGCGGCGTCGGCCACTGGGCGTGGCATCTCGTTCTGCCCTGGATCACCTTCGCACTGTTCTTCGTCGCGCTCTACATGCGCATTGTCCGCTCGCGCATGCTCGAGGTGCTCGACGAGCCCTGGGTGCGTACCGCGCGTGCGAAGGGCGCATCGGAGTTTCGCGTGATCCGCGCGCACGCGCTGCGCAACGCGATCGCGCCGATCGTGACGATGACGGCGATGGATGCCGGGATGGCGATCGGGATCGCCATGTACATCGAGACGGTGTTCGGCCTGCCCGGTCTTGGGCGCACGACGATTCGCGCTCTGGCGGGCCAGCAGGGCTACGACCTGCCGGTGATCCTCGCCGTGACGCTCGTCGCCGCGGCCTCGATCATCCTCTTGAACCTGATCGCGGACCTGTTGCTGCTCGCGGTCGACCCGACCGTGGCGCGGCGCACCAGGAAGAGCGCGATGCGCCTCGTCGGCCGAGCCGCCTGACCACCGATGCGCATTCTCCTCGTCTCGCAGATGTACCCGGGCCCCGACGATCCCGACCTCGGCTCGTTCGTCGCGCAGCAGGAGCGGGTGCTCCGCGAGCGCGGGCACGAAGTCGAGCTTGCGGTACTCGACCGTCGCTCCGGTGGCAAGTTGCGGTTTCTCGAACTGCGTCGACGTGTTCGCGCGGCTTCTCGCCCCGACGTCGTGTGGGCGCACTTCCTCGTGCCGGCGGGACTGTTCGCGGCGCAGGTCGACGCGCCGCTCGTGGTGACGGCGCACGGCCGAGACGTTCGGAACGTCGGCACGATGCCCGGCGTCGCGCGATTGACTCGACGTGTGGTTCGCAAGGCTTCGACGGTGATCGCAGTTTCCGAGTACCTCCGCCGTGAGCTTGAGGAACGTGTCCCCGAGGCGCGCGGGAAGACCGAAGTCGTCGACTCGGGCGTCGACCTCGAACGGTTCGCGGCGGTCGCGCCGGCGGCAGAGCTCGAGCACCCGGCGTTCGTCCACGTCGGGTCGCTGACGGAGCGGAAGAACGTCGTGCGGCTAGCAAATGCGTTCGCCCAGCTTGGTCGAGGATCGCTGACCTTCGTGGGCGACGGACCGCTGCGCGCAGAGCTCGAGCCTCGCCCGGGTGTCCGTGTCGTTGGCCGTGTGCCCCACGACGAGGTTTCCGGCTGGTTGAGCGCCGCCGATGTTGTCTGCGGCCCGGCGCTGATCGAGCCGTTCGGTCAGGCGCTGCTCGAGGGGATGGCCTGCGCGCGAACAGTGGTCGCGAGCCGCATCGGCGGCCCGCCCGAGTTCGTGACCCCGGAGGCGGGCCTCCTGGTCGACCCGCTCGACATTGGGGAGCTATCACGTGCGCTCGCGACGGCTGCTGCGATGCCGGCGCCGAACGAGGCGGCACGCGCCGCTGCCGCGAAGCACGACGTCAGGCTGCAGGTGGGTCGGGTGGAGGAGATCCTCCAGCGAGCCGTTCAAGATCCGCGAGCCTGATCTCGATCAGCGGCAGCACCGATTCCTCGAGCCCGTGCTCGCGCGCTACGGCGAGTGCCTGCTCGTAGCTCTGCCGGATCTTCTCGGCGGAAACGTCCTGTTTGAGCCGGTTGTCGCCGGTGAGCAGCAGATCGTGGATCTTGGCGCGAGCCTCGTCGGTTTCCATCGTGTGCATAAGCTACTGGGGCATGGGGTCTGAGCAGGTCAGCGTCCTGATCGTGGACGATCAGCGCCTGTTCGCGGAGGCGCTCGAGGCAATCCTGTCCTCCGACGGGCGGATCGCCGTCGTCGGCCGCGCCGCGAACGGCCGGGCCGGCGTCGAGCTGACGCGCGAGCACCGGCCCGACATCGTCCTGATGGACATCGCCATGCCGGTGATGGACGGGATCGACGCGACGCAGGCGATCACCGACGAGCTGCCAAAGACGCGCGTGATCGTGCTGACCGGGTCGGCTGCCACCCAGGACATCGCGCGCGCGCGGGCCGCCGGTGCGGCCGGATACGTGACGAAAGATCAGATTGCGAGCGACCTCATCAGGGCGATCATCGACGCGGCGGCGGCTTAGCTACCCTTCCGCTTCGATGCTCCCGGTCTTTTCTGTCATCCACGTGCTGCTCGCGGCTTCCCTCGTCGGATTGATCCTGATGCATTCGGGTCGCGACACAGGTCTTGCCGGAATGGGCTTCACGCCCCAGTCGCAGGGCGGCACGCACATCGTCGAGCGGAACCTGACGCGCGTGACGATCCTCGTTGCTGTTCTCTTCTTCCTCAACACCGTCTTGCTCTTCCGCTTGCTGCAGTAGTCGCGCGGCGGTTAGCCCTACACTCCCCGCCTATGCAACTGGCGGCCCTGCACCACGTGACCTGTGTTTGCGCCGAGGCGCAGCGAACGCTCGATTTCTATCGCGACGAGGTCGGGTTCTCACTGGTCAAGAAGACGGTCAACTTCGACGACCCGCACAGCTACCACCTCTATTTCGGCGACGAGCTCGGCAGCCCGGGCTCGCTGCTCACCTTCTTCGAGTGGCCGCGGGCCGACCAAGGCCGGCTCGGGCGCGGGACGCTCGAGTCGATCGGGATCGAGACACCGGCGGTGCAGGTCGACTCAGAGGCCGACGACCCCGACGGACTCAAGCTCCGGCTGTATCCGGGTGACGTGCTGCGTCTGCGTGACGTGGTCGTGATCGGGAACGCGGATCTCTACGCCGGGCTCTTTGCCGAGGACGGGCCGCTGCGCTTCGCCGAACCGGTCGAGGAGGCCGCGCTGGTTGGCCCCGGTACTGCACACCACATCGCCTTCCGCGCTGCCGACGACGACGCCCTGGGGAGCTGGCTCGAGCACCTGACGGAGATGGGGCTCCGCCCCACGGATCTCCAGGACCGGAAGTACTTCAAATCCGTCTACTTCCGGATGCCGGACGGCGTGCTGGTCGAAATCGCAACGGACGAGCCGGGCTTCCTGGTCGACGAGCCGCGCGCGTCGCTCGGAAAAGGCCTGTCGCTGCCGCCGTGGCTCGAAGCCGAGCGCGAGACGCTCGAGCGCGAGCTCACACCGATCGACTGATCCGAGCCGAGCGGTTCAGGCGCCGGTAGGCGCGCACATGACCGTCACCTGCCGCCGCGGGACTCGGTGGCTACACTACGCGCGCTCTCACGCGCTGGTGGCGGAATTGGTAGACGCGCTAGGTTGAGGGCCTAGTGGCCGCAAGGCCGTGGAGGTTCAAGTCCTCTCCAGCGCATCAAGCCGTCCCGAGCTCGGGACGGCTTTTTTCTGTTCCGGCGCACTTCGGACACCCACCGGTGACCGACGCAGGTGTACACCTGCGCATATGCGCAGGCGTACACAGGTGTTCCTCACCGACGAGCAATATGACTTCCTGCATGCCGAACGCGTCCGAACAGGTCTGTCGCTCGCAACGCTCGTTCGACGGGCGATCGATGAGACGTACGAGCTCGAGCACCGCCCGAGGCTCGCGGGCTGGCAGGCAAGCCTCGGCTGGTGGCGACATCCGGATGCTGCCGTGGTCGGTAGGCGCGCCGGCCCCCGCTGAGACAGCCCCTTCGAGAGTGGCGATCGTCGATGCGGCGGCAGGGCCATTGACGTCATCCGCAGGAATCTCTACTCTTCACGGCGAACACACGTTCGTCCCCGCAAAACGGCCTTTCGGCAAACAACCTTTGGGAGGAGCCCAGTGCTCACCGCCCGCCAGCAGGAGATCTGGAACTACCTCGTCGAGTACGTCGACCAACACGGTTACCCGCCGACGGTGCGCGAGATCGGCGAACAGGTCGGGCTCGCCTCGCCCTCGACAGTGCACGCCCACCTCGCGAACCTCGAGCGCGCGGGGCTGCTCCGCCGCGACCCGACGAAGCCACGAGCGCTCGAACTGATCGGCCGCGAGCGCCGCGAGCCTGCGCCGCAGTCGGACGACCAGCGCGACGTCGCTCGGCTGCCACTCCTCGGTGAGATCGCCGCCGGTGGTCCGCTGCTCGCAGAGCAGAACATCGAGGGGTACCTGACGATGCCTGCGTCGACGAAGGGTGACTTCCTGCTCCGTGTCAAGGGCGAGTCGATGATCGAGGCGGGGATCCTCGACGGCGACCTCGTGATCGTGCAGCGCCAGCAAGACGCGCGAAACGGCGAGATCGTTGTTGCGCTCACCGGAGACGACGAGTCGGCGGACGAGGCGACCGTCAAGACGTTCTACAAGGAGCAGCATCGGATCAGGCTGCAGCCCGAGAACTCGAGCATGGAGCCGATCTTCTCGGCGCACGTCCAAATCCTCGGTCGCGTCGTGGGGGTCTTCCGCGAGCTTTGATGGAGCCGTTGAGATGAATGTCGCATCGTTCAACCGCACGCTCGACCAGGAGCTCGCGGCGCTGCTCCGCGGCGCCTCACTCGAGTGCCTGCTCTGCGGGGAGTTCGTGATGCATGCGCGTGGCAACGGGGTGTTCTGTCCTGAATGCGGGAGCCAGGTGGGCGATCAGAGCGCCATCGAATCCGGGCTAGAATCAACGCTGCAGGCTGGGTGACCGCGGACGACTGCTTCGGTAGCCGTTCGAGGAAAGTCCGGACACCACAGGGCAGGACGCTGGCGTGAGCCAGGGGGCGAAAGCCGACGGAAAGTGGAACAGAAAAGAAACCGCCGCCCCGATGCATCTCCGGGGACCCCTCTGAAGATCGGTGGCGGTAAGGGTGAAAAGGTGGGGTAAGAGCCCACCAGCGCCGCGGCGACGCGGTGGCTAGCCAAACCCCGTCCGGTGCAAGGCGAACAGGGCCCGACATCAGGCTGCCCGCCGAGGGCCTGGGTAGCTGCCAAGAGGGATGGTCATCCTCGACAGAATCCGGCTTATAGGCCTGCTACGGAAAAAGCCCTGGAAACGGGGCTTTTTCTACGGAGATCCGATTTCGTCCTGGATTGAGTATCCCCGCCCAGGCGAACGCCCTCGCGACGCTACGGCATGAGGTAGAGCGCGAACCGCAGCGCATCTCTGCCCGAGCTTGCCAGCGCCCTCGCAAATCCCACTCACGGTTGGCGAGGCAGGGTCGTGAGGAGTTCTTTGCCTGTCGCCGTCAACAGCACGCAGCCACGGTCGATGCGGACGAGGTCGTCAGCCAGCGCGTCTTCCCACAGAGCCAGTCTGGGGCAGGAGGTCTGCCAGGCCTCGAGCGTCTCGCCGTAGCTGCGCGATCGCTCCGCTATCCACGCGAGCAGCTGAACGGTAGGTGCGTTCACGGTGGGCAATTGCTCATCCCTCTCGGTGGCTTCCCCCGTTCGAACTCTAGTCAGGGGCGCAGGACGACCTCGAGCGCGGTGCCGACACCGGGCGTCGAACGGAGCGAGAACGCTCCGCCGATCGCCGCCGCGCGCTCACGCATGTTGCTGAGGCCCTGGCCGGCTGCATCCTCCTCGAGCTCGAAGCCGGCACCGTCGTCGCGCAACGAGACGAAGCGATCGCCGAGCCGCTCGCCGATCTCGACCCACGCACGTCCGGCGCCCGCGTGCTTGCGCGCGTTCGCGAGGCCTTCCTGGACGATCTTGAAGAGCTCGATCTGTTCATCGGGACCGAGCGTGATCGCCGTGTCGATTGTCAACTCGACCTCGAGCGCACCGTCGGCCGTCAAGACGTCGACGTAGCGGCGCAGCGCCGCGTCGAACGGCGCGCGGCCGGACGCAGACGACAGCGCGAGAATCGCGTAACGCGCCTCTTGCTGCGCGAGGAGGGCCGCCTCTTTGATGCGCGGGATCGTCACCGCCGGATCGGCGCCCGCCTCGAGCATCGCCGCGTGCGTCGACACAGCGAAGAGGTACTGCGAGAGGCCGTCGTGGATCTCGCGGGCGACGCGTCCGCGCTCTTCTGCCACCGCGCGTCCGAACTCCGAGTTGCGGATTGCCCGCCACACGCCGACGAGCAGCACGCCGTAGGCGAGCACGCCCAGGAAGTCGCCCTGCGAGACATCGCCGGGACCCATGAGCGGCGTGAACATGAAATGGAGCGACGAGAAGAGCATCAGCGACGCACCGAGAGCGAGCCAGTAGTCGAGATCCTCCCCCTGCAAGCGGAACCGGTTGCTGAACCCGACGACGGCTAGCAAGTGCAGCAGCGCCCCGACGGCGAGCGCACCGTTCAACGCAGCGGGAACCGAGGAGTTGTGCGCCGGGTCGAGGTTCGGCAGCGAACCGCCGAGTGAGCTCGAGAGACCCCAGACGACGCTCAGCGCGGCGACACTGCCGAGCAGCCCGTTGCCGAGCACGAAGCGTCGGTCCGTAATCCTGCCGCGCACGAACGGCGCGGCTGCGATCAGGCCCCAGCCGAGCATCCGCCCGCCGATCGCAGCCCAGAGCTCGATGCGGCGAGGCGTCCCTTCAGCAACAGTTGGGATCACCGAGAACGCGAGAAACGAGACCGAGTTGAGGAAGAAGCCGCAGCAGAGAAACAGGTCGAACCGGCGTCCCTCGACGCGAAAACGGGTGGCGCTCAGCACCACGACGAGCCCACCGGCGATCATGAAGATCGTGGTGAGGACGAGCTTCAGCTCGGGCAGGTGGTACGAGGTTCGAAACGCGGGGTAGGTCAGGAAAAAGGCAAGCGACGCCCCGAGCAGACCGATCAGCAAGACCTGCCCCCAGAGAAACTCCTCGTAGCGCTCGTGATGCACCGCCGTGGTTATCGGCAGAATCGAGCGAACGCATGACCGAGCGCATCCTGATCGTCGACGACCACCCTTTGACCCGCGATGCCCTCGCAGGCCTCCTCGCTCAGAACGGCTTCGAGGTCGTCGGCCAGGCGGGAAGCGGTGCGGAGGCGATCGCGTCGGCTGCTGAGCTGCTGCCCGACCTGATCCTGCTCGACCTGTCGATGCCCGAGCTGGATGGTCTCGCCGCTCTCCCGCTCGTTCGCGCAGCCGCTCCCGACGCCGAGATCGTCGTCCTGACAGCATCGGAGGACGAAGGCAACCTCCTGGGCGCGATCCGCGGCGGCGCCGCCGGCTACCTCTTGAAGAGCGAGCCGCCCGAGCGGATCGTTGCGTTCCTCCGCGGTGTCGCCCAGGGCGAGGCGGCTCTCTCCGGTGCCGTGGCGCGCCGCCTGCTCGACCAGGTGCGGGAAGGAGGGGGCCGCACGACGGTGCCGGAGTCGGTCGCCCGCGCCGTCTCGGCACGCGAGCTCGAGGTGTTGCTCCTGCTTGACCGCCATCTCGGCACGGACGAGATCGCACAGCGGCTCTTCATTTCGGAGCACACCGTGCGCTCCCACGTCAAGAGCCTGCTCTCAAAGCTCGGCGTCTCCTCCCGTCGCGACGCACTCGAGAAGCTCCGCGGGTGATCCCCCGGGCCGGCCGTTTGCGCGTCTAGGGGCCGAAGCCGGTGAGCGCCGCCTCGACCAGCGCGGGCAGCGTCTCCAGGTTGTAGCCGCCCTCCAACACGGCGGCGACCCGCGGGGCGAGTTGCGACGCGCGCCGGGCGAGCTCGCTGAACGCGTGCGCGGAGAGCTCTAGGTCTGCGAGCGGGTCGTCGATGTGCGCGTCGAAGCCCGCCGAGACGATTACGAGCTCCGGGTCGAAGCGGCGCACCGCGCGCTCGACTGTCGAGAATGCGTCGAAGTACGCGGCATCGTCGGTGCCTGCGGCGAGCGGCATGTTCACGAGCGTCTCTCCCTGCTCGTACGGTCCGCCACTGCCGGGATAGAACGGCCATTGATGCAGCGAGGCGAACATGATCGACGGATCGTCACCGACGATGTCCTGCGTGCCGTTTCCGTGATGCACGTCCCAGTCGACGATCGCGACGCGTCCGATGCCGAGCTCCGCCTGCGCCCAGCGCGCGGCGATCGCGATCGAATCGAAGAGGCAAAAGCCCATCGCTCGTGCGCGCTCCGCGTGATGGCCCGGCGGGCGCGCCAGTGCAAACCCGTTCCGGCGCACCGCCTCGATTGCAGCGCCGGCCGCAAGCAGCGCCGCCTCGAACGACGTCTCCGTGCAGACCGTGTCCGGATCGATCGAACCTCGCGTGGTGCGCACACGCTCGATCAGCTCCGGTGTGTGGCAGCGGAGGACGTCAGCGTCGTCGGCTGGGGCGCACTCGACGAAGGGAAAGCGCTCGTGCAGCACGGTGATCCGCGCCTGGGCCTCCGGATGCGGGCCGGTGGGATGCAGCCGCGCGAACGCTGCGTGGCTTACGAGCTCGATGAGCGAACCGCCTCGTCCATGGCGCGGGAGGATAGTCAGCCTCGGCCTGCTCGCCGGGCGCGTACGGTTCGCCTATGCCGCGCGCTCTCTGGGCGAAGGCGCCGCTTGCTCTGCTGCGGCATCGGACTGTCCTGTTCGCCGTCGTCACGGCGTCGATGCTGGTCGCGGTCGCGGGCGCATCCGTGCCCCTGCTGCGCGCGGGCGTAGAGAGCGAGGCGCTCAAGAGCAGGATCGACGAGCTGACGCCGCTCGGCGCCGGACTCACGATCGAGACGCAGCTTCACCGCGATCGGGGGGATCTGCGCGGCTCGGATCGAGCGCGTCGAGCTGCGGCGCGACAGTTGGCGCGCGCACTGCCTTTCGTCGGCCGCCCGATCATGACCACAACCGGCGTCGCCCAGGTCGGCGGTGCCGCCCTCGAAGGGGCCAATCAGCTTCTCGTCATCCCGATGGCTCGGACGGCTGCCACCGATCACGTCACGCGCGTCTCCGGCGAGGGCGGCCATGCCTGGGTGGCGGCGCCGGTGGCCCGGCTCGCCCGCATTCGCGCCGGCCAGGCGATTACACTGGTCTCGCCCGCGCTACCTGGCGTCAATGCGAAGAGCATTCACCTGCCGGTGAGTGCGGTGTACCGGTCGCTCGACGCTGACCGCGACAATCCTTACTGGGTCGACTTCACAGCGCGCATTCGGCCGGTCAGTGCCGACGCCTCGCCGTTGCCGACCTTTCTCCTCGTGCAGCAAGCCGAGCTGTATCGCATCGCGCACGCCGTCGGCGGTGACGAGCTCGCGAGCACCTTTGAGTTCCCCGTCCGCGCGCGGGCGATGACACCTGCACGGGCGAAGGAGGCCGCCCGCCGGTTCGCAGAGATTCGCCGCAGCCTCAACGGCCCGACGCGGCTCGCTGCCGCGCTCGGCTGTGAGCGGCCCTACCGATGCAGTGTCACGAGCTCGCTCGAGGCGGCGGTCGCGCTCGCCGAGCGGAGCGTGGGGGCGCTGACGCCGGTGATCTCGCTGCTGGGGGGATTTGCAGCGTTGATCGCAGTCGGCGCTGCCTTCATCGCCGGGGCCTTCGGCGTCCGTCGTCGCGCGCCGGAGGCGCGGCTCTCGGTGGTGGCGGGCGAGGCCCGTTCGACGTTCGCCGTACGCGCGGGAATCGAGGCGTTGCTGCCGGCGCTGCTCGGCGCAGCGATTGGCTTCGGGATCGCGGTCACCCTCGCGCTGACGTTCACACCAGACGGAACGATCGACAGCGGCGTGCTGGCTGCTGCGCTCGCGGCGACGGTCCTCGCCGCTCTCGGATCAGTCGTCGCGGTGGCGGTCGGCGCGTGCGCAGCACGCGGTCCGACGGCCGCGCGGGCGAGATCCGGTTTCCGGGTCTCGCGGCTCCCGTGGGAACTGCCGGTGCTCATCGCGGCTGGCATCGACTTCGCGGCGATCCAACAGGGAGGGGGCCTCGTCGCCGACGAGGCGATCGGCTCGCACCCCCGATTGGTCGTCCTGCTCCTTCCGCTTCTCCTCGCTGCCGGCCTCGCCGGACTCGGAACGCGCGGTCTGCGGCAGGCCCTGCGCGGGCGTTCGGCACGCTCCGATGCGATCTACCTCGCGATCCGGAGACTGGCCGCGGCGCGCGCAATGCTCGTGCTCTTGATCGTCACGGCCGCGGCCTCTGTCGGAGCGCTTTGCTTCGCGGAGGTTCTCGACTCGTCGCTGTCATCGAACAGTGCCGAGAAGGCTTACGTTGCGAATGGCGCAGACGTCCAGGGACTGATCGACGCGGGGCAGACGTTTCCGCCGAACTTCCCTTATCCGATCGCCAAGGTTCGACAGAGCCTCGATACCGTACGTATCGACAGCGTGCGTATCGAGTCGATGAGCACCGGCAGCGGCTCGCCGATCGAAGTGCTCGAAGTTGATCCGGTGGCGTTGGGTCACGTCGTTCGATGGCGTTGGGGTGGCGACCCGCTTGGCGCGCTCGCGAAGCTCGCAGCCTCCGACTCGACGCTACCCGTGGTCGCGAATGCGGCGGCCCGGCAGGCGACGGTCATCTCGATCGGCGCCTCCCGCATTCGCGTTCGTGTCGTTGCGACTGTCGACGTCTTTCCCGGCTCGATAGCGGGTCAGCCACTGCTCGTCGTTCCGGCGATCAAGTTCGAGCGGGCGGCCGACCTCGCAGGCGTCATGGGCGACCCACTCGACCACGCGACCGCATACGTCTGGGCGCGAGGCGACCCGACCGACGTCGCGCGGGCGCTCACCGATTCGGCGATCGCGCCGTTGTACATCACGACGGTCGACCACTTCTTGCAGAGCGCGGAGCTGACGACCGCTGCCAGAACGTACGGCTTTCTTCGAGTGGTCGCTCTCGGCGCCGCCCTGGTCTCGCTCGTCGCGCTGCTGCTCTACCTCCAGGCGCGTGGCCGTTCGCAGCTCGTCACGTCGGCGTTTCTTGCGCGGATGGGCATGAGCGCGTGGCGCCGGGCCGCATCGGTGGCACTCGAGGCCGCCGCGCTCGTCGCGTTCGCCGTCGTCGCCGGCGCGGGCTCGGCACTGCTCGTCGCCGCACCGCTCGTGTCGCGCGTCGATCCTCTGCCGCAGTACGCGCCCGGCGCCTCAATCGTCGTCCCCTGGACGCTGCTCGTGATCTCGACCTGCACGCTGGTGGCGGCGGGAGCCGCCGCCGGCGCAGCGGCGAGCGCGCTCGCCGGTCGTGCCGAGGTCGGGGAGGAACTGCGTGTCGCGTGAGCCCCTCGTTGTCCTCGAGGCCGTCTGCAAGCGCTACGCCACCGAGACCGGCGTCGTGAATGCTCTCGGTGGGATCGATGGGCGCATCCCGACGGGCACAACAACGGCCATCGTTGGAGTCTCCGGTAGCGGCAAGTCGACGCTCCTGCGATTGCTCGCGGGCCACGAGATCGCATCGGCCGGCCGCGTGGTCGTCGCAGGGTCCGACCTTGCGCGGCTCAACAACCGCGCCTTGCGCCGCTTCCGACGGGATGGCGTTGCCTTCGTCTCCCAGCGCGCCGCCGACAATCTGTTTCCACACCTGACGATCGCAGAGCACGCACCACACGGCGAGCGTGAGACCTTCGAGCGGCTGGGGATCGCACATCGGCTCGACGCCTACGCGAGCGAGCTGTCCGGTGGAGAGCTCGCGCGAGCATCATTCGCCGTTGCTCTGGCACGAGGCACTCCTCTCGTGATCGTCGACGAGCCGACCGCTGAGCTCGATCGATCGGCGGCCGCGGCGGTGCTGAGTGCGATCACCGAGAGAGCGGCGGGTGGGACGACGTTCGTTGTTGCCACCCACGACCGGGACGTGCTCGGGATCGCTGAGCACGTGATCGAGTTGTCGCGCGGGCCTAACGCGATCAATGCGGCTCGGCCGGCACGTGTGGTTCGTCGCGGTGAGCCCGTGTTGCTGGCCGAGAACCTCTCGAAGTCCTACGCCGGGACACCGGCGCTCGTGCGCGCGACGGTCGCGCTGCACGCCGGCGAGCTCTCGATCGTCGTCGGACGCTCAGGCTCCGGAAAGTCGACACTGCTGATGCTGCTCGGCGGCTGGCAGGAACCCGACGAGGGAACGATCACAGCCGATCGCTCGTGGAGCGGTCTCGCCTACGTGCCGCAGAGGTTCGGGCTGGTGCCGGAGCTGACGGTTCGCGAGAACGTCGACCTTCCCGCGCGCCTTGCAAAGGTAGACGGTGCGACAGCAGAGCTTCTCTCGAGGTTCGCACTCGAGGAGGTTGCCGAGCGCGTTCCCTCGGAGATCTCGATCGGGCAGCAGCAGCGCGTCGCAATCGCACGGGCCCTCTGTTTGAAGCCGCAGGTGTTGCTGGTCGACGAGCCGACCTCGCATCAGGACGCGGAGTCGGTGGAACGCGTCTGGGAGGCGATCGAGGCGGTTGCGCGCGCGGGAACTGCGTGCCTGATCGCGACGCACGAGCCCGATGCACTGCTGCGGGCCGACGCGCGCTGGCAGATCGAGGAAGGTCGACTCCAGCAGGTGAGAAGTCCCTCCGGTTAGTCGAGTTCGTCGAGCCGCCTGGCGAGCGAACCGAGCCCGAGCTCGCGCGCATGAGCTGCAGCCCGCGGCCAGTCGGGAGGGGTGGCGCGCAGCTCGGGCAGCGGAGCGTCGGCATCCATCGTCGCGATCGAGAGATACAGCATCAGCTCGTCCGCGATCTGGCTGAACCTCCCGTCGGCGAGCGCTTGCGCGAGGGAGCCGTGCTGCTTCAGCACCTCGGCCGCCTTCTTCGATCCGATGCCCGGCGCCCCCGGGATCTTGTCCGACGGGTCACCGCGCAGCGCGATGAAGTCCGGCACCTGCTCGGGCGCGACGCCGTACCGCTCCCGCACCTCGGCCGGGCCGATGCGTGCGAGCTCCGAGACGCCCTTGACCGGCTGGAGGATCGTCACACGGTCGGAGACGAGCTGGAACGCGTCCCGGTCCGACGTGACCACTGTCACCGCCCCCGGCCACGCCTGCGCCGCTGCGGCGAGGAAGTCGTCGGCTTCGTAGCCGCCGGCCTTGCCGATCTGGAACCCGAACGACTCGCTGAGCGCCGGCAGCTTGCCGAGCTGCTCGAGCAGCGCGTCCTCGAACTCGCGCCCCGACTGGTAGGCCGGAAGCGCGTCGTGCCGGTACGTCGGCGTCTCGAGCGAGTCCCAGCCGACGAGGACCGACTCGGGCCGCTCGGCGTCCCAGAGTCGCATCAGGAACCCGGCAAAGCCAACGAGCGCGTTTGCCGGTCGCCCGTTGCCGCTGATCTGCTTCGGGATCGCGTGGTAGGCGCGGTGGGCGAGCGAGTCGCCGTCGATCGCGAGCAGGACGCCGCTCACAAAGTCTCCTCGAGCTTGCGGATCGCGTCCATTGCCCGCTCGGTGGCAATCCGGGCCGCCTCGGCCGGCTCGAGCTCGTGCAGGTCGTCGAGCAGGATCGGCTCGCCATAGAGCACACGCCATGCGGCCACGCGCTTCAGCCCGTCGGTCCCCTTGATGCCCGCCGGCACGAGCGGGACGCCCGCCTCGAGTGCGATCCGCGCCGCGCCCGTGTGCGACTGGGGCCGGCGCGTCTTGCGCAGGCCCTTCCTCCGGCGCGTCCCCTCCGGGAACATCGCGATCACATGGCCGGCGAGGGCGAGGTCGACCGCGGTCTGGATCGCCTCCTGGTCGGCCTGGCCGCGGCGCACCTTGAAGGCGCCGCAGGCCGCGATCAGCGGGCCGAGCGGGAACCAGAAGAGCTCCGATTTCGCCATGAAGCGCAGAAACCGATTCGGCCAGAGGGCGAGCCCGATCGCCCAGGGATCGAGATTCGACAGGTGCCCGGCGGCGAGGACGTAGCCGCCCGTGGCTGGTAGATGCTCGGTCCCGCGGGCCTGGTAGCGGAAGACGAGCCGCAGGATCGGCCACGAGGCGAGGCCGACCAGGAAGTAGAGCGGGGAGGGCCCGGGAGGACGTGTCATCGGCGGCGAGTATCGCGGATTCCGCTCCCGGCGCTATGGTGGCGCGCTAAATGGCTGCAACCAAGGGACGCAGGCTCGTGATCGTCGAGTCGCCTGCCAAGGCGAAGACGATCGCGGGCTATCTCGGCAAGGACTACATGGTCGAGTCCTCGATCGGCCATATCCGCGACCTCCCGCACAACGCCTCTGAGATCCCGGCCAAGGACAAGGACAAGGACTGGGCACGGCTCGGTGTCAACGTCAACGACGACTTCCAGCCGCTCTACGTCGTCGACTCACGCAAGAAGAAGGTCGTCGCGGATCTGAAGGCCAAGCTCAAGAACGCCGACGAGCTCTTGCTCGCGACGGACGAGGATCGTGAGGGCGAGGCGATCGCATGGCACCTCGTACAGGAGCTGAAGCCGAAGGTGCCGGTACGGCGCATGGTCTTCCACGAGATCACACGGCCGGCGATCGAGCGCGCGCTCGGCGAGACGCGTGAGATCGACAGCCACCTCGTCGATGCACAGGAGGCGCGGCGCATCCTCGACCGTCTCTACGGCTATGAGGTCTCGCCGGTGCTCTGGCGGAAGATCATGCAGGGCCTCTCCGCGGGTCGGGTCCAGTCGGTTGCGACGCGGCTCGTCGTCGAGCGTGAGCGCGAGCGGATGGTGTTTCTCGCGGCCGACTACTGGGACGTCGTCGGGACCTTCGACCCGGGCGCGTTCACCGCGCGCCTCGCCTCGGTCGAGGGCAAGCGCGTCGCGCAGGGCCGCGACTTCGCCCAGGACGGTCAGCTGAAGACGAGGGAGGTCGTGCAGCTCCCAGAGGCTGAGGCGCGCGAGCTCGCGGCCAAGCTCGACGGTGTCTCCTACAGCGTCGCGTCGGTCGAGGAGAAGCCGTACACCCGCCGGCCGGCTGCGCCGTTCATGACCTCGACGCTGCAGCAGGAGGCAAGCCGGAAGCTGCGGCTCTCGTCCCAGCAGGCGATGCGCACGGCGCAGCGCCTGTACGAGAACGGCTACATCACCTACATGCGCACGGACTCGACGACGCTGTCGGAGTCGGCGCTCACAGCCGCGCGCGCACAGGCCCGCGAGCTCTACGGCGCCGATGCGGTTCCGAAGGAGCCGCGGCGCTACGAGCGCAAGGTGAAGAACGCGCAGGAGGCTCACGAGGCGATCCGCCCCGCCGGCGACCGGTTCCGCACTCCTGACGACGTCAAGCGCGAGCTTTCGGGCGACGAGTTCAAGCTCTACGACCTGATCTGGAAGCGCACCGTCGCCTCGCAGATGGCGGACGCGCGCGGGCAGACGGTCTCGGTGCGCATCGCTGCTACTGCCACCGACGGGCGCAGTGTCGAGTTCGCGACCGCCGGCACGGTCATCACCTTCCGCGGCTTCATACTCGCCTACGAGGAGGGACGCGACGACGTCTCCGACGATGCGGAAGAGAAGCGACTGCCGCAGCTCGCCGAGGGCGACGTTCTGAACGCGGTTGCGCTCGAGCCCGAAGGGCACTCGACCTCGCCGCCTGCGCGCTACACCGAGGCGAGCCTCGTCAAGGCGCTCGAGGAGCGGGGCATCGGACGCCCGTCGACCTACGCCGCGATCATGGGCACGATCCTCGACCGCGGCTATGTTCGGAAACAGGGCCAGGCGCTCGTACCGGAGTTCCTCGCCTTCGCCGTCATCAACCTGCTCGAGCGTCACTTCCCGCGCCTCGTCGACTACGAGTTCACCGCACGGATGGAGGACGACCTCGACGAGATCGCAGGTGGCGACGAATCGCGCACCGAATGGCTGCGCCGCTTCTACTTCGGAAACGGGGGAGACGACGACGGGCTGAAGGCGCTCGTCGAGCAGCACCTCGGCGACATCGATGCCCGCGAGATCAACACCGTCCCGCTGCCGCGCACGGACATCGTCGTGCGCGTCGGGAAGTACGGCCCGTACCTCGAGCGAGGCGAGGAGCGCCAGACGCTGCCGCCGGACGTCGCGCCGGACGAGCTGACCCCCGAGCGCGCCGAGGAGATCCTCGCCCAGGGAAACCAGGAGCACGAGCTCGGCGTCGATCCCGAAAGCGGGCGCACGATCGCCCTCCGCGCGGGCCGCTATGGGCCGTACGTGACCGAGATTCTGGACGAGGGCGCAGAAGAGAAACCGCGCACCGCCTCGCTGCTGAAGACGATGACGCCCGAGACCGTGACCCTCGAGGATGCGCTCCGCCTCCTGACCCTGCCGCGCTCACTCGGCGAGGTCGACGGCGAGGAGGTGATCGCGACGAACGGCCGCTACGGCCCGTACGTCAAGCGGGGCAAGGAGTCGCGGTCGCTCGAGACCGAGGAGGAGATGTTCACGGTGACGCTCGAGCAGGCTCTCGCGAAGCTCGCCGAGCCGAAACAGCGCGGCCGTCGCGCCGCCGCCCCACCGCTCAAGGAGTTGGGGGACGATCCGGTCAGCAAGCAGCCTGTCGTTCTCAAGGAGGGCCGTTTCGGGCCGTACGTCACCGATGGCGAGACGAATGCGAGCCTCCGGGCGGGCGACGCGATCGAGTCGATCACGCCCGAACGGGCCGCGGAGCTCCTCCAGGACCGCCGCGATCGGGGCCCTGTCAGGAAGAAGCGAACGGCGAAAAAGCGCTCGTAACAGAGCCGCAACAGCCCTCTCCAACATTTCTCGGTGTGGACCGTCCATAATCAGAGAGGCCGGATGGAATGGCCCCGCCTCCGCGCGCGTTCGAAAGGGGGGTACCCTGCCGCGAGCTGAAGGTCCGAAACGCCGGTCGCAGAAACGAAAGGACATCGATTCCCACTTGACCCAGAGTCAGCTTTCAGAACTGCTTGAGACCGAGAGCGCCCTGACGCTGATCGCGGCGGGTGAGGAGCGCGGCTGGATCGAACCGGCCGAGCTCGAGGCGTTCGCGGTTGAGAACGACCTGCCCGAGGGCGAGGTCACGGACGTGGTCAAGGAGCTCGAGCGCATCGGCCTCGAGGTCCGCGAGCCGGTCACCGAGGAGAAGAACACAAAGCACAAGCCGGAGCCCGTGATCTACGAGGCTTCCGCTCCTTCGGGCGCCGGCGACAGCCTGCAGCTCTTCCTCGCCGACGTCGGCAAGCACAAGCTGCTCACCGCGCACGAGGAAGTCGTCCTCGCGAAGGCGATCGAGCGCGGCGACGGGCGTGCGAAGCGGCGGATGATCGAGTCGAACCTACGCCTCGTCGTATCGATCGCCAAGGGCTACCGCGGGCTGGGCGTGCCATTCCTCGACCTGATCCAGGAGGGAACACTGGGCCTGAACCGCGCTGTCGAGAAGTTCGACTGGCGCCGTGGCTACAAGTTCTCGACGTACGCGACCTGGTGGATCCGCCAGAGCGTCCAGCGCGCCGTCGCGAACCACGCGCGGACGATTCGCGTGCCGGTGCATGTCGTGGAGCGTCAGCAGAAGTTGTCGCGCGCAGCACGCAGGCTCGAGGTCGAGCTCGGCCGTGAGGCGACGAAGGAAGAGTTGGCGGAAGCCACCGGCCTCCCACTGCAGCACGTCGAGGAAGCACTCTCGGCTGCCTCAGCGTCCGTCTCGCTCAACCAGACGGTCGGAGCCGACGACGAAGGTGAGCTCGGCGATCTCTTTGCCGACCGTGAGGCTGCGGATCCGTTCGAGGAGGCGGAGGAGTCCCTTCGCCGCCAGAACATCCGCAAGGCGCTTGATGCGCTGCCCGAGCGTGAGCGGCGGATCCTCGAGCTGCGTTTCGGCTTTGAGGGCGAGCCCTGGACGCTCGAGGCGATCGGCCACGAGCTCGATCTGACGCGCGAGCGTGTTCGCCAGCTCGAAGGTCAGGCGCTCTCGCGGCTCGCAGCGCTCCGCGAGCTCGCCGGCCTCGCTGCATAGCTGAGATCACTGGTCGGGCACCTCGAAAGGGTGCCCGACCCATCTCGTTCGAGCAGCAACCACGCGGGCGCCGCCAACCCACCGGTCACCAACGGTGCCGGCGCCGTTACGAGAGTGTGCCGTTACGAGAGTGTGACAGCGTGTCCACAGGCCTGGTCAGCGGCCCATTTGGGCTGCAAACTGGGGGCTGGGCCCGTTGCCCTCCGCTCGGTGTCAGGCGGGTTTGCCGGACGGAATAGCGGGTGGGACGCTCGCAAGCACGACGACAACTGCTGCCGCATGCCCTTAATCGAGTGGAACGATCGCTCGGCCGGTCAGTCCTGCGCCGCCGCGCCTTCGAGGTGCGGCTTGTCCGCACGGATCACGCCGTCGGCCTGGCGGATCTCGTCGTCGGTCATCGGCCACTTCTCGAGCGGGTAGTGACACGCGGCGGCGTGGTTCGGGCCGAGCTCGCGAAGCTCCGGCAGCTCGACGTCGCAGTGGCCCTTGTGGAAGCGTGGGCAGCGGGGGTGGAACACGCAGGCCGACGGCGGCGAGATCGGAGACGGCACGTCGCCGTTCAGAACGATGCGCTCGCGATGCCCGGTCGTCGCCCGTGGCACGGCGGAGAGCAGCGCCGCCGTGTAGGGGTGTTTTGGGTGCTCGTAGATCGATTCGCTCTCACCGAGCTCGACGACGCGCCCGAGATACATGACGGCGATGCGGTCGGCGATCTGCCGAATCACCGACAGGTCGTGCGAGATGAAGACGTAGGTGAGGTTGAAGTCCTTCTGCAGGTTGCGCAGCAGATTCAGCACCTGCGCCTGGATCGAGACGTCGAGTGCCGAGACCGGCTCGTCGCACACGATCAGCTGCGGCGAGAGCGCGAGCGCCCGCGCGACACCGATGCGCTGGCGCTGACCGCCCAAAAACTCGTGCGGATAGCGGTTGTAGTGCTCTGGGCTCAGGCCGACTGTCTCGAGCAGCTCCTGAACGCGCGACTTCGCCTTCTTCTCGCCGTGGATCACGAACGGCGAACCGACGATCTGACCGACTGTTTTGCGCGGGTTCAGCGACGAGTACGGGTCCTGGAAGATCATCTGCATCTCACGCCTCAGCGGCCTCAGAGAGCGCTGCGAAAGGTGCGAGATGTCCTGGCCGTTGAAGCGGATCGTGCCGCCGGTCGGATCAAGCAGCCGCAAGATCAGTCGCGCTGTCGTCGACTTGCCGCAGCCGGACTCACCGACGATCCCGAGCGTCTCGCCGCGGCGCACCTTCAGCGACACGTCCTCGACGGCGTGCACCTCAGCTTTGCCGCGTGCGAAGACGCCCTGCTTGACGGCGAAGCGCTTCGTCAGATGCTCGAGCTCGACGAGGTTCTCGCTGCTGCTCACGCCGCCACCGACCGTGCCCGCTTCGCGCCTTCGCTGACCTTTGTCTCCCACGGCAGGTGGCAGGCGTCGAGGTGCGCTTCCGGCGCGGGCGCGACGAGCGGCGGGCGCTCGGTCGGGCACGGCTCGAACCGGTAGCGGCAACGCGGATGGAACGGGCAGCCGGTCGGCGGTGAGAGGAGCGACGGCGGCGAGCCTTCGATCGGCACGAGCTGCTCGAGCCGCAGCTCCACCGACGGCATCGAGTCGAGCAGGCCCCAGGCATAGGGATGCTGGGGCCGATCGAAGATCTCGTTCGCCGGCCCGTACTCCATGATTCGGCCCGCGTACATGACCATCACCGAGTTTGCGACCTCGGCGACGACGCCGAGATCGTGAGTGACGAGGATGACGCCGATGTCGAACTCGCGCTTCACGTCCTCGATCAGGTCGATGATCTGCGCCTGGACGGTGACGTCGAGCGCCGTCGTCGGCTCGTCGCAGATCAGGATGTCAGGGTTGTGCACGAGCGCCATCGCGATCATCGCCCGCTGGCGCATCCCGCCCGAGAACTGATGCGGATAATCGCGCGCCCGCGACTTTGCGTTCGGGATGCCGACGCGGCCGAGCAGCTCTTCGGCGCGTTCCCACGCCTTCGCCTTGCCGACATCGATGTGAGCGGTGACAGCCTCGGCGATTTGGTCGCCCACACGGTACATCGGATGCAGGCACGCGAACGGATCCTGGAAGACCATCGCGATGTCCTTGCCGCGAATGTGCCGCAGGTCGTTCGACGGGATCGTCAGCAGGTCGCGGCCGCCGAAGTTCACCTCGCCCGAGACCTGCGCGCGATTGCGGTTGAGCAGACCCATGATCGCCAGGTTCGAGACGCTCTTGCCCGAGCCGGATTCGCCGCCGATTCCGAGTGTCTCACCCCGCTCGAGCGAGAACGAGACGTCGGACACCGCCTGTACGACTCCGTCGGAGGTCGGGAAGCGAACCGTGAGCCCACGTACGTCGAGCAGCTTTGCCGACGAGTTGGGGCTCACGCGTACCGGACCCGCGGGTCGATGAACGCGTAGAGGATGTCGACAACGAGGTTCGCGAGCGCGACCGCCACGGAGGCCAGCAGCACGACACCGAGGACGACGGGCAGATCCTGCTGGAGCGCGTTGTTGATCGCCAGGTATCCGAGTCCCTGCAGGTTGAATACCGACTCCGTGATGATCGCCCCGCCGACGAGGAGCGCGATGTCCAGGCCGAACATCGTCACGATCGGGACGAGGCTTGCGCGCAGGCCGTGCTTGAAGATCACCTTGCGCTCCGACAGTCCTTTCGCGCGCGCTGTTCGAATGTAGTCCTCGCCGAGCGTCTCGAGCAGGTTGTTGCGGGTCATTCGTGCGTAGAAGGCGGCGTAGAGCAGCGCGAGCACGATCCATGGAAGGATCATGTGCGAGAAGAACCCCGTGATGCTGTCGACCGGGGAGACATAGCCGCTGCCGCCGGTCCAGCCGAGTTGACGCCAGAAGATGTAGAGCGCCATCAAGCCGAGCCAGAACACCGGTGTCGAGATGCCGAAGAGCGCGAAGCCCATCGCGAGTCGGTCGGTCGGGGATCTGCGTTTCACCGCCGAGAGCACGCCGACGGAGACGCCGAGCAGCAGCCACAGAATCGACGCGCCGGCGATCAGGAACAGGGTGCGCGGCGCCCGCGCGATGATCAGCGACTTGACCGACGTTTGGCCCGCATAGGTGTAGCCGAGGCCGGGCCAGCCATACTTGTCGCCAACGAAGAATCCCTTCGAGAACTTGCCGAACTGGACATACCAGGGCCGATCGAGCCCGAGGCGGTGATGGATCGCTGCGATCTCCGTGTCGGTTGGGTTCTTGCCGGCGAAGCGAAGCGCGGGGTCGCCGGCGGGCAGAAGGTAGAAGACCGCGAACGTGATCGCAAGGACGCATGCGACGACGACGACCGTCCAGACGAGCCTGCGTGCGATGTAGAGCGTCATGTGCGATCTCCTGTCGGGAAGGGAGGGGGCGGAGCGATCCCCGCCCCCTCCTGTTTCCGATTTAGCCCTTTACTGACACCGACGAGAAAGCAGGCCCGTCGGTGAACTGGTCGTAGTTCCAGTGCGTAACCTTCGGACCGACGATGAACACATTGTTCGGCCAGAGGTAGGGCACCCATGGGACAACCGTCGTCATGAGCTTCTTGTCGAGGTTCTCCCAGCACGCAGTGCGGTCCCCGGAGAGCTTCGCACTGCAGGCGTTGATGTCCGGGTCGATCGTCGGGACGTTCGTGAGGTTTCCGGTCGCCCCGACCTTGGAAGCGATCGCCGGCGTCAGGCCGACGAGCGAGTAGTTCGTGTTGCCGGACTTGATGATCGCGCCGGAGTCGAACAGTTCTGCGAAGAACGTGTACGGGTCCGCGTAGTCCTTGCCCCACGAGGGACGTTCGGAGAACGGGATGTTCTTCGCAGGTGTCTGGATCGTCGTGTACGCACCATTGATCGACCGCACCTTCAGTGTGAGCCCGATCTTCGTGGCGTCCTCCTCGAGGATGGGGATCATGCGGGTATCGACGCCACGTGTGTCGGCGATCACGAGCACGCCCTTGCACGCGGACGCGGTGCACTTGCCCGTCTTGCCAGGGTCGTACTTCGACTGCTTCATCTCAGCAGCTGCCTTCGCCTGGTCGCCGGCGTTGTTGGGGGTCGAGTACGGGTCGTACTCGGCGAGGCCGTTGTTGTAGAGCACAGGCGGCACGATGTGGGTCGCGATCGACCCAGGGATCGGCCCACCCCACGCCTTTTGCAGGGCCGCCTTGTCGACGATCCAGTTCATCGCCCGACGGACGTGAACATCGTCGAACGGAGCCTGCGTCAGGTTCATCGTGAAGTAGTTGGTGCGGTCGCCGACGTTCGGGATCATGCGCGGCTTGAGCGCCGGATCCGTCGCGTACGCACGGACGGTCTTCGGAGCTGGGCTGGACACCTCGTCCTCGAGCTGGCCGGCCTGCACCTTCGCGAAGATGTCGTCGGCGTTTGAGTTGACGACGAAACGGAACGAATCCGGATAGTTCTTCCGGTAGGAGTCCGTCGACTGATCGTAGTTCGGGTTGCGGACGAGAGTGATGTGGTTCCCGTTCGCTCCGTCGTAGCCGCTCATCGGCTTGAGCGCCGAGCAGGAGGCAGTGACGGCGTCGGAGCCCTTCAGCATGTACGGCCCGTTCGAGATGACGTCGCGGCCATAGTCGCCAGGCTTCCCTTCGAAGCACTTGCCGATCTCGGGTGGGATCGGCGCCGTTGCCGGCATCGACATCCGCAGGTTGAAGTCACCGGCAGCCTTCGTCAGGTGGAAGACGATCGTCTTGTCGTCCGGCGTCGTGATGCCGGAGACCGATGTCGCCTTGCCGTTCGCGACGGCGTCCCAGCCCTTGATCACCGTGTAGTAGAAGGAGTACTGGCCGCCGTCCTTCGGATTGGCGAGCCGGTTCATCGCGTACGCGACGTCCTTCGACGTGACCACGCGGTTGACCGGCGGAGCGAACTTGATGCCGCTTCGCAACGTGTACGTGTATGTGAGGCCGCCGTCGGTCGGCGTCGGCACGTCCGTTGAGAGGTCGCCGATCAGCTCGTTGCCGGCGGCGCCCGGCTGGTGCTTGTAGCCGACGAGTGAACGAAGCATCAGGTTGGAGTAGAGCCCCCACGCGTTGCCGAGGTACTCGCCTGTCGGGTCGAAGTTGTTGGTGAACCCGAAGGACGCCTCCCAGCCGATGCGGTAAACGCCGCCCTTGGCCGGGGAGCCGTTGTCGTAGCTGCCGGAGCCGACAGCTCCGGTCGAGCCTCCGCTCGAGCTCGTCGTCGTGGTGCTGCCGGAGCTCGACTTCTTCTTCGAGCCGCAGCCGGCGGCCAGCACTGCGAACGCCGCGATCGCGACGAACAGCGCTGTGTAACGAACCGTTTTACTCATGCTGTGATCTGTTCTCCTTTCAACCCGAGAGTTCCGGGGTGCGGGGGCTAGCGGGGTACGAGCCTCTCACCGTTCCGACCGCACGTCGAAGGCGTCCCGCAGGCCGTCTCCGAGCAGGTTGAACGCGAGAGTGGTAACGATCAGGAACGCGCCCGGGAAGAGCATCAGCCACCAGGCGACGTCGTACAGCTGCTGAGCGTCGCTGAGGATCGACCCCCACGACGCCTGGTCGGCAGGGATGCCGAGCCCGAGGTACGAGAGCGCAGCTTCGAAGAGGATGTTCGTCGGGATCAGGAGCGTCGAGTAGACGATCAGCGGCCCGATCAGGTTGGGAAGGATTTCGGTGGCGAGAATTCGCACGTTGCCAGCACCCGCGGCGCGGGCCGACTCGACGAACTCCTTTTCGCGGAGCGAGAGGGTGTAACCGCGCACGATGCGCGCAATGTAGGACCAGGAGAAGATCGTGATGACGGCGATCACCACCGTCAACCCCGGTTGCAGAAGACCTCCGAGGCACCCGTTCTTGTTCGTGGAGCACGCCGCGACCACGCCGACGGCGATCAGGATCTGCGGCACCGCGAGCAGCACATCCGCGGCGCGCGAGAGTAGCGTGTCTGCGATTCCGCCGAAGAACCCCGCGGTCAGCCCGACGATCAGGCCGATCAGGACGGCGATCCCGGACGCGACGATGCCGACGAACAACGACGTGCGCGCGCCGTACATCGTGCGCACGAACAGGTCGCGTCCCGCTGCGTCCGCGCCGAACCAAAACTGCCCGTTCGGCCCAAACGGCACGCCGTAGGCATCTGTCATCTGGCTGTACGTCGAGTTCTGTTGATGCCCGGTGATCTTCTCGGCGAGTGGGCCGCCGAAGATCGCGATCAGGATCAGGATCCCGATCACGACCGCGCCCGCAAGTGCGGCCTTGTCCTGGCGGAAGCGCTCCCAGAAGAGGCGGGAAGGGGACTTGCGCGCGACGATGACAGGCTGCAGCGCCACGGCGCCACCCGACGAGATTTGGAATTCAGGCGGATTTGCCATTCCCTCGCCGCAAAGCGTAATACCGGAGGGTTTCCGGTGCGGCAATACTAACGATCGTGCATCGGAACGTTTCGACCGACGCAGGTGCCGCTGCGGGAGGGCTCCGCCCTGAGGGAGCTCTGCAGGGCCGAATCGTCCGTCTCGAGCCGATCGAGGAGCGCCACCGCGGAGGGTTGCGGGAGGCGGCCGAGCGAGACCCGCAGATCCACCGTTACACGAACATGTACACGCTTGGATTCGACCGCTGGTTCGATCTGGCGGTCGCGGCGGAGAACGAGATCCCGTTCGTCGTCCACGTAGCCGGCACGCCTGTCGGCTCCTCCCGGTACCTGAACATCGAGCCGTTCCACCGGCGGGCCGAGATCGGCTGGACGTGGCTCGAGCGGGCGCAATGGGGGACGGGTGCGAACATCGAGACGAAGTTTCTGCTGCTCCAGAACGCCTTCGACCGGGCCGGGCTGATGCGTGTCGAGTTCAAGACGGACGCCCGCAACCTCCGTGTCCGTGGCGCGCTGCTAGGCGTCGGGTGCACATTCGAGGGGATCTTCCGCAAGCACATGGTGTTGCCTGACTCGATCCGCGATTCGGCCTGGTACGCGATCCTCGACGACGACTGGCCGCGGGTGAAGTCGATGCTCCAGGGGAAAGTGGCGAGGCACGCGGGATGAGGTGCCGCGTCGAGATCGCGCCGCTTCGCTCTGAGCCAGACGACGCCGCCGAGCAGGTGACCCAGGCACTGCGGGGCGAGCCGCTTCGCGTCGAGGAGCGGAGAGACGGCTGGGCCCGCGTCGTGACCGCCTACGACTATCTCGGCTGGGTGCGCGACGATGCGCTCGAGGAGGGCGATGGAGCGTTGGCGGCCGACGCAGCGGGCACGCCGGTCGACGTCGCGCGCAGCTATCTCGGCACGATGTATCTCTGGGGCGGAATGAGCGAGCGTGGGATCGACTGCTCCGGGCTCGTGCATATGGCGTATCGGCGGCTTGGTCGGATCGTCCCACGAGACGCCGACCAGCAGGAGGACGCCGGCACCGAGGTCGAGGAGCTACGGCCGGGCGACCTCGTCACCTACGGTGAGCCGGGAAAGCCTGCCGACCACATCGCCTTCTGGCTCGGCGAGGGCCGGATCCTCCACTCGACGAGGCGCGAGGATGGGATCGGGGTGTTGGAGGAGCTCGAGCCGGGTTCGCTGCGAGCCCGGCGTCGCAAGCTCATTCGGCTGTGATCACCTGGGCGGTCTCGGACGGCCGGGAGGACGGCGGCGACCGGGTCGTCGCCGCGGCCTCGACGGTCAAGCTCTTCATCGCCTCGGCGTTCTGGCGTTCCGGGCTCGATCCGAGCGAGCGAGTCAAGGTGCCCCGCGTCGCGTGGTCAGTGGCCGACGGGCTGGCTGGGCCGCTCACGTTGGCCGACTGTGCGCTCCTGATGCTCGCGTTCTCAGACAACGCGGCGACGAACGTCCTCCTCGATCGGCTCGGCTTCGACGCAGTCAACGACGAGGCTGCACGGCTCGGGGCCGAGCAGACCGTCGTGCGCCGCGAGATGATGGGGGACGGCCCGGAGAACCTGACCTGCGCCAGCGACCTGGCGCGAGGCCTGGCAGCGATCGAGGCGGAGCAGATCTTTGCGGCACTCGCGATCGCCCACGACTCAGAGCTGCCGTACCGGCTTGCGGGCCACGAGGTGCTCGTGAAGACCGGTGAGATCTGGCCGCGGGTCTACCACGAGGTTGCGCTCGTCGACCGGCGGATTGCGGTCGCGGTCTGTTCCGAGCCGGCCATCCTGCCGGGCGAGTTGGCCGCCACGGCCGACCGTGTGATCCGCTCCTCCCTCGATCGGGGGTGAACCCGTCCTAAAGCTGTTGTTCCACGCGGCCGATAGCTGGCTCGTGGACGCTGCAGAGCGCAATGCAATCCTGACCAGGTACCGGGAGCACTCAGCCCGGTTCGAGTCCGTGGCCGCCCGCCGGGAGAACACGATCGCCGAGGTGCTCCCGTTTCAGCCCCTGAAGGAGTTGGAGCAGGAGCCGACCGCCCGGGAGATCGAAGTTCTGCAGCTGATCTCAGACGGTCTCGTCAATCGCGAGATCGGAGTTCGGCTCTTTCTCTCAGAGGAAACGGTGAAGAGTCATGTCAGGCATTTGCTCGCGAAGCTTCAGTCGCGCAGCAGAGCCCACGCCGTAGCAGTTGGCTTTCGGCGTGGACTCATCAATTAGCCTGCAATAGAGGTTTTCCACCCGCTCTGGACAATCACCTGAATGGGTGACGTGCCAGTGTGGATAACTCGGTTAACTACGCGAGCCTTACCAGCCCGAGGCGCCACCGGCGACGGTGCCACGGCGAACCAGCTCAAAGACCTTGCGCATTTTAAGTTCCCCCTTGTTCAACTGACTGACGGCAACTTGAGGTTATAACCCTTTCGGGGGATATGTCAACTTTCGCGAAGATTCTCCGACCGCTCGCTGACTTAACACCGCCGGTGGTCGGCTATATCGCACTCGTCACGACGAGCGCATCTGCGGTCGCGATATCACTCGCGCTCTCCGGGCAAGGGTTCGGCAACCCGGCTGCTGTTATCGCACTTGCTGCAGTTGCGGCACTTTGTGAACGCGGGCGCATCGTCCTACGAGGCGACTTTGGTGTCTCAATCTCGCTTCTCCCCGCGACCTACGCAGCGGTGCTTTTCGGCCCACTGGCCGGAATGCTCGTTTTTGGCGCTTCGGTTTTGGGCTTGGCTATGCCGCTCGCTGGACGTCTTGCGTATCTCGGTAGTCGGGCACTAACGGGCGCTGCCGCAGCAGGCTGTGCGGCGGCAGTCGCCGAGGTGATGCCTAGCGGTGCTGGCGGGATTGTTGCGGCGTCCGCCGCAGCGGCACTGATGGCAGAGGTTCTAGATGCAGTTCTCGCGTCGGTTGTCTTTTCACTTCGGAAGAAGGCGTCGTTCCGTGATGCCTTCTCCGAGTTGGTACCGGTGATCGTGGCTTCGGTTCCGATTTACAGCCCGGCGGTTGCGATCCTAGTTCTTGCCTACCGGGATGTCTCGCCGTGGACGCTTCCGCTGTTCTTTGCACCAGCGCTTGCCGCCCAGCGATGGTTCTTGATGTACCAGGATCAGCGTCGTCTTGCGAAGTCACTGCAGGAGGCGAACGGCCAGCTAACGGCTGCGAACTTGTCGTTCGCTAAGGGCCTGGTTGCCACGCTTGATGCGAGAGATCGCTACACAGCTGGTCATTCGGCGGCCGTTGCAATCTATGCCCGGGATATCGCGAAGCGGATGAGCCTTACGGAGGCACAGCAGAACCTCGCTCACCTATGTGGACTGGTTCATGACATCGGGAAAATCGGACTGCCGGCGGGATTGCTTGAGAAGCCCGGTGCTCTGACGCTTGACGAGCGCCGCGAAATGCAGAAGCACTCAGAGATCGGTCAGCGGATCCTGGAGAACGTCGACACTTACGCGGAGATCGCATCCGTCGTCAGGCATCACCACGAGCGCGTTGATGGCCAGGGCTACCCGGATGGTCTCGACCTGCAGGAGATCCCTCTTCTCTCAAGGATCATCGCCGTCGCCGACGCATACAACGCGATGACGTCTGATCGACCGTATCGAGATGCGATGCCCAGCCGCGTCGCACGACTTCGGCTCGCTCAAGCAGTCGAGACTCAGTTCGACACTGCGGTGGTGGCGGCATTCGAGGCGCTGCTCGCTGGTGCCGATGAGGAGTACAGGCTCGCGCGTGGCGAAAACTTTGCACTAGGGCCGGCTGCAATTATTGCGCAGGAGGAGTCGGCCCCGGTGTTGGCCTACTCGCGCCGTTGAACATTTCATGGCGAGCCACCGCTTCGGATCGAGACCGAACGCCCAGCTTCTCGAGGACGTGACGTACGTGGGCCTTCGCGGTTGATTGGGAAATGAACAGAGCTTGAGCGATGTCACGGTTTCGCATGCCACGTGCGATCAGACCAAGTACTTCCGACTCTCTCGGCGACAGGAGCGCATCGGGTGACCGAGTCGCTCGCGTGCGGAATCCAGCGCGGCGCGCGAGCCCCAGATCATTAGAAATTGCGTAAAGCCATGCGACAGCGGACCTTGTAGCGGGATCGCTGGCGAGCCCATCCGACAGGTCGCGGCTCGCACGCAGCGCGCAAACCACCGGATCCCATGCGCCGAGTCGCTTAGCGATCTTGAGGAGTTGAGACCCTGACCCCAGTCGTCCCTTCTGAGCGTCCAGCACGGCGCTGACACAGGCCTTGAGCACCCGAACTTCCACGATATTAGATAGTGCGGTCGCACTTGCCTCGGCGCGTACCGCGCCCGCTCGATCTCCGGCGCATGCAAGAGCCAACGCCCTTGTGGCCAGGTATTCGGCCCGCCAAGCTGGGTCGCTTCGCTCGATTGGCTGCTGAGCGACGAGCTCACATGCATCTGTCGTCTTTCCGGTTTGAAGCAAGAGGCGAGATCGCAGAAGCCTCGCATTTACAGAATGGGCAGAGTCCTGGTCGTTGGCAATCATGTCTTCGAGGTTCTGCAGCAACCGCTCTGTCTCTCCGAACCGGCGCAAGCCGAGTCGGACATGCGCATCGAGCCACGTCGCGTGGGGGCGCGCGAACTCCAGGTCATACCCGTTCACGTCTTCCATCAGCCGGCAAACCCAGGCTTGGGCGTCCCGATACTCAGCACGTTGAGCCAGTGTGTAGGCGACTAGATAGGTGAACGACGACCTTGCACGCGGATCGTCGACCTGTTCGAGAGCGTGTTCTCCTTCGCTGATCGCTAACGATCCTGCAATCCCATCTGTGTAGCGCCGATGGATGAGCGCAGTAGTCGCCGCTCTGACTAAGTCAATGGGCGAGTCGTACCGCTTGTCGTTGAGGGCGGCCACGGCTTCCGCTGCGTCTTCTTCGCCCATGATTTGGGCGACGGCGAAGCCATGAATCGCCTCAGCGGCGTCGCGGTCGTCTTGCGCCGTTGCTTTCGCATCCGCAAACGCGGTTTGCGCGATACCAAATGATCCGCTCAGAAGGCAGCTGTGACCGAGGATTGCGCTCGTGCGCGATCGTAGTGGGTGAGTGGCTGACAGATGGGCGGCCGCGCGTCGAGCGAGGTCTCCGGCCAGCTCGATCTGTCCGTCACGAAGCGCTACTTCAGCTTCGATCACATCGACGGAAGGCGGGGGAAAGGCTGGACGAATCTTCAAATCGCTTGCAAAGTCAGAGAGGGTGCCCATCCGACCAGCTCGGATCAATGGTTTGAAGGCCTCGCAAAGCACAGGTTCAACGAGGTCGTCGTAGGCGAAGAGCGTGACAAGTCGGAGCGCGCCATCGAAGAGCCCGGCGGTTAGGCAATGGTCAACCGCTTTGCGGACATGATCTTCTGCATCCTCATACTCGCTGAGCCGTTCGAGGAGAAACTCCCGGAGAAGTGGATGAATATCGAGATCATCGTCGCCCGATACGAAGCCTAGGTCTCGAGCTTGCGTCAAGAGCTGACCGGGCTCGACGCCCAGGTATGTTTGCGCCGTGGCCAACGTGAACTTGGGCAACAGCGCCAAGCGAACGAGTTGGTGACGGAGACTGGGTACCGCCGCTTGGAACAGTTCTTGAGCCAGGAACGCGTGAAGCGCGCTAGGAAGAATTGTCGTCGGAGGCGTTACATCGCCCGCCGAGGCCGCTAGGGCCAGCACGGCGGGCCACCCTTGAGCTTGGCGCGCAAACTGAGCCATGCTTTCGTCCCGGCCCAGCAGTTCTCGCGATTCGACGTCCGTCATCGCTAACGTCTGTCGGTCAATCTCGCTAATCGTGCCGTAGACGACGAGCCTAGATCTCGCCCAGCCCGGCCTCATCCGCGTCGAGATAAGAAAGCGCGAACCGACCGCCTCGCTCTGGAGCACCTCAATCAGATATTCGGCTTCGGCTGAGTCAGCGAGCTCGTGATAGTCATCTATCACGATCCATTGCACACCTAGCTTCAGCGCCTCTTCACTCAACGATCTCGCGAGCCGTTCAGCGGCGCGATGAGCATTGCTTTGGACGGTGAAGTATTCCCGCACAAATTTCGTTGAGTGCCCACCAAGTTCGTCGAGTCGCTTTGCGATGTCTTCAGCCAGGCTCACCACATCCCGGTGGGCGGGCGTGCAAGTCACCCAGACGGTCTTATTGAGCGTCTTCGCCCACTGGCGAGCGAGGGTTGTCTTCCCGTAGCCGGCAGGCGCCAGAAGCAGGATGATCCGCGCCTCGCACTCGTCGAGGAGCTTCGTGAGCCGCGGCCGCTCGATGATGCGGCGTTGGCGACGGATCTTTGGTTGTTGCGTGCCTGCGCTCATTCCTCGCCCTCGCCCCGGTCGTCGCGCCGCTCGCGTGCGGCAACGCTACGCCTCTGTCGCTGCGAATGGAAGGGGCCGTGGGCGTCCGCGGCGGAGGGTGTCGCCGCGGACGCCGCTTCGCCGTCAGCCCCCGTTGTCGGCTCGCGCCGACTCCAGGCGGGACGCCAACGGGTCTTCGCCCGTCAGCAACCTGAACGCCACAGGGATCTGCCTCCGCCGAGTCACGCCCAGCTTCTGGCGCAGCACGTCACAGTGCGCCTTGGCCGTTCGCGGCGAGATGCCGAGAACCAGTGCGACCTCGTCGTTCGAGAGACCCTGCGCGATCAATTCGACGACCTGCCGCTGTCGCGAGGTGATGCCGAATGGATCTCGGAGTGCCTGCATGCGACGAACCTACGGCCCGAGCAGCGACAGCTCTATAGGCCGAAGGGTGTATCGCAACTAAGCGGCGGCACGGGCTCTTCGACCGACGAACGAGATCTCGTGCCCGCGTTCGTTTGCGGCCTCGGCCTCGTCGTCCGTCAAGGCGCCGATCCGAGTCAGCAACTCGAACTCGTCGCGCAGATGAGTTCTCATCATCTCAGGACCGTCCGTCGCGATCGTGAACGGCACTCCGTGTTCGAGGAGCGTCCGGAACGTCTCGCGCACCTCGTCCTCGCCCGAGAGCGCCTTCGTCAGCAAGTTGCTCGTCGGGCAGATCTCGAGCGTGATCTCAGCAGCCTTGATCGCGGCCATCAGCTCGGGCTCGCGCGCGGCGAGAATCCCGTGGCCGATCCGGTCGGGACGCAACGACTCGACAACTTCGCCGAGCTCGTCGACGCCGTACCGGCCGCCCTCCTCGCCGACGTGGATGGTCACGCCGAGGCCCGCGTTGCGCGCGAGCTCGACGTGCTCGTGGATCTGGGTGTAGTCCCAGCGCCCGCCTCCGGGCCGCGGGCCTGCAATGTCGACACCGACCACCCCGCGCGACTGGTACCTGATCGCCTTCTCGACTACGACCATGTTCTGGTCGACCGTGAACGTCCGGTCCATCATCAGGATCAAGCCGGCGCGCACCTGTGGGTATTCGAGTGATGCACGGTCGAGCCCGCGAATCGCGGCCAGGATGATGTGGTCGAGGTCGCGCTCGCCGCCGCGGTTTCGCTTCATCGGGTTGAAGCGAAGCTCGAGTGTCGTGATCCGTTGCGAGCGGTACGCACCGCCGATCGCCGCGTGGACGCTGCGCTCGACGGCGAGCGGCGAGGACTGGATCAGCTCGCTCAGGTGGTAGATCTGATCGAGCGAGTCGAGATCCGGCACGCCGCGCGGGTCGGAGACCGTGGCCATCCGGTCGAACTCCCAGAAGTCGCGGGTCGGCAGCGCGATCCCCTGCTCGTGCGCGAGGCTCCACATGATGTCCGTGGCGACCGAGCCGCCGAGGTGCGTGTGCAGCTCCGCGAGGCCATTCTCGAACATGAGAACGACTGTAGCGTGACGCGATGGCGACGACGCTCGAAGAACTGCTCGCCGCAGCCCGCGCTCGCATCCGTCGGTACGAGCCCGGCGAGGTGCCGCCCGCCGCCGTGATTGTCGACATCCGCTCCTCCGAAGCGCGGCAGCGCACGGGCGTCGTGCCGGGGGCACTGCACATCCCGCGCACCGTCCTCGAGTGGCGCCTCGATCCGGCCGGGAACTGGCGCACACCCCACCTGCGCGGAGACGAGCAGATCGTGCTGCTCTGCGACCACGGGTATTCGTCGAGCCTTGCGGCGGCGGCCCTTGTCGAGCTCGGCTGCGACGCGGGAGAGGTGATCGGCGGCTTCGAGGCGTGGGTCGCTGCCGGCCTGCCGGTCGACACGGTGCGGTCAGGCACACCGGCCGGGCTCCCGGGCACCGACGCACCCGACTAGAACTAGACGCGCACGTCCTGCGTCATGCGCTGGTAGAAGAACCCGCCGAGCGTGATCAACGCGCCGACTGCGAGGAACGAGAACGCGCGTGCGATCGAGCTGAGGAACGCAAGGTCGTAGACGAACAGCTTCACGAGTGCGATCGCGAAGATCGAGAGGCCTCCGAAGCGCAGCGCGCGACTCGTCCGCCTCAAGGCGAGATAGAGCAGTACCAGCCCGACGATGCCCCACAGCGAACTGACTGCCGTGTGGCCGCGCTGGAACGCCGTGTCGATGCCGCCGCCGATCTGCTCCGACGCTTCGAGGATGCCGAGCGTCGCGGCATAGAGCCCGAGTGCCCCGCACAGCCAACCGAGCGCCACAGAAAGCCGCCGGTCGCTGCGCGCGAGCACTGCACCGGCTGCAACGAGCAGCAGCACGGCCGGCGCCCCGCTGCCCGGATGCGAATGCGCGACGAACAGGTCGCTCGGTTGGGCTTCGAAGACGAGCATGTGTGCGAACGCGAGCCCGAAGTACGCAGCTGAGCCGTAGACGAGGCGCTGCTCGAACCGTGCGAGGAGCGCGAGCGCGACGCACGTCCCTGCCCACGCGAGCACGAGCCACGTGCCGTCGAGGAGCTCGACCGACGCAGGCAGTGCCAGCGCCAGTCCGGCGATGCCAAGGGCGGAGGCGAAGTCCCGGCGCCGCGCGAGCACTGCCACACCGACTGCGCCGTAGAGGGCGCCGAGTGCGAGTAGACAGACGCCCTCCGTGCGGCCCGCGGCGAGCTCGACGATCGCAGCAGAGCCGACTGCCGCGCTCAACGCGAGGCCGGCGACCGATGGGATCTCAATCGACAGCCGCGACCGCAGCTCGTAGGCGAGTGAGACGATCAGCGTTGTCGCGGCGACGATCGCGAACGCCCATGAGCGCGGCGTCTCGGCGAGCTGCGGCAGGTCGTAGGCGAGGACGAGCACGACGCTTGCCGCGGCAGCGCCGAGGCTCGCTGTGCGCAACCGAGTCAACGCGAGGGCGACTGCAACTGCACACCAGAGCGCAACGACCGCGACGTGGCCGTTGTCCCAGCTCGACGGGACTCCGACGACGCCGAGCGATGCCGCGTAGACAGCGGTGACCGCAGCGAGCGCAAAGGTGACCCGTCGCAGCCACGGTTGAACGGCGAGCAGGTCGGCGAAGAGACGCGCGAGGTTGACCTCGGTCTTCGGCTCCCACTGGAACACGGACAGGCCGACGAGCGCCGACGCCACTGCAAGAGACGCGGCGCTCGGGATCGAGCGCCACGCATCGGTGTTCTCGACGAACAGCTTGTCGAACGGCGCGTCGATCGCCAGGCCGTGCACGAAGGCGAGCACGAGCCACGCCAGGGCAGCGAGTTGGAAGCGCGGCTCGGAAATCCGGCGTGCGAGCCAGGCGAGGATCGCCGCTTCGGCAGCCCAGACGATCGTCAGTGTGGGGCCGGACGCGAGCGAGGCTGCGCCGACCGCGCCGATCGTGAGCGCGACCGCCCAGAGCACCGAGGCGAGATCGCGCTCGCGGCGGAACAGCACCGCGGAGAGCGCCGCGTAGGCGAGTGCGACGACGATCAGTGCGATCCCTGTGCACGATCCTCGTAGAGGATCCCGGCCGACCAGCCGCCGAACGCCGCGCTGAACACGAGCAGCGTCGCCGGCAAGTACGTCAAGCGGGTGCGCATGGCGAGCCAGACGCCGGCGCCGCCGTAGAGGAGCCAGTAGGCGGCGGTGATCGGCATTGCGTAGGCGTGATGGTGATCGACGAAGGCGAGCGCGATCCCCTGCGGCGCGGTGACGACGAACGAGACGACCAGCAGCTCACGCCAGTCGCGACGGACGGCGACGACGATCGCCGCTGCCAGGACGAGCCCGGCGAACGCGGTTGCGAGTGCGTCCGTCCCACTCTGCAGCGCAATCGGGACGGGAACGAGCATCGCGCCGACGAGGCCCAGCGACGCCAGGGTCTGCGAGTTCCAGCTCAGTGCGACCGCTGCGCCGACCGCGGCGATCGCGACGGCGGCGAGGAGCGCCATCGGCGACGGCACGAGGTCGTAGAGGGCTGCCGCTGCGAGGAGCGTCGCGTAGAGGCCTGCGATGCCGGCTCCGGCGGCGGAGACCGAGGCGTACGTGTCGCCGTAGGCGCGTCGTAGCCACACGCCGGCGGCGACGAGTGCTCCGGCCGCGACGGCGCCGAGCGTCACCCGTGCCGCGGGCCCGATCCAGCCGCGTTCGACGGCGAGCACGAAGAAGAAGACGACGCCGAGCAGCATCAGGGTGCCTCCGGTCCAGGCAAGCGCCCGCGCGCCGAAGAGCGCGCTGAAGTCGAAGGGCTCACGCGGTACAGGCGGTGTGAGCGGCTCGGGCGGCGCTGCGGGGGAGTCGACGGAAGGCTGCGGCGCGGGCTCGGGGGCGATCAGGTCCCAGAGCGGCGCCTCGGGCTCGCGGGCCGGGGCTTCTTCCCGGCGGGCCAGGCGGCGGAGCTCGACCAGCTCGGTCTCCATGCTGCGCAGGCTGTGCTCGAAGCGATCGAGGCGTTCTGTCAGCTGAGTCATACGGGCAACCTGCGTCCGATCGCCCTCGGAGTCAACGAGACTCTCGACGGGCGGCAGGCCCCGACCGTTCAACGGCGCGGGCCTCGCTGAGCGGCGCCCCCTTCCGCATACGATCTATCGGTGCGCCGCCGCCCCGCCCGTTTCGAACGGCTCCCTGAGCAGTACTTCGTCGCCCTCCTCGGGCGGGTCGCTGCTGCCGCGGCCGAGGACGGCCCGCCGCTCGTCGATCTTGGCCGCGGCAACCCGGAGAAGGGCCCGCCCCCGCACGTGATTGCGGCGCTGCAGGGGGCAGCGGCCGACCCGGCGGTGCACGGCTACGCACCGATCCGCGGGCTCGCCCGGACGAAAGAGGCGATCGCAGCGCGCTACCGCGACGTCTACGGCGTGGAGCTCGACTCCGAGACCGAGGTCGCGCTGATCCCCGGCACGAAGACCGGGATCGTCGAGCTCGCGCTCAGCCTCTGCGACGAGGGCGACACGCTGCTCCTTCCCGATCCGTACTACCCCGACTACCCGTCGGGCCCCGCGCTGGCCGGAGCTCGCGTCGAGACCGTGCCGCTGCAGTCCGAGGCCGGTTGGGCGCCCGATCTCGACGCCGCGCCGCAGGCTGCCGCGCTCTACCTCAACTACCCGTCGAATCCCTGCGCGGTGTGCGCTCCCGAAGGCGTCTTCGACGACGCCGTCCGCTGGGCGCAGCGAACCGGAGGTGCGGTCGTGCACGACGCCGCGTACGCCGACATCGTCTTCGACGGCCGCGCTCCGCAGAGCTTCCTCGCGGCGCCCGGCGCGAAGGACGTCGGCGTCGAGATGTGGTCGATGTCCAAGACGTACGGGATGGCCGGCTGGCGCATCGGGTTCGTCGTCGGGAACGCCGAGATCGTCGAGCGCGTCAACCTGCTCAACGACCACAGCCGCGTCGGGATCTTCGCGCCGCTGCAAGCGGCTGCGATCGCCGCGCTCGAGGGGCCGCAGGATTCGGTCGCCGCTCGCGTCGCCGACTATCAGCGCCGCCGCGACCTCATTGCCGCCGCGTTGCCCGAGCCGCCCGTCTGCGAGGGGACGTTCTTCGTCTGGGTGCGCCTGCCCGAGGGCCTTACCGCCGAGCGGCTGCTCGCCGAGGAGCGCCTCGCCGTCGCACCGGGCGAGGGGTTCGGGCCGAGCGGAGCCGGCTGGGCGCGGCTGTCGGTCGCGGTCACCGATGAGGCGGTCGAGATCGCGGCCGAGCGGCTGCATCGCGCATTCGCGGCGGTCAACGCGTGAAGATCGGCATCGTCGTCCCGTTCTCCTGGTCGTACTGGGGCGGAGTCGTCGAGCACGCCGAGCACCAGGCAGCCTCGCTCCGCGACCGCGGGCACGACGTCCAGATCATGATGGGCAACGACCCGCCCGGCGTGTTCACACGATTGCTGCATCCACGCTCCGGGCGGCACGGCCCGCTGCCCGACGGGATCATCCCCGTCGGACGCTCGGTCGTCGTGCCGGCAAACGGATCCTTGCCGAACATCGTGCTCTCGCCGAGCAGCATCGGGCGGATGCGGCGCGTGCTCGCCCGAGAGCAGTTCGATGTCGTCCACGTGCACGAGCCGATGACGCCCGCGCTCTGCGTGGCAGCGCTCTCGTATGCGCAGTGCCCGATCGTCGCCACGCACCACGCGCACGGCGACCTCGGCTGGATGGGGCCTGCGCTGCACTTCTGGGGCTTCCTGATGGATCGCATCGACGCGCGCATCGCGGTGTCGCCGATGGCTGAGCAGACGGCGAGCCGCTGGATCCCCGGCGACTACCGCGTGATCCCGAACGGCGTGCTCATCCCAGAGGGCGCCGACCCGGCCGATCGCGACCACACCGTCGTCTTCATCGGCCGGCACGACCAGCGCAAGGGCCTGCCTGTGCTGCTGCGAGCGTGGCCGCGAATCCACGCACACTCGGGCGCTCGCCTGCGCATCATCGGCACCGATCCGCTGCAGTACCGGTTGCTGCATGCGCGAATCCGCTTCGACGAGGCGGGCATCGACGTGCTCGGCATCGTTCCGAACGAGGTGCGCACCCACGAGCTCGAGCGCGCCAAGCTTTCCGTCACACCCGCACTCGGCGGCGAGAGCTTCGGTCTCGTGCTCGCCGAGGCGTTTGCGTGCGCGACGCCCGTCGTCGCCTCCGACATCCCTGGCTACGCGGCCGTTGCGATCCCGGAAGCGTCGCGCCTCGTCCCGCCGAGTGACCCCGACGCGCTGGCCGACGCGGTGATCGACGCGCTCTCGAACGAAGCGCGACGCATCGAGATGGGCCGCGCCGCTCGCGCGCACGCCCTCGCGAATTACGCGTGGGAAGACATCGCGCGCCGGCTCGAGGAGATCTACGACGAGGTCGTCGCGTGAACAAGAACTGGCGGTTCCTCCTCGTCGTGCCGCTGATCGCGATCGCGGTGCTGCTGATCGTCTACCGCGGCCCGGACTGGCACCTCGTCCACGACGCTTTCACCGCCGTCAGCGCACGCTGGGTGGTCGCAGCAATCGGGCTCAATCTCCTGTCGGTCCTGCTGCGCGCCTTTGCGTGGGAGACGACGATCAAGCAGTCGATCCCGCGGCCGCATCCACCGTTCCCACTCGTCTTCTCAGCATTCTCGGTGGGCCTCTTCGCGAACGCCGTGCTGCCGGGCCGGGTCGGAGAGCTCGCACGCGTGGCTGTTCTGCGCCGTCGCATCCCGGGTCGCAAGGGCACGACGGCGACGCTTGTCGGCTCGGTCTTCGCACATCGCATGTTCGACTTGTTCCCTGCGGTGACGCTCGTGATCTGGGTGATCTTCGCCGCGAAGATTCCCGGCTGGGCGCTGACCTCGATCGCCGCCGTGCTCGCGGTCGGCCTCTCGTTGTTTCTGGCAGCGGTGCTCCTGGCGCGACGCCAGAACCGTGAGCTCGACGAGCTCGGACGCATCCGTGTGCTGTTCGTCCGTGGCCGCGACGGCCTCGCGATCATGCGTTCGCCGGCGGCCGCGGCAACCGCCGCCGCTTTCCAGTTCGGCGGTTGGGTCTGCCAGCTCTTTGCCGTGTGGTCGGCGATGCACGCGTTCCACATCCACCTACCGCTCGCCGCTGCCGGGCTCGTGCTCGTGCTGATCAACGTCGCGACGATCTTCCCCCTGTGGCCGGGCAACGTCGGGCTCGTGCAGGCGGCGGTCGCGATCCCGCTTGTCAACTACGGGGTCGGCAAGGCGCACGGCATCGCGTTCGGGATCGGCCTGCAGGCGATCGAGGCGTCGGTCGGCGTCGGCGTCGGGCTGATCTTCCTCGCGCGAGAGGGTCTCTCGTATGCGACGCTGCGCGAGATCGAGGACGACCCCAGCGAGTCGCTGGAGGACCTGCCGGCACCGGAGGCGTCCGATGTTCGCACTCGCGTCCCCGGCTAGCCTCAAGGGCGTCCTTTCAGCACTCGATGCGGCGGCGTTTCTCGCGGTGGGCCTCCGTCGCGTCGAGGGCCTCGAAGCCGTCGAGGCGCCGGTCGCCGACGGTGGCGAGGGCACAGCGGCTGTCCTGCAGCAAGCGCTCGGCGGACGCTGGCAGACCGCGATCGTTGCCGATCCGCTCGGCCGTTCTGTCGCCGCGCGCTGGCTGCTGCTCGACAACGGCACCGCCGTGATCGACGCCGCTGAGGCTGTGGGGCTGCCGAGGCTGCAGGCGCACGAGCTCGATCCGCTGGGCGCGTCGACCCACGGCCTCGGCGAGCTGCTGCTCGCGGCGCTCGGCTCCGGCCCCGCGCGCCTGCTCGTCGGGATCGGCGGCACCGCGACCGTCGACGGCGGGTCGGGGATGTCGGCGATCGCCGGCAGCCGTCTGCAAGACGTGCCGGTGCGTGTTCTCTGCGACGTGCGCAGCCCACTGCTCGGCGAACGGGGCGCCGCGCGTGTGTTCGGGCCGCAGAAGGGCGCGGACGACTCGGCAGTCGAGCAGCTCGAGGCCCGGCTCGCAGGGATGGAAGAGCTCGCGCCCTACCGCGACCTCCCCGGCGCAGGGGCCGGCGGCGGCCTGGGCGCTGCGTTTGCTGCGCTCGGCGCTGAGCTCGCCGACGGAGCCGAGACGGTGCTCGACCTGATCGGCTTCGACGAGCGTGCGCGCGCCGCATCCCTCGTCGTCACCGGCGAAGGCACGGTCGACGCGACGACGCTCGAAGGCAAGGGGCCCGGCGCAGTCCTTCGCCGGTGCGCACGGCTCGGCGTGCCGTGCGAGCTGTTCGGCGGCGTCGTGCGCGACGGGATCGGCGCGCACGCCCTCTCGGGGGAACGCTCGCGCGCCGGCGAAGATCTCGTGCAGCTCGGGGAGGAGCTCGGCCTACGCGCCGTCGGCGCCGCGTGAGAGCTCTTCGATCTTGCCACGAACGCCCTCGAGCTTCGCGGCGCAGATGCGGTAGAGCTCCTCGCCGCGCTCCCACAGCTTCGTCAGCTCGTCGATCCCGGCGTCTCCGAGCTCCAGGCGCTCGACGATCGCCTCGAGCTCTTTCTGTGCCTCCTCGAAGGTGGGCTCGCTCATGCGACCGTCACTCATATGACCGTTGCTCCGAAGGAGCCGTCTGCGACGCGAACCGTCAGCTCGTCCTCGGCGCTCACCTGCTCGGTCGAGCGCACGACGTCATCCCGCCGGCGCACGATCGCATAGCCGCGCTCGAGCGTTGCCGCCGGCGAGAGCGCACCGAGCCGCGCGTGCACCGTGTCGATGCGGGCGTGCTTGCGCTCGAGCGCCAGCAGCGGCGCGCGCCGAAGACGCTCGTGCGCCTTGTCGAGCCGTTGTGCGTATCGCTCTGCCGAGCGGTGCGCGCCGCGATGCAGGCTGTCGCGAGAGCGTTCGAGCTGCTCCCGCAGTTCCTGGATGTCCGGGACGACGAGGCGGGCCGCGGCCGTCGGTGTCGATGCGCGCACGTCGGCAGCAAGATCGCAGAGCGGCGTGTCCTGTTCGTGACCGACTGCCGAGACGACCGGCACGCTGCACCCGGCAACCGCGCGCACGACGCGCTCGTCTGAGAACGGCAGCAGGTCTTCGAAGCTGCCGCCTCCACGCGCGAGGACGATCACGTCGGCGCCGCGGCCGTTGAGCTCGCCGATCGCCGTCACGATCGCCGCCGCGGCTCGCGGGCCTTGCACGTACGTCTCGGCGACGAGCACGTTCGCAGGCGGGAAACGCTGGACGATGTGTGTGAGCACGTCCTGTTTCGCGGCTGCGTCGTTGCCGGTGACGAGGCCGATCAGGCGCGGGAACCTCGGCAGAGCACGCTTTCGGTCGGCGGAGAACAGGCCCTCGGCCGCGAGCTTCGCCTTCAGCCGTTCGAGCGCCGCGAGGTGCGCGCCGATGCCGTAGCGCTCGATCGTCATCACCTTCAGCCGTAGTTCGCCACGCTGTTCGTAGAGCTCCGGTCGGCCGAAGACGTGCACGCGCTCCCCGTCGGCGAGCCCGAGCTGCAGCGCATCGAACTGACCGCGGGGCATCTGCACCGAGAGGCACGCGCCGTCCTCCGGATCCTTGAGCGTGAAGAAGACGGACGCCCACCGGTCCTGCCGGCGAAGCTCGGTGATCTCGCCTTCGACCCACAGCGTGGGGAGGCGTTTCAGCCAGGTCGCGACGCCGCTGTTGAACGCGCGCACGGAGTAGACCTTCCGCCCGGCGACCTCCGTTGCCTCGACCTTCACCCAGCCGATGCTAGCGGTGAGGTTAGAGCAGAATCTCGGCGGCGGTCTCGAACGTGCAGCCCGACCGCGTCAGCTCGACGGCCCGGTGCAGGTCAGCCTCGGAATGCGCGAGCTTCTCTGCCAGCGGCAGGGGATAGCCGGCTTCGATTAGCACGTGGAGGCGCCAGGATTCGACCTTTTCGCGCTCCGTCTGTGGGTGTTCGATCGTCTGAGGCATGGGATGCGAGCGATTTCGCTCTTTCCTAGACGAACCCTGCCTCTGAAAGTTTGGCCTCAAACGCCACTGCGTGACGTCAACTCCTCGACCTTGCGGCCGAGCTCGTGGATCCGAGCGTCGAGCACCGCCCGCTCGGCCTCCGCGTCGGTGGCGATCTCCTGCAGGCGCTCCCGCAGGCTCGATTCCACCTGGTGCGACCGGTCCTCGAGCGCCTTCAGCGCATCGTCGCGCTGGTGCTCGAGCGCGGAGCGCAGTCGGGCGAGGCGATCCTCGACGCGCTTGGCAGCCGCATCGCTCACGTGGTTCAAGCGTTCGGTGAGCACGCCCTCGGCTTCGCGTGCGAAGCGCTCGACCGCCAGGTCGAGCTCGCGGCTCAGCCGGCGCGCGGCACCTTCGCGCGCCCCGCGGATCGTCGTATCGAACTGTTGCGACGCGGCTTCGGCGTAGCGCGTGGTCTCGCGCTGGATGATGCGCTGCAACTGCTCGACCTGTCTGCGCTCGATGTCGCCGAGCGCGATCTGGATGCGCTGCGCGGCGTCGGTCCCTTCACGCTCGACGAGCTCGTGCAGGTCGCGCTCGCGCTTGCGCAGCCGCTCCGCGATCTCGTGCAAGGCGTTTCGGCGCTCGGCGGTGTGCTGGTCGAGATCGGTGAGCGCCTGCTGCGTCACGTCCTCCGCCGTACGCGTCAGCTCGGAGCGCAGCTTCGCGATCATCTGCCGCTGGTCCTCGATCTCTCCTTGCAGCCCTTCGGCGTCTTGGCCGATCCGTGACTCGATCTCGGCCATCAGTTCGCGCTGCCGCGCCTCCACGCGTTTCAGCTCGTCCGCGAGGCCCTCCTGCAGCTTGACGACGTCGGCGCCCCAGTGCGTGAGGCGCTCCTCGACCG
>JBBQQI010000004.1:0-54791 GCA_038216085.1 Gaiellales bacterium | reverse complement strand
AACTGGCTTGAGAGCAGCGCCTGCAACCGGGCGAGCGTGGTCGCGCCCTTACCGGGCTTGGCCGCCCCCGCCGGCTGCAGGACGCGCATCACCTTCGGCCGGCCGTCGGAGCGGCGCGCGCCGGCGCGCCGCAGCACGCGGCCGAGCCGCTCGAGATCATGCTCGTCGCCGTCGACGAGCTCGACCTCGACCTCAGCGAAGTGGCCGGCGGAACGTTCGCCTTCGAGGACCTCGACCAGGTCGAGCGTCACGTCCGCGACCGACCGTTCCCCGTCGACGACCCGGACCCCGTCGCGGCGGGTGCGCAGCGTCGCGACCGGCTGCAGCTCGCCGTGGCGGAGGTGCGCCGCGAGCAGACGTCGAAGCTCAGCCGGCGGTCCCACCGAACCGCCGGGCGACTCGAGCTCTGCCCGCGCTGGACCGGCAGTCGGCAACTTGAGCTGCCAGTGCGACAGTCCGTTCTCGACTCTGCAGCGCAACGTCAGCCCGGCGTTCGTCAGCGAATGAGCCGGTGTGTCGTAGTACGTCGACGTGAAGAGCCGAGAAGCGAGCGGCGTGCCGGCAAGCGGGGGTAGCACGAAGCCATCGGCAGGGTCCAGCTTCAGCTCCCGCTCGATCGACGTGCGCACCGGCCGATCCTAGATGCGCCGGTCCGTCCTTAGTAGGTGTAGAACCCGCGGCCTGACTTCCGGCCGAGCCGGCCGGCCTGCACGTACTGACGAAGCAACGGGCACGGTGCGTACTTGGGGTTGCCGAGGCCGCGGTGGAGAACCTCCATGATCGCCACGCAGGTGTCGAGGCCGATCAGGTCGGCGAGTGCGAGCGGGCCCATCGGATGAGCGAAGCCGAGCCGTGCGATCGTGTCGATCGCCTCCGGCTCGGCGACACCTTCGAGCAGCGCGTAGGCGGCTTCGTTGATGAACGGCATCAGGATCCGGTTCGAGACGAAGCCCGGGAAGTCGCGCGCCTCGGCCGGCTCTTTCCCGAGATCGCGAGCAAGCTGCACGATCGACGCAGCGGTCTCATCCGAGGTCTGAACGGCGCGGATCACCTCGACGAGCTTCAACACCGGCACCGGGTTGAAGAAGTGCATGCCGATCACGAGCTCCGGCCGGTTCGTGACCGCGGCAAGCGACGTGATCGGGATCGAGCTCGTGTTCGAGGCGAGAATCGCGTGTTCCGGAAGCACCTCGCCTGCGCGGCGGAACAGGTCTTCCTTGGCCGCGGCGTCCTCCGTGATCGCCTCGATCATCAGATCGGCTGCGACGAGCTCGTCGGCCGCCGTGACGCGCGCCATCGTCTCGTCGGGGTCGGCGCCGCCCTTCTCGGCGAGCCGCGTCAGACTCTTGTGCATCCCGGCGAGCCCACGCTCGACGGCACCTGGGTAGGGGTCGTGCAGCGAGACGCGGCGGCCCGATGCGGCGGCGACCTGAGCGATCCCACCGCCCATCTGCCCCGCTCCGACCACCAGGATGTGCTCGAACGTCACGGCGCGGGACCCTACCCTTCCGTCGATGGAGGTTCAGAAGGGAACGGTCAGGACGGCGACCGCCGGTGACGCGGAGGGGATCGCCCGCGTCCAGGAGCTCGGCTGGCAGTCGGCCTACCGCCACGTCTTCCCGGTCGAGGAGCTCGACCGCGGCGGCTTCATCCAGGTCGAGAGCTGGCGCGAGCGACTCGACGTCCCGCCTGCCGGCTGGACGACGCTCGTCGCCGAGCACCACGGCGTCGTGGTCGGCTTCGCGGCCGTCGGCCCGAGCCGCGACGAGCAGGGGCTCGGTGAGCTCTATGCGATCTACGTCGAGCCCTCGGCGTGGTCGACGGGCATCGGTCGCGCGCTGCTCGAGCGCGCGGAGGATCAGCTGCGGGCCGAGTACGACGAGGCGACCCTCTGGGTGCTCGAGGACAACCCGCGCGCGCGCGAGTTCTACGAGCGCGCCGGGTGGGCCGCCGACGGCGAGCACAAGGCCGACGAGCGCTGGGGCGTCCGCGCACCCGAGGTGCGCTACCGCAAGCGGCTGAGCAGGTCACGGTCGCGGTCGTAGCTGAGCAGCGCGCGCGCCTCGTTCGGCAGGACCCACCGCAGCTCGTCGACCTCGCCGTCGCGTTCGCCCTCCTCGCCCGTCGGCGCCATGCGGAACCAGCGCACCTCTTTCTCGATGCCGCCAACCGGGTAGAACGTCGACCCCAGCGACGCTCCGAGCGTGCACGCGAGCCCCGTCTCCTCGCGCACCTCCCGCAGCGCAGCCTTTGCCCACGTCTCGCCGTCCTCGAGCTTTCCTTTGGGGAACGTCCAGTCGTCGTCGCGGGCGCGGTGGACGAGCAGCAGGCGGCCGTCCCGCTCGACGATCCCACCCGCCGCCTGGATCGTCAGCTCAGACCTCGAGCAGGAGCGCGTCGCCCTGGCCGCCGCCGCTGCAGATTGCGGCGAGACCGAGCCCGCCGCCGTTTCGCCGCAGCTCGTGCACCATCGTCGCGACGATCCGGCCACCCGACGCGCCGATCGGATGTCCGAGCGCGACGGCGCCGCCGTTCACGTTCACGTTCGCCTCGTCGGCACCGAGCAGCTTCGTCGAGTTCCACGCGACCGATGCGAACGCCTCGTTGATCTCGACGCGGGAGACGTCGCCTATCGTCTTGCCCGCGCGCTCGAGCGCGATCGCTCCCGCGTTCGCCGGCGTCCGGGCGAGGTAGGCGAAGTCGTCTGCGACGTAGCCCTGCGAGAGGATCGTCGCGAGTGGCTCGAGACCGCGCTTCTCCGCCCACTCCTCGGAGCAGACGATCACGCAGCTCGCGCCGTCGTTGACACCGGGCGCGTTGCCCGCCGTCGTCGTGCCCTCCGGATCGAAGACGGGCTTCAGCGAGGCGAGCTTCTCGACCGTCGTGTCGCGGCGGATGCTCTCGTCGGCGGTCACGTCGCCGACCGCGACGACCTCGTCGTCGAAGCGTCCGGCGTCCTGAGCGGCTGCTGCACGTTCGTGCGAACGCGCAGACCACACGTCTTGCTGCTCGCGCGAGATGCCTAGCTCACGTGCGACGTTCGAGTTCTGCACGACCATGTGCAGCTGGTCGAACGTCGAGGTGAGCCCGTCGTAGACCATCGAATCGAAGATCTCGCCGTGACCGAGCCGGTAGCCAAACCGTGCTTTCTTCAGCAGGTACGGCGCGTTCGACATCGATTCCATGCCCCCGGTGACGACGACGTCGACGTCACCCGCGCGGATCATCGAGTCGGCGATCTCGATCGCACGGATCGACGATGCACAGACCTTGTTGATCGTGTCGGCGGGCGTCTCCTTCGGCAGCCCGGCGCCGATGGCCGCCTGCCGTGCCGGGGCCTGGCCCGTGCCCGCTTGCAGCACCTGGCCCATGATCACGTACTGCGGCTCGCCCGGCTCGACGCCGATCCGCTCGAGCGCCGCGGTGATCGCGAACGCCCCGAGCTGCGGTCCGTCGTAGGCGGCAAGCCCGCCGCCGAGCTTGCCGAACGGCGTGCGCACTGCGCTGACAATGACGCTCCGTCCCGCCATCAGCGGAGGAACGACTTGTCGCGGCCGAGGCGCTGCGCGAACGCGACGACGAGGCGGATGATCGACTCGACGTCTTCGAGATCGCAGACCTCGTTCGGACTGTGCAGGTAACGCGTCGGGATCGAGACGAGGCCGGTCGGGATGCCCGCCCGGGTCAGGTGGAGCTCGTCTGCGTCCGTCGCGGTCGTGCGCGAGTAGATCTCGAATGCGTACGGGATCCCCTCCTCCTCGGCCGTTTGCGCGAGCAGCTCGACGACGTGGCTGTTGAGCGTCGGGCCGCGCGCGATCATCGCTCCCATCCCGAGCTCGATGCGGCCCGCACGCCGTGGGTCGCCGCCCGGATAGTCCGTCGCCGGCGTGACGTCGATCGCAATCGCAACCTGGGGGTCGAGCCCGTAGGCAGCGGTGCGCGCTCCGTAGAGCCCGATCTCCTCCTGCACGGCAGCGACCGCGACGACGTCGACGTTGGCGTCCTTCGACTCGGCGATGCGGCGAGCCGTCTCGAGCGCCATGTAGGCGCCGAGCCGATTGTCGAGCGCACGCGAGAGCAGCCGGCCGTTCGGCAGCTCCACCGGAGCGCCGTTCCAGACGCCCGCGTCACCGACGCGGATCAGCGCTTCGGCTTCCTCGCGCGATTTCGCCCCGATGTCGACGTGCAGGTCGGCGAGCTCGGGCCGCGGGCGGTCGCGGATTTGCTCGGGCGCGATGCGCTTGCGGGAGACGGCACCGACGAGCTTGCCGTTGCGGGTCAGGAACTCGAACCGCTGGCCCAGCAACATCTCGGGCGAGATCCCACCGACCGTGGTGAACGCGAGCAGGCCGTTGTCATCGATGTGCGTGATCGCGATGCCGATCTCGTCGATGTGGCCGACGAGGGCGAGCGTCGGGGCGCCGTCGGCGGCGCGCACGCGTGCAAACGAGGAACCAAGGGTGTCCGAGGTGACCTCGGCAAACGCCGAGGCAGCCTCGCGCCAGATGCGGGCGGGCTCCTCCTCGTGCCCGGAGGGACCCGGCGCGGTGAGCAGCGCGGTCAGGAGGTCCGGAGCGGCCATCAGGTTGCGCATTGAAGCAGGCTGGCCTACCCTGCGGCAGGACGCGACCACAGCCCGCCGCTGCTCGACCCGCGACCCGAGAGGGTCGTTTTTCGTACTCGATGACGACCTCTGTTCTCGACACCGACCTTCTGACCCCGCTCGCGGCCTATCTGCGTCTGCGCACAGACGCGCCCGGCTCGTTCCTGCTCGAATCGGTCGAGCAGGGCCGCCTGGGGCGGCACTCGTTCGTCGGCCGCGGCGAGCGGCTCATCTCCTTCGAGGAAGCAGAAGCGCTCGGCGCCCCCGTGGTCGGCTACCTCGGCTACGACCACATCGCAAAGCTCGAGCCGACGGTCCCGCTCCCAGCCGCAGGGCCGAATCTCCCCGAGAGCCGGTTCGTCGTCGCCGACGTCTTTCTCCGCTTCGACCACGCCACCGGCAGCGCCGAGGTGCTCCACGGCGACCCGGACGAGGTGGCAGCGCTGCTCGCGACGACGCCTGACGCGGTCGAGCAGTTCGCCGGCCCCGGCGGGCCGACCGTGCGCTTCCCGGACCGTGCCGAGCACGAACGACGCGTGGAGCAGGTGAAGGAGCACATCCGCCGCGGCGATGCCTTCCAGGTCGTCCTCTCGCAGCGGGCCGAGCGACCCACCGGCGCGACGCCGTTGGCGCTCTACCGGGCGCTGCGGCGCATCAACCCGTCGCCTTACCTTTTCCTGCTCGAGCTCGGCGACGTCGCGCTCGTCGGTTCCTCGCCGGAGACGCACGTCAAGGTCGCGGGCCGGCGCGCCAGCCTGAACCCGATCGCCGGCACAACCGCCCGCGGAGACGGTGACGCCGAACGCCTCCTCGCCTCCGACAAGGACCGCGCCGAGCACGTGATGCTCGTCGACCTCGGCCGCAACGACCTCTCCCGCGTGTGCGTGGCGGGCACGGTGCAGGTCGAGCGCTTCCTCGAGCCCGAGCGCTTCTCCCACGTCACGCACCTCGTCTCGGAGGTGGCAGGCGACCTGCAGGACGGTGTGACGCCGTTCGACGTGCTCCGCGCGACGTTCCCGGCCGGCACCGTCTCGGGCGCGCCGAAGGTGCGAGCGATGCAGATCATCTCTGAGCTCGAGGGCTACCGCCGGGGCAGCTACGCGGGGGTCGTCGGCTACCACCTTCCCGGCGTCGGCCTCGACACGTGCATCGCGATCAGGACGGTGCTGCTGCGCGACGGGCGCGCCTACTTGCAGGCAGGCGGCGGCATCGTCGCCGACTCCGACCCTGCGGCCGAGCACCAGGAGTGCCTGAACAAGCTGGCGGCGCTCGAGGCCGCTCTGGCGGCGGCGGAGGCAGGCCCCTCGGCTTCCTGGGGCGGCGCAGGCGATGCGACTGCGTCGCCAGGCGGCCGCGGAGCCGGGCTCCGCCCGGCGGGAGCGGACGCCGGCCAGGGAGGCGAGGATTGATCCTGCTGATCGACAACTATGACTCGTTCACGTACAACCTCGTCCATCTCTTCGCTGAGCTCGGGGCAGACATTGCCGTCCGACGCAACGACGAGATTTCACCCGACGAGGCGGAGACCCTCTCCCCCTCCCACCTCGTCGTTTCACCGGGGCCCGGACGGCCTGAGGAGGCAGGTCACACGCAGGAAATCCTGCGTCGCCTGTCCGTCCGGGTCCCAACTCTCGGCGTCTGCCTCGGCCACCAGGCGATCGTCCAGGTCTTCGGAGGAGAGGTCGGTCCTGCGCGCGAGCTCGTGCACGGCAAGGCGACGACGATCAGCCACGACGGCAAGGGCCTCTTCGCCGGGCTGCCCGAAGACTTCCCGGCCGGGCGCTACCACTCGCTCGCCGCGACGTCGGTGCCGGCGGTGTTCGAGGTGTCGGCGACGTCTGGGGACGGCGAGGTGATGGCGGTGCGGCACCGCGACCTGCCGGTTGACGGCGTGCAGTTCCACCCCGAATCCGTGCTCACCCCCGACGGACGTGCGATCGTGGTCAACTTCCTCGAGGGGACGAGATGATCCAGGACGCACTTGCACAGCTGCTCGACGGCAAGAACCTCTCCCGCGAGGACACGCGGCGCGTCATGGACACGATCATGTCGGGCGAGGCGACGCCCGCGCAGATCGGCGGGTTCCTCGTCGCACTTCGGCTGAAGGGCGAGACGGCTGACGAGATCGCCGGCGCCGCCGAGGCGATGCGCGCGCACGTCGTTCCCGTGACACCGAAGCGAGACGACCTCGTCGACACGGCCGGGACCGGCGGCGACGGCGGCAAGACATTCAACATCTCGACTGCCGCCGCGCTCGTCGCAGCCGCAGCCGGCGCCGGCGTGGCCAAGCACGGCAACCGCTCCGTCTCGTCCCTCTCGGGCAGCGCCGACGTGCTCGAGCAGCTCGGCTTCAACCTCGACCTGTCGCCCGAGCAAATCGCGCAGTCGATCGACGAGCTCGGTTTCGGCTTCATGTTCGCGCCGTCCCACCATCCGGCGATGAAGCACGCAGGCCCCGTCCGCAAGGAACTTGCGGCCCGTACCGTGTTCAACGTGCTCGGCCCGCTGACGAATCCGGCGGGCGCCCGCGCGCAAGTCGTGGGCGTCTACTCCGCCGCCCTGGTGCCGGTGATCGCCGACGTGCTCGCAAAGCTCGGCGCACGCCGCGCCTTCGTCGTCCACGGCGCCGGCGGCATCGACGAGCTTTCTCCCTCGGGCCCGAACCTCGTCTGCGAGGTCGTCGACGGGGACGTTCACCGCCGCGAGATCGACCCGGAGGAGCTCGGGATTCCTCGCTGCGACCCGGCGGAGCTCCGGGGCGGCAGCGCCGAGGAGAACGCGCGCCAGATCAGGGACGTCTTCGCGGGCGCGGCCGGCGGCCGCCGCTCGGCGGTGCTCCTGAACGCCGCGGGCGCGATCGCCGCGGGCGGGCATGCCGACGACCTCGCCGACGGGCTCGACGCAGCACGAGCCGCGATCGACTCGGGCGCCGCCGGCGAGCGGCTCGAGCAGTTGATCGCGTTCTCGACGGAACAGGTGACGGCGTGAGGTTCCACGATGCGCTCGCCGAACCGGGCTTCGGCGCGATCGCCGAGTTCAAGCGGCGGTCACCCTCGGCGGGCGACCTCCGTCCCGACGCCGACGTCGCGGAGCTTGCCCGCAGCTACGAGCAGGCCGGAGCCCGCGCGATGTCGGTGCTCGTCGACGAGCGCTTCGGCGGCACGTGGGACGACCTTCGCGCCGCCCGCGCAGCGACACGGCTGCCGCTGATCGCGAAGGGATTCTTCTCGACGCCTGACCATCTGCAGACCGCTCGCGACTCGGGCGCCGACGCGGTGCTGCTGATCCTGCGCGACCTGCACGACTCGGCTGCGACCGCTTTGATCCGCGTCGCGCGCTCACTCGACCTGGACACGCTCGTCGAGGCCCACGACGCGGCAGAGCTGGAGCGCGCGGTGGCGCTCGACGCACCGGTGATCGGCATCAACGCGCGCGACCTGTCGACCTTCCGCATCGACCGCCGCGCCCAGCTCGCGCTGCTCACACAGGCCCCCACCGACCGCGTCGTGATCGCCGAGAGCGCGATCGCCTCCCGCGCTCAGGCGGCGGTCGCCGAGCTTGCTGGCGCGAACGCGGTGCTCGTCGGCTCGACGCTGATGCGCGCCAGCGATCCCGGCGCAAGGCTCCGCGAGCTCGTCTCGCGCCCGCTCGTCAAGGTCTGCGGGCTGACGCGTCAGGACGACGTCGACGCGGCCGTGGACGCCGGCGCCGACATGGTCGGGTTCATCCTCGCCGCCGAGAGCCCACGCCGGGCGGGCTCGCTGCTCGACGCGCCCGAGACAGTGCTTCGCGTCGCGGTGTTCGTCGGCGACTCAGAGGAGACCGGCGCCGATCTCGTCCAGCTCTACGCGCGCGAGAACGGCCATCGCGCGCGCGACGCGGTCCTGCTGCGTCACGGCGAGCCGGTGGGAACCGTGGTCGACCTGCCCTGGTCGGAATCCGATCCCACGCACCTCGACCGTGCGCGCGAAACGCGCGGACGGGTGATGCTCGCGGGCGGGCTCGGCCCGGAGAACGTGCGCGAGGCGATTGAAGCCGTCTCTCCGTGGGCGGTCGATTCAGCCCGCTCGACCGAGTCGGCGCCCGGAGTCAAGCACCCCGAGGCGCTCCGCGCCTGGGTCCGCGCGGCGCGGGTGGAGGAGGCATCGTGAGCACGACGTTCGGGGCCTACGGCGGCAGATACGTTCCCGAGACGCTGATCCCGGCACTCGACGAGCTGACGAGCGCCTGGGAATCGCTGCAGGACGACGAAAGCTTCCGCGCCGAGTTGCACGGCCTGCTGACGAACTACGCAGGGAGGCCGACACCGCTGACGCGCGCCGAGCGGTTCGCACCCAACAGCCGCCTCTATCTGAAGCGCGAGGATCTGCTGCACACCGGCGCGCACAAGATCAACAACGCACTCGGCCAGGCTGTGGTCGCGCGCAGGCTCGGCAAGCGCCGCATCGTCGCCGAGACGGGCGCCGGCCAGCACGGCGTCGCGACCGCGACAGTCTGTGCGCGCTTCGGGCTCGAATGCATCGTCTACATGGGCAGCGAGGACATGCGGCGGCAGGCTCCGAACGTCGAGCGCATGCGCCTGCTCGGCGCCGAGGTTCGCCCGGTCGAGTTCGGCACGTGCACGCTGAAGGAGGCGACGAGCGAGGCGATCCGCGACTGGATCGCGAACGTCGAGGACACCTACTACCTGATCGGCTCGTGCGTCGGGCCCGCGCCCTACCCGGAGCTCGTCCGTGAGCTGCAGCGGGTGATCGGCCGCGAAGCGCGCGAGCAGATGCTCGCCGTCGAAGGCCGTTTGCCGGATGCCGTGATCGCGTGTGTCGGTGGGGGCTCGAACGCGATCGGGATGTTCTACGACTTCATCCCCGACGAACACGTGCGCCTGATCGGCGTCGAGGCCGCCGGCGCCGCCTCGCTCGGCACCGGCCGCGCCGGCGTGCTGCACGGAGCGCGCTCGTCGCTGCTCGCCGACGACGACGGCCAGATCCTCGACGCGCACTCGATCTCGGCCGGGCTCGACTACCCGGGCGTCGGCCCGGAGCACGCACACCTGCGGGACACCGGGCGCGCGCAGTACGTGCCTTGCACCGACGAGGAGGCCCTCGAGGCCTTTCACCGCCTCTGCCAGACGGAGGGAATCGTGCCCGCGCTCGAGTCGTCGCACGCCCTTGCGCGGGCGCTCGACACGGACGCTGAACTGATCCTCGTCTGCCTCTCGGGCCGCGGCGACAAGGACCTCGCGGAAGTCCTCGCACGGTGAGCGCTCTGGGCGAATGAAGACGCTCGTCGTCTACCTGATGGCGATGCCCGACACGCCGGAACTCGCACACGCCGCCGTCGACGCGGGCGCGGACGTGATCGAGATCGGCTTCCCGTTCTCCGACCCGCTCGCAGACGGCCCCGTGATCCGCCGTGCGGGCGAGCGGTCGCTCGCCGCGGGCATGCGGACGGGCCGTTGTCTCGAGCTGCTCGCCGAGATACGCGCGCGCGTCGCCGTGCCGCTGATCCCGATGACGTATGCATCGCTCTTCGACGCCTACGGCTGGGAGCGGCTCGAACAGGACGCGCGCGGCGCGGGCGCGACGTCGTTCATCGTCCCCGACCTGCCGAGCGACGTGCACCCCGAGCTGCGCCGCGTCCAGCTGGCCGCGCCGACGTCGACCGACGAGCGGCTGCGTCTCGCCGCCGCCTCGAGCGACGGCTGGTTGTACCTCGTCACCGTCACCGGCACGACCGGCGCCCGCGCCGAGCTGGCGCCGACGCTGGCCCCGCTCGCCGAACGTGCGCGGGCGGTCACAAAGCTGCCGCTCTACGCGGGCTTCGGAATCTCGACACCGGAGCATGCGCGCCAGGCGGCCGAGCTGACGGACGGCATCGTCGTCGGTTCGCGCGCGGTCGAGGCCGCGGAACTGGGCGCGGTGGAGCTTGCCCGCTTCGTCGGGTCGTTGCGCAGCGCGCTGGACAGTACGGCCGCAACCGCTTGATGCACCCGGCGATGGCGACCGGCGCGCCGCCCGAACGTTCGCGAACCGCCTTCTGGGCGACCTTCGTCTCCGTCTACGTCTGCTGGAACCTCGCCACACTGCTCGGCGCGCTCGGCGCAGGTGTCGTCGACACCCGCGCCCTCGGCCTCGATGCAGCCGTCGGGGCGGCGGCGTTCCTCGCTCTGCTCGCGCCGCAACTTCGCGATCGGGCCGGCGGAAGCGTCGCGCTCGGCGGTGCGCTGATCGCCGCGGCCGCAATCCCATTCACCCCCGCCGGCGTGCCGGTGCTCTGGCCGCGCTCGCGGTGCTGCCGGCGGTCCTGCGCCGATGAGCTGGTTCGCCGTGCTCGGGACCGCAGCCGGGTGTTACGTCCAGGCGTTCGACGACGGGCGGTCGCTCACCCTCGACGCGCGGGCGGGCGGCCGGGCCGCGGGCGGCCGTGCCGCGCTGCGGCGCGCGCCGTTTCTCGTCATTGTCATCGTCGCTGCGGCGACGGCCGCGGCCCTGCGCGCACTCGGATGAGCGCTCGAATCAGTTAGCGTGAACGCGTGAACACGGCGCTGAGAGTTGCGTGTGTCCAGGCCGAGCCGGTGATCTTCGACCGCGACGGCACGATCGACAAGGTCGCGAGGCTCGCAGGTGAGGCTGCTGCCGCTGGGGCGAGGCTCGCGCTGTTCCCCGAGACGTTCGTGCCCGTCTACCCGTCGAACCGCTGGGCACGGCACCTCGCCCACGGCAGCGACGGGACCGCGCTCTTCGCGCGTTTGCTCGAGCAGTCGATCGAGGTGCCGGGGCCGGCTGCGACGCGCCTCGCCGAGGTGGCCCGGGACACGGACCTCTGGCTCGCGGTCGGCGTCAACGAGCGGGAACGCGGCACGATCTACAACTCGCTGCTCCTCTTCTCCCCGAGCGGCGAACTCGCCCTGCACCATCGAAAGCTCGTACCGACGAACCACGAGCGCCTCGTCTGGGGACAGGGCGACGGCCGGGGGCTCGTGACTGTCGAGACCGAGGCGGCGACGGTCGGCGGCCTGATCTGCTGGGAGAACATGATGCCGCTCGCGCGCTTCGCCCTCTACGAACAGGGTGTCGAGATCTACCTCGCACCAACCGCTGATGACAGCGACACCTGGCAGGCGACGATCTCGCACATCGCCCGCGAGTCACGCGCGTTCGTGCTCTCGTCCTGCTCCTTCCAGCGAGCGTCCAGCTACCCCAGGGACGTGCCGCTGGCGGACGGCGACGACCTGATGGATCGCGGCGGCTCGGCGATCCTCGCACCGGACGGGTCGTACCTCGCCGGGCCGCTGTGGGACGAGGAGGGAATCCTCTACGCAGACCTCGAGCCGTCCATGCTGCACGCGTCGCGGCAGCGCTTCGACCCCGCCGGTCACTACCATCGGCCCGACGTGCTCTCGCTCACCGTCACGCCGCAGGCATGAGCACCGTCACGGTCGTGGGCGCGGGCGTCTTCGGCGCCTCGACCTCTCGGGAGCTGGCACAGCGAGGCTGGGACGTGACGCTCGTCGAGCAATACGCACCCGGCACCGTGCGCTCCGGCTCCGGCGGCGACACGCGCCTCTCGCGCGCGGCGCACGGCGAGGTCGAGTGGTACACGACGATGTCTCGCCGCGCGCGAACGCTCTGGCTCGAACTGCAGGAAAAGACGCACACGCGGATCTGGGAACCGGTGGGAGTTGCGTGGTTCGCACAGCGCGAGGACGGATTCGAGGCGGAGAGCCGGCGGGCGCTCGAGCGCGCGGGCGTTCCGTGCGAGTGGCTGACGCCGGACGAAGCCCGCACGCTGTATCCGTCGCTCGGCGTCGAGGACCTTCAGGCCGTGCTGTTCGAGCCCGAGGCGGGCGTGCTGCACGCGCGACGGGCGACCCAACTACTGGTCGAGGACGGCGAGCGCAACGGCGTGCGGCTCGAGAGCGCCCGCGTCACGCCGGCCGACGATCCGCGCACCGACGTCGTCGTCTGGGCGTGCGGATCGTGGCTGCCGGCCTTCTTCCCCGAGCAGGTGGAGCTGAAGATCTCGCGCCGCGACGTGTTCTTCTTCGGCGCGGACGCCTCGTGGCGCGGCACCCCCGGTTTCTGCGACTACGACGGGCCGTTCTACGGCCACGGCGAGATCTCCGGCCTCGGCGTCAAGATCGCACCCGACGTTCCCGGCGAGGAGATCGACCCGGACACGCTCGACCGGTTGCCGTCGCGGGAGCTCGAGCAGGTCGCCCGCGACTACGCAGCGCTCCGCTTCCCCGCGCTGGCGCGAACGCCGATCATCGGCTCGCGCGTCTGCCAGTACGACCTCACCGGCGACACGCACTTCCTGTTCGGCCAGCACCCCGAACGCTCGTCGTGGTGGCTGCTCGGGGGCGGCTCCGGGCACGGGTTCAAGCACGGCCCGGCGCTCGCCGAGTATGTCGCCGACTGCATCGAGGAGCGGCGCTCGCCCGAGTCGTTTCATGCGCTCGGTGCGCGCAGCGGCAACGCCGGCCTGCGGACTGCCGCGGTTGGTTAGATCGTGTCGCAGAACCTGGCCGAGCCCTCGTTTGTATCTGTGAGGGGCGCGCTTCGCGGTGGAAGGTCGCTGCTCCCACCGCGAGACGGCCCGAAGCTCGCCTACATGTGGACCATGCCGGCCACGAGTTGGCCGCGGACGACGCCGTTGGGGTATTTCGAGTTGTGAACGTTGACGTAGAAGCCGTTGGGGTTCGACTCCACTGCATCAATCGACTTCTTCGGCGCGGCGACGCACCCCTTCGCCTTGTAGTTCTTTCCGAGTGGGATGTAGACAGGGCCGCTGACGCCCGAGCCGCCCTTGTGGATATGCGCGTAGAGCGGCTTCGCGACGCCGGCGAGCTCGAACGTCCAGCAGACCTGGCCTGCGCCCGACCTCAGGTTCAGGTTCACGATCCCGTGCGCGGTCGGAGAGCCCTTCGGTACCTCGTTCTTGCCGAGCAGCTTGGCCCCGAGCTCCGGGTGCATCGCGCTCGGCAGCGCGAGCGCCACCGGGGCGAAGAGCGCTGCCGTCGCGAGACAGGCGAGCAGTCGTCTCATTTCGTCCTCCTGATGTCGTTGGTCGGTTCGGCCTGATTCTCCTGCGGCGCCGAGACGGCCGGGCAACGCTTAAGGAAGTTGTAAGAAACCGCTAAGGCCGCCGCAACGGCGGCGCACTACGGTGGCTGCGTGGTCGTACTCATCGGCATCGGCCTCCTGGCCGGCGTGATTACAGCGGTGTCGCCGTGCATTCTTCCCGTGCTACCGATCGTGCTGACCGCCGGTGCGGGCGACGGGGGCGCGCGGCGTCCCTTCGTGATCGTCGGCGGGCTGGTCGTCAGCTTCACCGTGTTCACACTCGCGGCCGCGTCGATTCTCTCCGCGCTCGGATTGCCGCAGGACGTACTTCGCAACGTGGCGATCGCGATGTTGTTCGTGCTCGCGGGATCGCTGCTGTCCAAGCGGTTTGCGTTCATGCTCGAGCGACCGTTCGCGTTCATGACTCGACGTCGAGGCGGTCATCCGGCGAGCGGGTTCGTGCTCGGCTTGAGCCTCGGCCTCGTCTTCGTGCCGTGCGCTGGGCCAGTGCTCGCCACGATCACGGTGCTGGCCGCGAAGAGCCAGGTGAGCGTCGAGACCGTGGTGCTCACCCTGGCCTACGGCGTGGGCTTCGGTGTGCCGATGCTCCTGATTGCGCTTGGCGGCAAGCGTGTCGCACAGCGGCTTCGCGCCACGGGCCCGGCGTTCCGTCGCGTCAGCGGCGTGGTGCTGGCGCTGAGCGCGATCGGAATCCTCTTCAACCTCCCTCAGACACTGCAGACGCGCCTCGGCGGATACTCGTCGTCGCTGCAGTCGCACGTCGAGGACACGAAGCTCGCCCGGAGCCATCTCTCGAAGCTGCGCGGCGGCGGAAGCGCATTCGCCGCGACGACGTCGCCGCCCGGCTCGAGCCTCCCGCTGCTCGGCAAGGCGCCGGAGTTCGCCGGCGTCGACTCCTGGCTCAACACGCGCGGCGACCGGCCGCTGACGCTGCGCGGGCTCCGCGGGAAGGTGGTGCTCGTCGACTTCTGGACCTACTCGTGCATCAATTGCATCAGGACGCTCCCGCACCTGCGCTCCTGGTACGCGGCCTACCACAGAGACGGCCTCGAGATCGTCGGCGTGCACACACCCGAGTTCGCGTTCGAGCACGTCCGCGGCAATGTCCTCCAGGCGACGCGCGACCTCCACGTGACGTGGCCGGTGGCCCTCGACAACGGCTACAAGACGTGGGATGCGTACTCGAACGAGTACTGGCCCGCCGAGTACCTCGTCGATCGTCTCGGCCGAGTGCGGCGAACGCACTTCGGCGAGGGTGAATACGGCGACACGGAGAAGGCGATCCGCAAGCTGCTGACGGCGAACGGCGCGGCCGTTCCGGGAGCGCGGCGTGTCGCCGACGCAACGCCGACCGCACTCGTCACGGCGGAAACCTACGTCGGCTATACACGGATCGACACGAGCCGGTATCGCGGGTCACCACTGCGGCCGCACCGGGCCGTCGCGTACAGCTTCCCCAGAGTGCTGAAGCGTGACGAGCTTTCGCTGGCCGGGCAGTGGATTCTCGGCGACCAGCGAGCCGTTGCGGCCGCTCGGGCGCGGTTGCGATTGCACTTCCACGCGCATAACGTCTATCTCGTTCTCGGCGGTGCGGGAGCCGTGCACGTGATCGTCGACGGCCGCCCGACACGCACCGTCGGCGTCAACGGCGACCGGCTCTACACGCTCGTCTCGTCGCCCAAGCTGCGTGATGGCCTGCTCGAGCTTCGCTTCGACCCGGGCGTCAACGCGTACGCCTTCACCTTCGGCTAAGGCCTCTAGCGCGCGTTCTCGAAGGCGAGCATCAGCTTCCGCAGGAGGCCGTTCAACTGGTGCTGCTCGGTCGGCGTCAGCGCCGAGGCGAAGAAAGCCTCGCGCCGGCCCTGCACACTCGCCGCCTCGTCCCACGCCGCTGTGCCCTCCGGTGTCAACTCGACGACGATGCCGCGCCGGTCGTCGGGGTCGGGCAGCCGTCTGAGGTAGCCGGCCTCCTCGAGGCGATCCAGGCGGCTCGTCATCGCGCCGCTCGAGACCTCGAGGTCGGCGGCGAGCTCACCGGGAGAGCTGCGGTGATCCGCCCGCCAGAGCCGCAGCGTCGTCAGCACCTGCCAGTCGGGATGGCTGAGATCGTGCTCTGCGAGTGTCGCCTCCATCCCGCGCTTGATCCGCTTGTTGATCCCGGAGATCCGGTCGACGATCCCCTCGACCTCGAGGTCGATGTCGACGTGCTTCAGCGGCTCGAGACGCTCGACGAGACGATCGATGTGATCGCGCAGCTCGCTGTCAGTCTGGGGCACGGGCACAGTGTGGCACAAATTGTCTTGACGTCAAGAGATATGGTAGATAGTATCTCGATATCAAGATTTTCGAGGCGGAGCCTTTTCCACCTCGAGCGCACCGAAGGGAGACACCCATGCGCCCATCCGACCCAGCAGCCACCAAGATCTTGATCGACGCACACGTCGAGACGCTCCGCGGCGGTACGCCGCTTCGCGGCGGCACCGCACGGCGCGTACCGCGCCGGAACTAGCCCACGCCGCTCCAGTTGGGGGCGCAGAACCCGTGCCCGGCACCGCGGCTGTTGTTCACGCTCGCGGTGCCGGGCACGGCCCTCACTCCGGCCAGAAGCCGTCGAGTGTCTCGGTGTCGCCCTGTGGATCGTCGATCCGTGTCGAGACGATCACGATCTCCGCATCCTCGGGCTCGTCGTTCCAGACCCCTCGCCAGGTGCCCGGCGACACGCGCACGGCTTCGTGGGCGCCGAGCTCGACGATCTCGTCGCCGAACTTGAAGAGCAGCCGGCCGCTGATCACGAAGTAGAGCTCTTCCTGCGTCTTGTGCCGGTGTCCGTATGAGCCCTTGCTGCCCGTGTGCTGCGGCATGCGGCGATATGTCAGCGCCGCCTGCTCCGCGCCGATCGCGTATGTGATCCCGCGCATCTCGCCCGGGTAGTCACCGAGCCAATCGTCCACCTGGTCGAGCCTGACGACCTGATACCCGCTCACTGCCACCTCCTCATGTCTGCAACTTCGGCCTATCGAACACCGGTCCGGCACGCGAACGCAAGTCCGCCAGCGGCGTGCTTCGCTCGACTACTAGGCCGTAACTGCGAGTATCGAGAGCCTGTCGACGGAAACTCGCAACCGGCTCGTGCTCGTCGCCTGCATTCTCGGCTCGGTCATCGTCTTCGTCGACTCGACCGTGGTGAACGTGGCGCTGCCCGCGATTCAACGAGATCTGGGCGGCGGTCTCGCGTTGCAACAGTGGGTCGTCGACGCCTACCTGCTGACGCTCGGCTCGCTGCTGCTCGTCGGCGGCTCGCTCGGCGACCTCTTCGGCGCGCGCCGCCTCTTCATGCTCGGGATCGTCGCGTTTGGCGCCACGTCCGTCCTCTGCGCGGCCGCACCCGACGGGACGACGCTGATCCTGGCGCGCGGGCTGCAGGGAATCACGGGCGCGCTCCTGACGCCCGCCGGTCTCGCCGTGATCGCGATGACGTTCACGGGCGAGGAGCGCGGCGCCGCGATCGGATCGTGGACGGCTTGGACCGGCGTCGCGTTCGTGATCGGACCGCTCGTCGGCGGCTGGCTCGTGACCAATGCGTCGTGGCGCTGGGTCTTCCTGATCAACGTCCCGTTCGCGGCGGCAACCGTGGCACTCGTGGCCTATGCGGTGCCGAAGCGCGAGCCGACCGGCGTGCGCCCGAAGGTCGACTTCGTCGGAGCGGTGCTGTGCGCGCTCGGCCTCGGCGGGCCGGTGTTCGCGCTGATCGAAGAACCGCGCCGCGGCTGGGGCGATCCGCTCGTCCTCGTTGCGCTGCTCGTCGGTGTCGCGCTGTTTCTGACGTTCATCTGGTGGGAGTCGCGCGCCGACCATCCGATGCTGCCACTCCGCCTCTTCGCGCGCCGCAACTTCTCGTTTGCGAACATCGAGACCCTGACGGTCTATGCGGGCCTCTCGACACTGACGTTCTTCCTGGTCCTCTTCGTGCAGCAGCTCGCGGGCTACACGGCTCTGAAGAGCGGCCTGGCTCTCATTCCGATCACGGTCGTCATGTTCGTCCTCTCCCCTCGCGTCGGTCGTCTCTCGATGCGCATCGGGCCGCGCATCTTCATGGGCGCCGGCCCGCTGATCGCAGCCGTTGCGCTCGTCGGCCTGATTCGGCTGAAGCCGGGCTTCTCGTACTGGTGGGAGCTCCTGCCGCCGCTTCTCCTCTTCTCCGTCGGGCTGTCGATGATCGTTGCCCCGCTCACCGCGACCGTGCTCGCCGACGCGAGCGAGAGCGACTCGGGCATCGCGAGCGGAGTCAACAACGCGATCGCGCGCGTCGCAGGCCTGCTCGGGATCGCGGTCGTCGGCGCAGCGGTCGCAGGTGGCGACAACAAGCTCGACCTGACAGGCTTCCGGCTCTCGATGGCGATCACCGCGGCGCTCGTCGCCGCGGGAGGCGTGATCGGATTCGCGGGGATCAGGAACACTCGATGAGCGAAGCGGCCGAGATCATCTTCGACCACGTCACGAAGCGCTACGCAGGCCGGGAAGCCGCCGCGCTCGACGACCTGACGCTCGAGATCCCCGCAGGCACCTTCTGCATCCTCGTCGGTCCCTCGGGCGGCGGCAAGACGACTGCGCTGAAGATGATCAACCGTCTGATTCCGTTCGATTCCGGCGAGATCCGCATCGACGGCCGCTCAATCGACGCCCTCCCCGCTGTCGAGCTGCGCCGCGGCATCGGCTACGTGATCCAGCAGATCGGGCTGTTCCCGCACATGACGGTCGGCGAGAACATCGGCACCGTGCCGCGGCTCCTCGGGTGGCCGAAGCAGAAGATTCGCGCCCGCACGGTCGAGTTGCTCGAGCTCGTCGGGCTCGAGGCGAGCGACGCGAGGCGCTACCCCTCGCAGCTCTCCGGCGGGCAGCGCCAGCGCGTGGGTCTCGCGCGCGCACTCGCGGCCGACCCGCCGGTGCTGCTGATGGACGAGCCGTTCGGAGCGCTCGACCCGATCACGCGCTTGCGACTGCAGACCGAGCTGCGGCGGCTGCACCGCGAAGTCGAGAAGACGATCATCTTCGTCACGCACGACGTCGACGAGGCGATCACGCTGGGCGACCGCATCGCGATCTTGCGACAGGGTGGCGTGCTCGCGCAGTACGACACGCCGGACGCAATCCTCGGACATCCAGCCGACGACTTCGTGAAAGAGTTTGTCGGCGAGGACCGGGCGTTGCGCCGACTTGCGCTGCGCACCCTTGCCGACGTGCCCCTCCAGCCCGGTCCGGGCTCCGGAGCGCGGCTGCCGGCGCACACCTCGCTGCGCAACGCGGTCTCGCAGATGCTCGAGACCAACGACGAAGACGTCGTCGTCGTCGATGACGCCGGCAACGAGCTCGGCGTGTTCCGCCTCCGCGACGCGGGGGCTGCGCTCTGAGCGGGCCGGGACCCGTCATCCCGACGTTCGGGCAGAGCAGCTCGTGCGTGCAGGGCGACCACACGTTCTGCCCCGACTGGGTGCGGCAGCACTGGGGCGACACGCTCGGGCCTGCGCTCGTGCAGCACATCGAGCTGACCGCGATCGCGATCGCGATCGGCTTCGCCCTTTCCTTCACGCTCGCCTTGCTCGCCCATCGCTTCCGGTGGCTCGAGCAGCCGATCGGCGTCATCTCCGCGGTCATCTACACGATCCCCAGCATCGCGCTCTTCCTCCTGCTCGTGCCGTTCACGGGGATCACGCGCACGACGGTCGAGATCGCACTCGTCGGCTACACGCTCGTCATCCTCGTCCCGAACTTCGTCGCGGGCCTGCGCAGTGCGCCGGCCGACGTGCTCGAGGCTGCGCGCGGCATGGGATTGACCGGACGGCAGATCTTCATGCGCGTCGAGCTGCCGCTCGCCGTACCGGCGATCGTCGGTGGGCTGCGGATCGCCGTCGTCTCGACGATCACGATCGCCACGATCGCAGCGTTCCTGCTGCCGCAAGGGCTCGGCTACCCGATCTTTCTCGCGCTGAAGGACCCGACTCCCTTCAAGACCGAGATCTATTCGGCGGGCGCGCTCGCCGTCGCACTCGCGCTCGTCTGCGACGCACTGCTCGTCGGGCTGCGCCGCGCTCTCATCCCCTGGGCCCGCCAGACGTGATGCTCGCCGACACGGCCAACCTGCACACATTCGTCGAGGCGTTCCGCTTCATCGGTGACAACCCCGGCTTTCTCGCGACGAAGGCGCTCGAGCAGGTCGAGCTCTCCGGTGCTGCAATCGGCGTCGCTCTCCTCGTCGCGATGCCGCTCGGGATCACCCTCGGCCATCTCCATCGAGGCTCCGGGGTCGCGATCGCCGCATCGATTTTCGGCCGCGCGCTGCCGAGCCTCGTGCTGATCGCCGCATTCCTGACCGTGCTCGGAATCGGCTTCTGGAACAACATGGTCGCCCTGGCCGTGCTCGGCAGCGGTCCGCTCCTCACGAACAGCTTCGACGGTGTGGACGGCGTCGATGGGGACGCCGTCGACGCCGCGCGTGGGATGGGCATGACCGGCTTGCAGATCCTGCGGAAGATCGAGCTTCCGCTCGCGCTGCCCTTGCTCTTCACCGGGATTCGCGTCGCGACGGTCACCGTCGTCGCCACTGCCCCGATCGCCGCAATCGCAGGCGGCGGCGGACTCGGCGACATCATTGTCAACCAGGCAAGCTACCGCCTCTCCGGCGTCCTCGGCGCCTCGTTCTGCGTGATGGCGCTCTCCGCCCTCGTGTTCCTTGCCCTATTCGCGTTACAGGCCGCCGTAACGCCCAGGGGCCTTCGGCGTACTAGGGTTTTGATCGACCAGCCACGAAAGGAGTTGCTTTGATCCGCAAGCACACGCGGCGTGCCGCCAAGGCGGCGTTCGCGATCTCTCTCGGAGTCGCGATTGTCATCGGCTTGTTCGCCGCCGTCTTCGCCAAGCCCGCGAATTCGGCCGGAACAACCGTCGTCATCGGCACGAAGAACTTCTCCGAGGAGTTCGTCCTCGGCCAGCTCTACAAGCAGGCGCTCGAAGCGAAGGGCTTCTCGGTCGGATACAAGGAGAACATCGGCTCGACGGAGCTGATCCAGACCGCGCTCACGAGCGGCAAGATCAACATGTACCCGGAGTACACGGGTGTGATCGTGCAGGACGTCTTCCACCACAAGCTCTCGGCGAAGACCGCTGCGGCGACGTACCAACTCGCCAAGCAGCTGGAAGGCGCAAAGGGCTACACCCTCCTCAACGCAACGCCGTTCTTCGACACGGACGTCGTCGCAGTCACGAACGCGACGGCCAAGAAGTTCGGGCTGAAATCGATCGGCGACCTGAAGAAGGCCGGCCCGTTCAAGCTCGGAGGCTTCCCCGAGTGCAAGACGCGCAACACCTGCTTCGTCGGGTACACGACGCAGTACGGCCTCAAGAATGCGTCGTTCCTGCCGCTCGCAGGGATCTCGGCGTACGCAGCGCTCGACGCCGGGAAGGTGCTCGCCGCGGACGTCTTCTCGACGGATCCGCCGCTCGGGAAGGGCTCGAAGTACACGGTGCTGGCCGACCCGAAGCACGTGACGGGCTTCCAGAACGTCGCCCCGATCGTGAAGACATCGGTTGCCTCGGCGCTCGGCTCGAAGTTCACGAGCACGGTCAATGCGGTCTCGGCGAAGTTGACGCTGAGCGCGATCGTTGCGATGAACAAGGCAGTGATCATCAACAAGCAGTCGCCCGCGAAGGTCGCAAAGGCCTTCCTGAAGGCGAACGGGCTCGTCAAGTAGCTCGTGCCTGCGCATGTTGTCGTACTCGGGGGAGGGTCGACCGGCGAGCATTTCGTCGGCGCCCTCCGCCGGCTCGACGCGTCGTCGAAGCTGACGGTGGTCGAGCGGCGCCTGGTCGGGGGCGAGTGCTCCTACTGGGCGTGCATGCCGACGAAGACGATGCTGCGCGCGCCAGAGCTCCACGCAGCGGCGAAGCACATCTTTGGCTCGCTCGTCGGTGGCACGCTGGACGTTCAGCGGGTGTTCGCGTGGCGTGACGCGGTCGCCGAGCGGGACGACTCCTCCCAGGTTGAGTGGCTCGGCACCCAGGACGCCGCGCTCGTGCGCGGCGACGCCGTCGTCACGGAGCCGGGCGTCGTCACCGTCGACGGCGAGCACCTTCGGTATGACCGGCTCGTGATCGCGACTGGCTCCGCGCCGGTGATCCCGCCGATCGAGGGACTCGACACGATCGACTACTGGACGAACGTCGAGGCGACTGAGACGACGGAGGTGCCGGAGCGACTCGTCGTGCTCGGCGCGGGCCCGGTCGGGTGCGAGCTTGCGCAGTTCTTCCAGCGTGTCGGCTCGCAGGTGACGCTCGTTGAGGGCGGCTCGCGAATCCTGGCGCGCGTCGATGCCGAGGCGGCGGCGCTCGTCGCAGAGGCGCTGGCCGAAGACGGGCTCGACATTCGTCTCGGCGTGCAGGCTCAGAAGGTTGCAGCGGGCAGCTTGACGCTCGCGGATGGAAGCGAGATCGCGTTCGATCGGCTGCTCGTCGCGACTGGACGCAAGCCGAACCTCGCCGGGCTCGAGCCGCTCGAGCTCACGGTGTCACGGCGCGGCATCGAGGTCGACGAGCGCATGCGCGCCGGCGAGCGCGTCTGGGCTCTGGGCGATGTCACAGGCATTGCGCCGTTCACGCACGTCGGCAAGTACCACGCGCGCATCGCCGCCTACGACATGGACGGCCGTGACGTGCGCGCCGACCATCGCGCGGTGCCGGCGACGATCTTCACCGACCCGCAGGTCGCGACTGTCGGCAACACCGAAGGAGGGATCAGCTCTCGGTGGGAGCTCACCTCGGTTGCACGGCTCTCGACCTACGAGCGTCCGAAGCGCCCGGGGTTCATCAAGGTGGTCGCCGACCCGGAGCGGCGGGTCCTGACGGGCGCGGTCGCTGTCGGGCCCGAGGCGGGCGAGTGGCTGCAGCAACTGACGCTCGCGATCCGCGCAGAGACGCCGATCGAGGTGCTGCTCGACGTGATCCAGCCGTACCCGACGTTCAGCGAAGGCGTCTTCCTGGCGCTGCGCGAGTTGAACCTCGACCTCTGAGTCTTTCGACCTCCGAGTCCTTGTGTCACGAGACCGTCACGGATGTGTGACGAGTTCCTGCAAACGCAGTTGCAGCCACAAACCCTGAGTCAGACTCGAGTCAGACTCAGGGTTGAACGGTGGCCGAAAAGAACGCGGCTAGGGCAGGCGCTCGCCGGTGATCCGCGCCGCGCCGAGCGAGCCGAGGAGCAGCAGCGCCGCTGCGCCCACGAACCACGACGAGACCTCGCGCTTCACCGGGCGCTGCGCGATGCTCGAGCCGAGCTGCTTGTAGATCGCCTGAACCTTCGACGCCGAGCTTGCACGGTAGGTCGTCCCACCCGTCTCCTTCGCGATCGCGGCGAGCGTGACCGGGTCGGGCCGCACCGGGAAGCGCCGCCCGCCGCTGCCTCCGCCGCCGCCGAAGCCACCGCCGAGGCCGTAACCACCGAACGGGCCGAAACCGAGCGTGCCGTTCTTCGTGCCGAGTGCGACGGTGAAGACCCGGATCCGCGCATCGCGCGCACGCGCCGCGCCCTGTAGCGGCGTCAGCGTTCCACGCGTCTGCGCACCGTCGGAGAGCAGCACGATCGCACCCGGCACCTTGCCGTCCTTTCCACGCGGAGCGCCCGCGAGTGCAGTGTTGACAATCTGCACCGCGAGTGCCAGACCGTCACCGATCGCCGTTCCGGCCTCCGGGGAGAGCAGGTCGATGCCCTCGTGAAGGATCGTGCGGTCGGTGGTCGGGATCACCAGCAGGTCAGGGTCGCTGCTGAACGAGACGAGGCCGATCTTCACGCCCTTCGGCACGTTGTCCGCGAACACACCCATGGCGCTCTGCGCGGCGCCGAGACGACTCGGCTTGACGTCCGCGGCACGCATCGAGCCCGACACGTCGACGAGCAGGACGATCGTCGCCTTGTCGGAAGGCTTGTTCACTGTCGCACGGGGTCGCGCGAGCGCGGTCGACGCCGCGGCGAGCGCGAGCAGGAACAGTGCGAGCGACACCCAGCGGATCGGCCGGCGGCGCGAGGCCGTCGCGACCGACGCGAGCAGGTCGAGGTTCGTGAACGCGACTGTGTAGCGCGAACGGCGCCGGTCGAGCCAAAGCGCCAGCACCAGCACGGCCGGCACGAGCAAGAGCGCGAGTAGGAGCCAGGGCGACGAGAAGCTCACGGCGCGCACTCCGCGCCGACCTGGACGATCGCGTGCACGTCGATCGAGAGCCCATCGGTCGCCGTCGCCGTCGCCACGACCTGCTTGCCGATCACCGTCCGCGTGACGTGGACGAGCGTGCCGGCGCCGAGCGACGGCGGCTGCCTCAGGCGAAACGCGATCGACTGCCAGGAACCGACGAGCTGCTCGCCCGGCTTGCACGACACCTTCGCGGCACGCACCTGTCCAGGCCCGATCACGACGATGCGCGAGCGAAGCTCGAGCGACGGGCCTGCCGGTGTGACGCGAGCCGAGACGGTGGAACGCCCGCCGCCGCCCTGGAGCGGGATGCACCCGAGGAGGGGCTGGAACACCTGCGCGCGCTGCGCGGTCGAAACAGCGCGGAAGAGCGCGTAGCGCGTCGTCGTCACCCCGGGCTGCACCGGGGCGCCGAGCCGCCCTTCGAACCCGACCCTCACCGCGCGCGACGTCGCCTGCGCGTCGAGGCCACCGACGACGCTGCGCCCCCCGGGGCAGCTGAGGAGGTACTGAGAGCGGCCGCCCGCTGGGACGAGCACCCACGGCCCCGGCACGCGGATGCACGCCTGGATGCCATGGCATTCGTTGGTCGCACCGCCCGCGGGCGCGAACGCAGCCGCAACTGCGAGCGCGCCGACGACGGCTGTCAGCGCCACCTTCACACGAGCCTCCTGAACCAGACGCCTGAGAGCAGCGCTCCGGCGAGCATGAATGCGAGGCCACCTGCTGCAGCCGCCGACGTGACCTCGACTTCCTTGCGGCGATGCCCAACGCGCGAGCCGAGCTCCGAGTAGGTCTGCTCGACGTCAACCGCTCTCGCGCTCGAGACGAAGAAGCCGCCGCTCGCACGCGCCAAGGTCTGCAGCACCGCCGGCTTGACCGGAACCTGGATGCGCTCGGTGAAGCCGCCCTTGACCGGCTGCTTGACGACCCCGTCCGGCGTGCCGACCGAGATCGCCGTCACCGGGATGCGCGCTGCCTTCGCCTGCTGTGCCGCCTGCTGCGGTGTGACACGGCCGGCTGTCTGGCCGCCGTCCGAGAGCACGACGATCACCGCCGGCGGCCGCTTCGCGGCGTTGCCCCGGGGAACCGCCTTCGCGACCGCGACCGCGCGCGAGACCGCGTCCGCGAGCGCGGTTCCCTGCGGGCCTGTGCGCGCGCGGTCGAGCATTCCGCGCACGCGCTCGAGATCACTCGTCGGCGGCGCAGCGAGTGTGGTGTGGTCCGAGAACGTGATCACCGACATCCGATAGCCCTTCGGCAGCTTGTCGACATAGCGCGTCGCAGCAGCGCGCGCGACGGCGAGTCGCGACGGCTGCGAGTCGTTCGCTGCCATCGAGCCCGAGACGTCGACGACGAGCACCACCGTCGCATCCTGCTTCTTGACGGTGATCGTCGCCTTCGGGCGTGCGAAGCCGACGAGCAGCAGCGCAAGGCCGACGAGCAAGAGAGCCGTCGGCACGTGCCGCCGCCACGGCGAGGGACGGGAGGTCATGTTCGGCAGGAGCGCTGGCGTCGCCCAGGCCGCCGCGCGCCTGTCGCGCAGCCCGTCGAGCCACAGGTACAGCCCGACCGCTCCGGGCAGGATGAACAGGAAGAGCAGCAGCTCCGGCGCGGAGAAGCTCATCGCACGCGCCGTCCTCGCCGCAGGAACGCTGTCAGCGGACGCAGCCAGTCGCCTTCGGTCGAGAGCGCAACGTGACCAACGCCCGCCGAGGCGAGGGACGCAGTTAGTGCGCGCCGCTCCTCGCCGGCCGCGGCGGCGAAACGTTCGCGCAGACGGCGGTCGCCGGTGTCGACGCGCAACTGCCTGCCCGTCTCCGGGTCGACGAGCCGCAGCTCGCCGACGTCCGCGAGCGCCTGCTCGCGCGGGTCACGCACCTCGACGGCGAGCACGGTGTGACGGCCGGCGAGCCGCAGGAGCGGCATCCGCCACTCGACCGGGCCTCGAAAGTCCGAGACGACGATCACGAGTGCGCGCTGGGTGGCGACGCGGTCGGCGAGCTCGAGCGCGTCGCGAAGCGACCCGTCGCCGCCCGGCGGCAAATGCCGGAGCAGGCGAAGCGTCTCGAGCAGCGCGCGACGTCCCTGCCTAGGCGGCTCGACCGCGGGCTCTGCTCCGAAGGCAACGGTACCGAGCCGGTTGCCGCGACGGGTCGCTGCGTAGCCCACCGCGACCGCCACGCCTTCGGCGACGTCTGCCTTGCGTCGCTCCACAGTCCCGAACGCCATCGACGCAGATGCGTCGAGCACGAGCCACGTGACGAGCACGCGCTCGGCCAGCTCGACGCGCACATGCGGAAGACCCGTGCGCGCCGTGACGTTCCACTCCATCCGGCGAACGTCGTCGCCCGGCTCGTACGGGCGCACCTGCCACAGCTCGCTGCCGACACCGGCGAACGCCGAGCGGTAGTCACCGGCGAGCAGGCCGTCAACGCGCCGGCCGACGGTCAGCTCGAGCGCGCGCAGCGACGAGGCCGAGAGCGGCCCAGGCCCCGGCTGCTCAGGCGTCCGAGTCGGTGCGAGCGGATCGGAGGATGCGGGCATTTCTAGGCCGCTGCCGTCCGCCGTCCCAGGTCGATCTGGGGCATCGGCACGGAGGCGAGCACGGCGTCGAGGATCGTGTCGGAGGCGACCTCTTCGGCGAGTGCCCGGTAGGAGAGGACGAGCCGGTGGCGGAAGGCGTCGCGCACGAGCGCCTCCAGGTCGTCGGGCACGACGTAGTCACGGCCGCGGATCAGCGCGAGTGCACGTCCGGCTGCCACGAGGCTGATCGGGCCGCGCGGGCTCGCGCCGAACGCGATGAAATCGGCGACCTCGCCGAGGCCGTGGTCGCGTGGCGTGCGCGTCGCGGTCGCGACTTCGACCGTCCAGCTGATCAGCGCGGGGTCGACGTAGACCTGGGTTGTCTGGCGCTGCAGCTCCCGCAATTCCTCGAGTGAAAGCACCTGACCGAGCTCCGGCGCCGGTTCGAGCGATCGCGCGACGACGGTCAGCTCCTCGTCGTGAGCGGGATAGTCGACGAGGATCTTCAGCATGAACCGGTCGACCTGCGCCTGGGGCAGCGGGTTGGGGCCCTCGGACTCGATCGGGTTCTGCGTAGCGAGTACGAGGAACGGCGTTGGCACCGGAAACGTGCTGTGACCGATCGTCACCTGCCGCTCCTGCATCACCTCGAGCAGCGCGGACTGCACCTTCGCAGGCGCGCGGTTGATCTCGTCGGCGAGCAAGAAGTTGCAGAAGACGGGCCCGAGCTCGGTCTCGAACTCCGTGCGGTCGGGCCGGTAGACGCGCGTGCCGACGAGGTCCGACGGGACGAGGTCGGGAGTGAACTGCACGCGGTGAAACGATCCGCCGAGCACCGCCGCCGCGGTCTTGATCGTCAGGGTCTTCGCGAGCCCAGGCACACCCTCGATCAGCACATGGCCGCTGGCGAGGAGACTGACGAGCACGCGCTCGAGCATCTCTTCCTGGCCTGCGATCACCCGCCGAATCTCGAACAGCGCCTGTTCGAGCTTTCCGCCGACGTCTTCCACAGCTTCGCCTCCCTCGCTCGGTGATGTGCCCCTAAGGATGCACCCGCTTCCTAAGAGCCCGCTTGGAAGTTCTCGTTAAGCCGGTCGATCGGTTCTTGCGCGGCCAAGGGCGTCTCGCCAGCCTGCACGCAGGCCCGCCGCCTCGTCGCGGGAGATCCGGGGCTCAAACGTCTCTCCGACCCCGACCCGGGCGCCACGGCCTGCGGCGAGCGCGGCCGCCCCGAGGGCTGTCGTCTCCCGCTCGGCGGCGACCTCGACCGCGACTCCGAGCAGGTCGGCCTGGAACTGCATCAGGAAGCCGTTGGCGCTCGCTCCGCCGTCTGCCCGGAGCACAGCCGGCGGCTCCGGCAGCGCCTCGACGACGTCTGCGACCTGATGCGCGATCCCCTCGAGCGCCGCCCGCACGAGGTGCGCCCGCGTCGTCCCGCGCGTGATCCCGGCGATCAACCCGCGTGCCTCGGCGTCCCACCAGGGCGAGCCGAGGCCTGTCAGCGCCGGCACGAACACGACGCCCTCCGAGGAGGGGACGCTGCGTGCGAGCGCCTCGCTCTCGGCCGCGTGGGTCAGCAGCCCGAGGCCGTCACGCAGCCACTGCACAGCAGCACCGCTGACGAGCACGGCGCCCTCCAGCGCGTAGCCGTCGGCAGCCGCCGTCTTCAGCAGCCCGTGCGGCGGCGGCGACGCGTCGTCTCCGGCGTGGACGAGCACGAAGCTGCCGGTGCCGTACGTCGCCTTGCCCTCCCCCGCCGAATGGCAGCCCTGCCCGTAGAGCGCCGCCTGCTGGTCGCCGGCCATGCCTCGCAGCTCGATCGTCGCGCCGAGCAGCTCGCCTTCCCCGAGGCTCTCGCCCGAACCGACGATCCGCGGTAGCAGCGAGCGATCGACACCGAAGAGCGCAAGCAGCTCGTCGTCCCACTCGAGCGTCACGAGCGAGCACAGCATCGTCCGCGAGGCGTTCGTCACGTCCGTGGCGTGCACGCGGCCGCCGGTCAGCCGCCAGACGAGCCAGGCGTCGACGGTGCCGAAGGCGAGCCCTGGCGCGTCGTGCTCGTGCAGCAGCCACTCGAGCTTCGTCGCCGAGAAGTACGGATCGGGGACGAGGCCGGTGCGCTCGCGGATCAGGTCCGCGTCGAGCTCGCGGCAACGTGCGGAGGTGCGCCGATCCTGCCAGACGCTCGCCGGTGCGACGGCCCGGCCCGTCGAGCGCTCCCAGAGGAGCGTCGTCTCACGCTGGTTCGTGATCCCGATCGCCGTCACGTCCTGCGCGCGGAGGCCTGCGTCGCCGAGGGCCGTCTCAGCCGCGCGCTGGACGCCGAGCCAGATCTCCTCCGGGTCGTGCTCGACCCAGCCGGGCCGCGGGAATCGCTGCGGGAGCTCGCGGTAGCCGCGCCCGAGCACGCACAGGTCATCGTCGACGACGAGGCACGTCGTCCCCGTCGTCCCCTGGTCGATCGCGAGGATCACGCGTGCGCGTCGACGAACACGAGCGCCCTGCGCCAAGCGTCGTCCGACGCGTCGGCGAACTCGGACTGCTTGCGGTCGAAGAAACTGTGCGGCGCACCGTCGTAGACGACGATCTCGTGCTCGACGCCTGAGCCCGATAGCGCCTGCTCGAACGCGGCGTTGTCTTCGGCCGTGATCCCCGGGTCGTCACCGGCCTGCAGCGCCAGGATCGCGCACTCGATGTCGCCGGCGCGTTCGACCACGCTCGGGCCACCACGCTGACGTGTCGGGCTGCCGTAGAAGCCGATTGCGCCTGCGAGCCCGTGCCCGGAGGCTGCGGAGACCCACGACGCGCGGCCGCCGAAGCAGAACCCGACCGTGAAGACGGCCGTTGCGCCGCGAGAGCGAAGCTCCTCGACTGCGGCACGCGTGTCGGATTGCACGCCGTCGTCGGTCGTCTGGTCGACGTGCGGCATGTATTCGAAGTCGTCGCCGCGCTTGACGGTGCCTGCGGTGCGTCCGAAGTAGTCGATCGCGAGCGCGGCGTGCCCGCGCTCGGCAAAGCGCAGGGCCAGCTCCTCGTAGAAGTGGGAGAGCCCGCGCACATCCGGCTGGAGAACGATCCCCGTCGACAGCGCACCGTCTGGTGTCGCGAGGAACGCAGCGAGCTCATTCCCGTCGGCGGCGCGCAGCAGGAGCTCGTCGTGAGAAACGGCGGCGCCGGCGATCACCGGGATCGGCGGCATGGAATCGGTGTCGAAGCACATCCCGAGAACTTACTGCAGCGGCAGTTCGGCGCGGATCCTCGTGCCGCCGCCCGCCGGGCTCTCGACGTGGATCGTGCCGTCGAGCGCGGCGACCCGGTCACCGAGACCGCTCAGTCCGGTGCCGGTGAACGGGTTGGCGCCGCCCTTGCCATCATCCTCGACGACGATCACGACGCTGGAGTCGCTCTCGCGCACGCGCACCGCGGCCCGCGTCGCCTCGGCGTACTTCGCGACATTCGTCAGGGCCTCCAAGACGATGTAGTACGCGGCGACCGAGGTGTTCGTATCGAGCGGCTGGTCGGTCACGTCGAGCTCGACCGGCACGGGCGCGCGCGCGGCCACGATGCGCAGTGCGGCGGCGAGGCCGCGCTCGGTGAGCGCCGACGGGTGGATCCCCTGCGCCAGCTCGCGCAGTTCCTCGACCGCCGCTGCGAGCTCGTCGACCGCGAGCTCGACCGCCGCCTCGGGCTCGACGAGACCGCGCTGGGCTCCTCGGAGCTGCAGCAGGAGCGCGAGCAGCCGCTGCTGCGCCCCGTCGTGCAGGTTGCGCTCGAGCCGGCGGCGAGCGTTGTCGGCGGCCGCGACGATGCGGGTGCGGGAGCGGCGAACCTCGGCCTCGTGGCGTTTGCGATCGGTGATGTCGGTTCCGCTGATCAGGTAGATGGGGCCGTCCGCGATCTCCGGCAGCGGCGTGCACGACCAGGAGACCTCGAACTCGGTCCCGTCGCGCTGCAGCCAACTCCCCTCGCAGTGGCTCGTCGCATGGGTGCGGATCGCCGAGCGGACACAGTCACGCGCCTGCGCGCGCTCACCGTCAGCGACGTACTTGTCCCAGAACAGCGCTCCCCCGGTCTCGTGCGGCTCGTAGCCGAGAATCTGCTCGAAGGCCTTGTTCGATGCGTAGGGACGCACCCGGCCATCGGCATCGACGAGGCAGATCAGACTCGGTGCGTAGTTCGCGATCGCGTTCAGCAACTCGCGTTCGCGCTCGAGCTCCGCGACGCGTTCGCGCAGGACGGCCGGTGACTTCGACGGGCGCCTGCCCTTGGCACGCGACCGGGCCATCAGTCCGTCTTGCGCTCGTCGTAGCGCGGCAGGCCATCGTCGGGGATCTGCTCCCAGGGCACGGCGTAGGCGACGAACTGGCGGTGCCCCGGCCGGATGCCCGGGTCGGAGTCGAAGGTGCCGAGCCGCACGCTGACCACGTCGGCGTCGGTTGGGCTCCGGCTCCAGAGGGCACCGCCACACACAGAGCAGAAACACTTCGGCCACCCGTCTGCGGGCGCGAACTCGCGGACGAGCTCCGAGCCGCTCGTCAGCCGGAGGCCGCCGGGCGAGACCCGTGCCTGCGCGGAGCCCGCCGTCCCCGTCCGCCGCTGGCAGCGCGTGCAGTGGCAGTAGGAGGCCGAGACGAGCCGTCCGACGATCTCGTAGCGCACCCCGCCGCAAAGGCACCCGCCGGTGAGAGGAGGCGCGGACATATGTGACGAGCGTAACCGACGTGGGAGCTAAAGCAGCTCGTCCGGGAGTTCGATCCCGCTCACGTCGAGGCCGAGCGATTTTGCGAGGCGGACGCCGTTCTCGAGATCGTCGCGGAGCATGCGGATGTCGGTCTCCCGCATCAGCGCCCCGATGAACTCGCGCGCCTTCGGCCGCCACAAGGCGTGCTTCGCGAAGATCGGGAGCAGTCGATTCGCGGCGCTGACGAGCGTCGTCTGCACCCCTTTGCCCGCACCCTCGAGCAGCACCCGCTCGTAGGCCATGCCGGCGCCGTGATGGATGCCGTCGTCGACGGTAAGGCGGTTGCAGAGATCCTCGAGGATCGTCCCGCGCGAGGAGCGCGCGATCATCCGAAAGCGCGGGATGATCAGCCGCTCGTAGAAGACCTGCATCAGGAAAACCTTTTCCTCGAGCGTGTCGGCGTCGAGCACCTGCTGGGCGAGCCGGTCGAGGTACGGGTCGCGCTCGCCCATCCCCCCCGCCTCGTGGATCAGCTGCAGCCACGCCTCGGTGTGGCGCGCCTCGTCCTGCACCATCGTCGTGTAGTAGAGCTTCGCCTCGCGGTCGGGTGCGATCGCGAAGAGCTGGGTCGCCATCTCGACGGCGAGCTCGTCCGCCTGGAGCTGCTGCGTGACGACGGAGCGCCAGAGATCCTTGCGCCGGGCGAGCTTCTGCGGCGACCCTGTGTACTCGGGGATCGGCGGAATGTCGCCCCACGCCAGGTCCTTGACCTGCCACTCGGCCCGCTTGGCGAGCTCGTAGTAGCGGTAGACACCCTGGAGGTCGCGCGCCTCGTCTCCCTCGGGCGATCCGGTATGCCCGACGTGCTCGTCCTCGACCGCTGCCACGGCCGCAAGCCTAACCGCATTCCTTGTCAGGCGGTCCTGACACCTGCCTCGGGATCGAGCCGGCGGGCGCCGCCGACGCGCCTGCGGATCAGCCCGAAGCACGCCCATGAGACGAGCGGCACCAGCAGGAACCATCCCGAGAACGCAGCGATCGCAAGCACGATCGCGCCCGAGAGGATCGCTGCGGCGCGCTCGAGGCCTTGCAGGATGCGGATTGCAGACGCCGTCGCGGCGACGTAGACCGCCACGAAGCACGCCGACGTCGCGCGCACGAGATCGCTCGTGCTGCTGATCCCGGCCACGAGGCCGAGCAGGAGCACGACGCCGACGATGGCGAGGACGAGCAACGGGCGTCGCGGGACACTCCGGTGTGCGTCGCGGCCGAGCCACGCGGGGAGCGACCCGGCTTCGGCGAGCGCCGCGGCGAGCTTCGACGCACCGGCGAGATAGACGTTCATCGTCCCCATCGTCAGAGCGAGCGCGAGCACCGTCGTCGCGCGGCCGCCCCACCTCACCGAACCCGACCGCGATCAGGTCGGCGAGCGGCACCTTCGACGACGACCCGGACGTTACGCCGACCGTCGCGACCGCAAGCCCGACGTACAGCACGGTGACGATCCCGAACGCGATCGCCATCGCCCGCGGTAGCTGGGTCTCCGGCCGCTCGAACTCGCCGGCGAGCTGAGCGACCGCCTCCCAGCCGACGAAGAGCCAGATCAGGATGTTCGCCGCAGTCCCGACCGCCCACCAGCCGTGAGGCGCGAAGGGGTGCCAGTTATCCCCGCCACGTGAGGGGAGCGCAGCCGCCACCGCGACGGCGATCATCAGCGTCAGGACTGCTGCCGAGATCAACTGCAGGCGCGAGGAGAGCCTCAGGCCGACGACGTTCGCCGCCAGCACGACCGCGAACATCGCGAGCCCGACCAGTGCGGCGACCGCGATGCCGGAGCCGGTCAGATCGGCGACGTACAGCCCGCCGATCAGCGACACGGCCGGAGCGCCGATCAGGACGGCCGTCAGGAACCAGCCCCCGGTCACCGCCCCGGCGGCCGGCCCGAACCCGGCGCAGACGTATTCCGCGACGCCGCCCGACACCGGCATCCGAACGCCGAGCGCGGCGAACGTGAAGGCGAGCGGCGCCGAGAGCACGAGCATCGCCCCCCAGCCGAGCACCGAGGCGGGGCCGGCGGCCTGGACGCCGAGCGCGGGCACGAGCAGCACACCAGGCCCGATCAGCGAACCGACGTAGAGCGCGGCGCCGTGCACGACGCCGAGCTGTCCACCTCCTCGCCGCGCCTCAGCCATCGTCGAAGTGTGTAGGCGGCGGGCATCCTCGCGTCGCCTGTGGATCTCATACTGTGGCCCGAGTGGCCGAGATCGTGCTCGTCGACTACGACCCCGCCTGGCCCGGCGTCTATGCGGGGCTCGCCGAGCGCATCTGCCGCGCACTCGGCGACCGTGTCGTCGAGCTCGAGCATGTCGGCTCGACGTCGATTCCGGGCCTCGCGGCGAAGCCGAAGATCGACATCGTCCTCGTCGTCGCCGACGCCGCCGACGAGCCGTCGTACCGACCTGCGCTCGAGCAGGCGGGGTTCGACTTCCGCCTCCGTGAGCCCGACTGGCACGAGCATCGATTGTTCCGGCGCCACGACGTCGAGACGAACCTGCATGTCTTCTCGACGGGGTCACCCGAGATCGAACGAATGCGCGCCTTCCGCGACCGGCTGAGGACGAACAAGGAAGAACGAGGACGCTACGAGTCGGCGAAACGCTCGCTCGCGCAGCGCGACTGGCCGACGGTTCAGGACTACGCGGACGCAAAGACCGAGGTGGTCGAGGCGATCATCGCCCGCGCGCTGAGCGCCTCGACAAGCGACTCGGCGGCCTACGACGCCTGAGAGGCGCATCTGCGCGGCGGCAGTCGCATCGCCCCGGGCCGCGTGACACTTGCGTTGCACTTTCGTCTCGAAGGCATGTGTCAGACGTGAGTCTGACTGCGGTCTGACGCCGTGGCTTCGAACGCTAGTGCCAGGCGAAGAGGATCAGCGCGATCGCGGTGCCTGCCGCGAGGGCGACGACGATCGCGTTCGCAACGAGCGCGAGCCGCAGCGTCCGAGGCACACGAGCCTGCGCCGGCGCGTCGGGCCCGCTCGCCGGGGCCTGCGAGACGGTGCGCGCAAGCGCCGCGACGATGAACTGGTTGAGGCTCACCCCCTCGGCGTCTGAACGGGCTGCGAGCTCAGCGTGCAGCGTCCTCGGCATACGCAGCAGCAGACGGCCGCTGTGAGAGGGCTCGGGCGCCTCGACTGGGTCGACATTCGAGGCCATGCCGTTCGAGCGTAGCGCGTCGTTACCCCTGGCACAAAGGCTCGTCACGCTCCAGACGCTCCCTCATCCTCACAAGCGCGGCGTCGAGCGAGCGGGAGACATGCGCCTGCGACAGGCCGAGCTCCCCCGCAACCTGCTCCTGTGTGCGATCGAGGAAGAAGCGCAGCAACACAATCTGTCGCTGCTGGGCGTCCAGGGCATGAGCAGCGCGAGCGACCAGCGCGCGCGCGAGCATCAGCTCATCCAGGGCCTCGTCGGAGCCGGGTGTGTCATCCTCGAGCAGTGGCAGAGGCCGCCGTGCGGTCGCAACGCTCGTCGCATCGAGCTCTCCGTGGTCTCGCGGCAAACGAACAGGCGCGCTGCAGTCACGGAGGTGATTGCGAATCGCCCCTTCGACACAACGGTTGACGTACGACGGCAGCGCGTCGGACCGCGCGGGGTCGCGGCGATCGATTGCGCGCACGAGCGCCAGCGCCCCTACCTGCACGAGATCCTCCCGCCGCTCGCCGTAACGGGCGAACCGGCCGGCGACCCGATCGACGAACGGGAGGTACTCGGTGATCAGGCGCTCTCGCTCGGCGCCGGTCGGGACTGGCGAGGCAGTCATGTGGCGATCGTACGACGTCGCTTCGCTAAAGAAAAGGCTTTTCGAAAATATTTCTTGAATGGCGGGTGCAGATCGCGGGTACATCTACTTGTAGATCACGATGAAGAATCGCTCGCTTCGATCCGGCGCATCGATCTGCGGAGCCCTCACGCTGGCACTCGCTGCCGTGGCGAGTCCCGCGAAGGCCGACGACCTCCTCCCGGGACTGCCCGCGGCGGCGGCGATCCCCGCGACCCCCGCGACCGACGTTGTCCCGACCGTCGCGGTGACCCCGCCCGTTGCCGTCGAGCCCGCACCGGTGGTCGAAACTCCCGTAGTACTGCCGGTTTCGACACCGATACCACCGGTGGTAGCGGCCGATTCCACGCCCGTCCTTCCCGACTCGGCCGCGCCGAGCAGTGCCCCGGCAGCCCCGCCAGCCCCCTCTGCCCCGCAGACTCGAGGCACAACGACCCAGTCGCCGGTCACGCCGACCCAGCCGGATCCTCCTGCCACTCCGGCTGCCAATGATACTGGTAATACCACGGGTGATAATCCGAATAGTATTACTAGCGCTGTTTCAAAAAGCGCGCCGACACTGCCAGCTGGATCGTCTTCTATACCAGCCTCAACGTTGATCTGGAACTGGAGCTGGAACTGCGATCCCAGCGACGTCCCGGTCACGAACGTCCCGGTCGGCCAGCCTGGCACCACGATCATCTGGAACTGGCACTGGAGCTGCGGTGACGTTGCACCGCCTCCTCTCTCGGTCACGGGTGGGACTCTGTGTATCGCGTGCAACATCGCGATCTCGGTGCGGATCGCGAGCCCCGGCGACTCCGGCGACGTGCTCCAGACGATCAGCTCGGTGGCGAGTGCCGCGGCGACGAATGCGGCGAGCATCGTTCAGGACGCACTACAGGCGGCGGGCCAAGCCGCCGGGCCGCATGTCGCTGTTGTCCCTGCGCCCGCCGACCCTGTGAACCTGCCGGCGACGCAGGTGCTGATCGACGCTGGTCCCGCGGTCCTCGCGTCCATGTCTACCTCGTGGGACGAGGACAGCCCGCAGCACGGGGCACCCACGTTCGGCCGGGGTGCAATTGGAAACGGTCCTGCCTCTGTGCGCGGGCAGCAGCCGAGGCGTACGGGCTTTTCCTTCGTGGCGGGCGCCGAGCTCACAGCGGCTCGCGGCGCGCTCGCTCGCACCGACCTCGAGCGACCTGAGCGCGGCCCCCGCGCGGGCGGAGCCGCGGCGCAGGCTCGCACGAGCCCGCCGCCGCTCGAGACGCCCCCCGGCGCGCCTTCGACCCCGTTCCCCCTGCCGCTCGTCGTCGTGCCGGCAGGGCTCGCCGGGCACGACACCGGCAGTTCTGCGAGCGGCGCGATGGCCGCCACAGGGCTCTTGTCGTTCTTCCTCGTCTTTCTCTTTCAACTGCGCCAGGCCGACCGAGCCGCTCGCGGCGAGACCGGACAGGCGCGACCGCACCCGCCGGGCTGACCGCGACCCGTGCCCAAGACCCGGTTGCGGCGGCTCTTCGCCGCAGCCCGAACCCCGATTAGGAGGAAACGATGCGCAAGCTGCTCTTCGCGCTCGTGCTGGCGGCGGTCACCTGCCTGGCTTCGGTTGCCAGCGCAGGGGCCGACCCCGGGCCTATTCAGGTGTCCGGTCAGTCAGCAGATACGTCGCAGCAAGCCGCTGCGGCGTCGAGTGCAACACAAGTCAATCCGAGCAACACGAACATCTCGATTCGTGTGCTCAGCCCTGGGAACGACGGCAACGTCTCGCAGACGAACGCCGCCGGCTCGTCGGCGACGGCCGGTAATGCTGCGTCGACGAACCAGTCGTCCAACCAGAACGCGGCAGGCGGCGGCGGTATCCAGACGTCGCAGCAGTCGGCGGGCACTGACCAGCTCGCGATTGCCCTGTCGGCCGCGTCACAGCTCTACCCGAGCAACACGAACGTGCCGATTCGTGTGCTCAGCCCCGGGAACGACGGAAACGTCTCGCAGGCGAACACGGTTGGCTCGCGTGCGGACGCCGGGAATGCAGCGGCCACGAACCAGGCCGACACGCAGACCCAGGCCGGCGCCTCATGCGGGTGCAGCAGTTCCGGCACGCCGATCCAGACGGCCGATCAGTCGGCTTCGACGGACCAGGCGGCGCTGGCGCACTCCGAGGCGACGCAGATCGACCCGTCGAACACGAACGTCTCGGTGCGTGTACTGAGCCCCGGCAACGGTGGCTCGGTCTCGCAGACGAACGCAGCGGGCTCGTCTGCTGCTGCGGGCAACGAGGCGTCGACGACGCAGCGGGACGCTCAGACGCAGGCTGGCTCGCCGACTGGATCACGGTGCAGCTGCGGGAGCAATCCGGTGCAGGAGGCCGATCAGTCGGCGAACACCGGGCAGGAGGCCGCAGCACTGTCGGCGGCAGCCCAGGCCCATCCGTCGAACGACGCTTCGCCGAGTCGGGTCGGAAGTCCCGGCAGCGACGGCAGCGTCACCCAGCAGAACGTCGTCGGATCGTCGGCGGCAGCTGGGAACAGGGCGTCGACCACGCAGGGTGCGTCGCAGCTTGACGCGTCGGGCAGCGGCATCCAGATCGCCGAGCAGGATGCGGCGACCGGACAGGCCGCTCTCGCCGCTTCCGCTGCGGAGCAGCTGGGTGCGTCGAATGACGCCTCGCCTGTGCGTGTCAACAGTGCAGGCAACGGCGGCGCCGTGTCGCAGTCGAACACGGCTGCGTCGAGCGCCTTGGCGGGCAACAATGCCGCCACGACGCAGAGCGGCACCCAGACCAACGCGGGCGCCTCGTGCGGCTGCAGCGGAACGGGGATCCAGGTGCTCGGCCAGAAGGCCGAGACGGACCAGGCCGCGATCGCGTTGTCCGAAGCCGTGCAGCAGTTCGGTGAACGCTCGCCGTGTGGCTGCGGCGAGCGGCGCTCGCCGTGCGGCTGCGGCGGCGGCTCGGGCAACAATGCCTCCCCGGTCAGGGTGGCAAGCCCGGGCGACGACGGCAACGTCACCCAGTCCAACACCGCCACATCCGAGGCGTCGGCCGGGAACGGCGCCACGACGCGGCAGGACGGAACGCAGACCGAGGCCGGTGGCGGCCTCAAGATCCAGGCGCTCGGTCAGGAGGCGGTGACGCAGCAGGAAGGGCTTGCTGCATCGCTCGCCGCGCAGATCGATCCGTCGAACGACGCCTCGCCTGTCCGGGTCTACAGCCCGGGCGGCGGCGGCTCCGTCTCACAGTCCAACACCGCCGCCTCTTCGGCGGCGGGCGGGAACGATGCACTCACCTGGCAGAGCGGCCGGCAGACGATCGCCGCGTCGCCCTGCGGGTGCAGGAGCCTGCCGATCCAGGTCGCGGGCCAGTCGGCCCGGACGTCGCAGGCGCTCCTGGCGCTCTCCGAGGCACTACAGGTACGACCGAGCAATAGCTCCTCGCCGGTCCGTGTCTGGAGCCCCGGCGGCGCAGGCTCGCTCACGCAGGCAAATGGCAGCGGTTCGCGCAGCGATGCGCTCGACCGCGCGCTGACAGGCCAGGGGGTGATCCAGGCCGCATAGACACCCCCGCGGCGGGGAGGGGTGTCCGCCGCACCCCTCCCTTTCTTCCCGTCATTCCCCCTTTCGCGGCGTTGCCCGTGATGATCGAGAGGCGTAAACTTGGTTGTGCAAGAGCAATCTGCAGGGAGGGGGTCGCAATGCGACAGCTGAGATGCTTGCTCCTGCGGCGCCTGCTCCCGCTGATCGCGGTAGGGGGCCTCCTTGTGCTCGCTTCCGGCGCCATGGCCGCGCTTGGGGCCGGGCCCGTCCCCGACGCGCCGCCCGCGGCCGGACTGAGGCCGGACCCGGTGCCGGGACCGACGGTCGCGCACGCACGCTCGACGGCGACGACACCGGTGACGAGTGCGCCACGCGCCGTGACGGCAGCGGCACCTGCGGCGGTCACGCGGCCCGCGCCCGCGGGGCCGACAACGCAGACGTCGACGACGCACAAGCCGACCACGCACAAGCCGACCACGCACAAGCCGACCACGCAGCGACGGCGTGTCGCTCCGCTTCGAATCGTCGACGTCGAGCCGCGCTTCGTCGACGTGCCGCGAGGGCTCGGTGACCTGGCGCAAACGCTGCACGACGACGCTCCGGCGGCGCTCGTCGCGATCGCGCTCGTCGCGGCCGCGTGCGCTGCCGCCTCCGGCGCGGGGCTTGCACTTGTCTGGAGCCGCAACGGCGGAGGGCTCGCGTGAGGACCATCCTCGCGACCGGGTTGGCGATCGCACTGCTCGTCGTGCCGGGCGCCGCCGCGTCCGGACTGTCGGTCTCGTACACCGTGACGGCGGGCACGCCCGGCGACGCCAGCTGGTATCTCAGTGCAGTCACCGCCCAGATCACGGTTCAGGGCGCGATCAACACAACGTGCGTGAGCGTGATGACGTTTTACGTCAGCTCCGACGCTCTAAATTGCAGCGCGACGGACGGGAACTCGACGGTTCAGTTCCATCTCCAGTTCAAGATCGACACGGTCGCCCCGAGCGTCACGACCTCCGCTACAGACCGCCCTCCCGATGCGAACGGCTGGTTCAATCATCCGCTTTCGGTAAACTTCGGCGGCACGGATGCAACCTCGGGCGTCGCGTCCTGCACCACCGTCGGCTACGGCGGCCCGGACTCCGCGACGGCAAGTGCCACGGGCACATGCCGCGACAACGCGGGCAACGTAAGCGCGCCCACATCGCTCGCGATCAAGTACGACGCAACGGCTCCGTCGGCAACGGGCGCCGCCGCGCGCGCGCCCGATGCGGCAGGCTGGTTCAACCACGCCGTGGCAGTCTCGTTCACCGGTACCGATGCGACCTCGGGCATCGCCTCGTGCGCAGGTTCGACGACGTACGCAGGGCCGGACACGGACGGTGCGTCGCTCGCAGGCTCGTGTATCGACGAGGCGGGGAACAGCGCGCCCGCGTCGGTCGCCCTCAAGTACGACGCGACACCACCGAAGCTCGACGCAGTCGCTGTCGCCGTCGGGGCCGGTGAGGCGACGCTCAGCTGGAAGCAACCGGCAGACACGGCGGCCGTCACAATCACGCGCTCCCCCGGCCGCGGCCACGGCGGGAGCTCCTCGGTCTACACCGGAACAGCAGCGAAGTTCCGCGACACGGGGCTCCGGCCGGGCGTCGCCTACCACTACACGCTGAGGAGCCGCGACCTCGCCGGCAACAGCGCCGTCTCGAACGTGAGCGCGAAGCTGCGCACGCTCTATGCGCCCGCTCCTGGCGCGGTCACGGGGCCGGGCGAAGCGCTTCGCTGGGCCGAGGACAAGCGCGCGACGTACTACAACGTCCAACTGTTCCGCGGCGGCCGCAAGGTGATGAGCGTGTGGCCGGTCGGCCCGAGCCTGCGACTCCCGGCCAGATGGACGTACGGAAACCGCCGTTACCGACTCGTCAGAGGGACCTACCGCTGGTTCGTCTGGCCGGGCTACGGCCCGCGCAAAGCGGTGCACTACGGCCGGCTGCTCGGCTCCAGCCAGTTCCGCGTGCGCTGATGCTCGTCAGGGTCGAGCATCCGGAGGATCTGCCGCGGCTCGTCTCCCAGCTGCAGTTCGACCCCGAGGCGATCGTCACAGCCGTCTCCACCGACGAGGTCGAGATCGACTATCTCGGGTCGCTGACCGAGGAGGCACAGCGTCGCAGGCTCGAGAGCCGGCTTGCCGGCTGGCAGGTCGAGTGGGGGCACGCGTGGGTTGGGCGCGCGGCTGAGACGCCGAAGAGCCTGCTCCGCGGCTGATCGTCCGAGGCTGTGCGTTTGCGGAATCGACTGCAATCCGGCGAACGGCTGCGCGCGTATTCCGGTTGTCCCCGCAGCCGAGGAGGTTCAGCAATGCGTTCGAGGCTCGTTCTCTCTGGAGGTCTGATGTTCGCGCTCACGGCCACCGCCGTCAGCGCCGCAGTCACCGCAAGCCCGGTGATGGGACCCATCATGGGGCCGGCGAAGACGATCAAGCAGCCGGCGTTTCTCGGGTACTACGACGGCCACAAGGACACGTACCTGAGCACGGACATTTCGTCGAAGTCGGATGCGACGGCGATGCACATCAACTATTCGGCGCGACTCAAGTCGGTCGCCGGTCTGCCCGAGATCTACCTCGTCGAAGGGAAAGCCGCAGTCGGGCAACTCGCAGTCTTCGGCTCAGAGCCGGGTGAGAAGAACTACTCACCACTCTGGGCCGAGACGATCCTGACCTGGAAGGCCGGCGCGACGCCCGTCGTGATCAAGAGCGACACGCAGATCAACCAGATCGAGAAGACCGGCAAGCTCACCGAGCACGACGCTCACGTCGTCCTCAACTGTCCGATCATCAAGGTGGGCTGAGCCGCGCGCGGTCTCGTTCGTTGTACGCTGTGACCCCACGTAACGTGAGGTGAGGGGGGTTGAGATTGAGACACTGGAACCGAGCTCTGACGACGCTCGCCGCCGCTGCCGCGGCCGGATTCCTGCTCTGGTTCGTCCCCCACTTCCACCGCTTCACCGCGGGCGGCTACTGGGGGGCGATGGCTCTGATCGCGATCGCCGGCGTGCTGCTCGGCCTCTCCCAACTCCACGGCCGCGACGGGAACCCGACGGCGAGTTTCCTCGTCGCATTCCTGCCTGTGCTCGTCGCTGCCGGCTGGGTGATCCTCGCCGCCCAGCCGCACGAAAACTGGGCCCGGGATCACGTCCTCTCGTGGAGCGACGACCTGGGGATCGGTCACGCCGTGCACAACCTCGGCGAGCACGTCGCGGTGCTGGCGTTCAGCCTCGGGGTCGTCTTCGGCCTCACGTTCGAGCCGAGGATGGTCCGTCGCGGCCCGACGAAAATCGACGTAGCCCCCACCCCCACACCGGCAGCGACGGATCCTGTCGTGGAGGAGCCCGCGGTCGAGGAGCCGACTGCTCAGCAAGCTGACGCGGGCGCGCACAGGCCCGCCGCACCGCCCTCTGATCCCACCTGACGAAACGAGCACGGTTCGTTGGATTGAGGACCGGCCGGGCCGGGCAGAGAGCGGTTCGTGCTGACGCGAGTCCTCGCTGCCGCCGCTGCTGCGGCTCTGCTCGCCGGCTGCAACGGCGGCACGGTCGATCGCCACGCCTTGACGAACGACTCGTCGACGATCGACTCGATCGCCTGCGAAGGCGCGCTGCTCGCGCACAACGCGGCTCGCGGGAAGACGACGGCGTTCTTCGCGCGCGAGCAGGCCGAGGAGCTGCGCATCCAGGCGTCCAACCTCGCGGATGCGCTCGCCAAGCGGAAGACGCTGGCCTCGATCGAGCAGAAGGTGCGCGCGAAGTCGAGAGATGCGGCGAGGCTGTCGACGACGCTGCAGCGCCTGCACGACCATCCATCCGACCGTCACATCGCCGACGGTGCCGAGCAGCGGCTGAAGAAGCTCGGAGGCTGTTCGTGAACAAGATCTTCGGCCTCGCACTCGGGATCCTCGCCGCGATCGGGGGGTTCGTGGACATCGGCGACCTCGTGTTCAACACCGCCGCCGGCGCAACCTTCGGCTATCAGCTGATGTGGGTGATCCCGGTCGGCGTCGTGGGGATCATCGTCTTTTCAGAGATGTGCGGGCGCGTTGCCGCCGTCTCGGGGAAGGCGGTGTTCGACGCCGTCCGAGAGCGCGTCGGATTCAAGGCGGCGCTCGGCGCGCTGGTCTCGTCGGAGGTCGTCAACCTGATGACGCTCGCGGCCGAGCTCGGCGGTGTCGCGATCTCGCTGCAGCTGCTCTCGGGCCTCGAGTACCGCTGGCTGATCCTGCTCGCCGTGGTCGGGTTCGCGGTGATCATCTGGGTGACCTCGTTCGACTGGCTCGAGCGGGGCTTCGGTTACGGCGGTCTCTGCATGCTCGTGTTCGCGGTGGCCGCGGTGAAGCTCGGACCGGACTGGACGAAAGTCGGGAAGGGGTTCATCCCGCACATCGCGCACAACAACCCGACGCTGTACGCGTACTTCGTCGTCGGCCTGCTCGGCGCCGCGATGACGCCGTACGAGGTGTACTTCTACTCGTCGGGCGGCGTCGAGGAGCAGTGGTCGCCGAAGGACATCGGTCTGAATCGCGCGAACGCGATCGTCGGGTATGCGCTCGGCGGGACACTGTCGCTCGCATTGATGATCGTCGGGGCGACGGTCTTCCTCGGGCACGGGATCTCGCCGGAGCACCTCGGCACGATCGCACTCGGCGCGGGCGACCCACTCGGGAAGATCGGGCTTCTGCTCGCGCTCGTCGGGATCCTGTTCGCGGTCGGGGGCGCCTCGATCGACACGGTCTTCTCGGGTGCGTACAACCTCGCGCAGTTCTGCGGCTGGGAATGGGGTCGCTACCGCCACCCGAAAGGTGCGCCGCGGTTCGCCCTCACCTGGCTCGTGCTGCTCGTCCTCGCGATGGGAATCGTGATGACGGGCGTCGACGCAGTCGTGCTCACCGAGTACGCGGTGATCTTCTCCGTCGTCGCGCTGCCGCTCACCTACGTGCCGATCCTGCTCGTCGCAAACGACAAGGCCTACATGGGGCGCTACGGCAACGGCAGGGTCGCGAACGTGCTCGGCCTGGTCTACCTCGTGCTGATCATGGTGATTGCGTTGACCGCGATCCCGTTGATGGTGCTGACGAACGCGGGCCAGAATTGAGCGCTACCGAGTTCGACGTCGGCCTGCACGTGCTCGACCACCAGTTGCTCGACAAGGACGGCCGGCGCTGCGGCAACGTCGATGACCTGGCGATCGAGGGCGGCCCAGGCGAGGTCCCCGAAGTGGTCGCGCTGCTCGTTGGGCCTGGCTACTGGGGGCCGCGGGCCGGCTGGATCGGCAGGCTCGCCGGCTGGATCGGAGGCGGTGCGAAGGTACGCGTCGAGTGGGCCGAGGTCGAGAAGATCGACTCGGCCATCCACCTGAAACGCGACGCGACGACGCTCGGCCTCGGCCGCGGCGACGACCGACTTCGTCCCTACGTCGAGAAGATCCCGGGAGCAGGCAGGTGAGGACGTTCTCGTCGCTCCAGAAGCGGAAGGTCGTGACGGAATCGGGCCGCCTTCTCGGTCGCTGTCATGACCTTCACTGTGAGCTGACAGGCTCGAAGCTGCGCGTGACCGGTCTCTGTGTCGGGCAAACCGCGTGGTTCGCGCACCTCGGCGTGCGCTCGCACGACAAGCACACCACCGTGCCCTGGGAGGCAATCGTTCGGATCGAGGGCAAGCAGATCGTCGTCCACGACGACGCGGCAGGCGACTGACCAACAAAAAAGAGGAGCCGCCTCAGCGGCTCCTCTTTTGCGACGACGCGTGCCTCGCGGCTACGCCGTCGGGCAGTGAACGGTCGGGTTGAACTGCGCGAAGGTGCCCGCAGGATTCGCTTGCCAGAGCCATGCGTGGAGGTCGTAGTGAAAAGGCATTCCCGGATGGTGGCCGGCCATCGGGCCCTCAAACGTATGGCCGTAGAGGCTCGGGGCGCTTGTCGTCTGCGAGGCCGCCACGAAATACTCCAGCGCCACGAGCTTCAGGGCGCCGCTGGCCTTCGGGATATAGACGAGAATCTCCGGCTTGCGAAGATCGACGGCCGGATCAGCCATCAGTCTCGGGTTCTCGAAATGGATGCCCATCGCCGCAGAGCCATCCGGAAGCTGGACACAGATCTGCGCCATCGGCCCGATCGGCCGCACATAACCGGCCTTCAGCGCCTGCGCGACCGAGTTGAAACGTGCCGTAGCGGCCTTAGCCTGCGCGATCTGACGGTCGAGCGGCGTCTGCTTGGCGACCGCCGCGGCAGCCAGGACCAACAGCATCGCGAACGCACCAACCATCCAAAAGACTGTCTTCTTCTTCATTTGCCCTCTCCCAATTGTTGAACCGCAGCGTGTTGCTACCTCGATCTAGGGATGCCGGCTCGGGCCGCAACTTGTGGTGTGCTGCAGCGCTCGAGCCGCATCCGTTCGCAGCTAGGGCTTTGAACCGTCGGTCGTTTCGCCGTCCTTGATCTCCCCGCGCCACGCGCCGGCCTCGACCTTCCGACCCTCGATCAGCTCACGAAAGCGCTCCAGGTCGCCGCGGACACGCCGCCCATCGAGACCAACTGCCGAACCAACCTTCTCGGTGAGCCCATCGGGCGTGTAGGACATGTTGAGTCGGATGCGCGTGCGCGAGGCCGACCCAGCGGATTCGAAGGTGACGGTGCCGCGCGTCTGCTTGCCGTCGACGGATTCCCAGACGATCCGACGGTCGGGCACCTGCTCGATGATCTTCGCATCCCACTCGGCCTTCTTCCCTGCCACTGTCGCGGCCCAGTGGAGGAGGGTGTTGTCGAGCTGCGTCACCTCGTCAACGCCTTCCATGAAGCTCGGGAACTCCTCGAACTGCGTCCACTGGTTGTAGGCAGTGCTGACCGGCACCTCCACCTCGATCTCCTGCTCGATCGTGTTCGCGGGCGAACCGGACGGCTTGGCGGCGCTCGCCCGATCGTCGTTACGACCGCGCATCTTGTTCAGCACGGTCTCGCGGAGACTTGGGACGGCGGCGATCACGATTCCGCCGCCCGTGAGGAAGAGGATGAGGTTGCGCGCATTGTGGCTGCGAGTTTTCCTGATCCGCCCCTTCGCCTTCTGCAGCTGCACGATCGCCTCGGCGACCTGCGCCCGGAGCAGCGGATCCGATCCGAGCCTCGTCGCCATACCGACCAGTCCTGCCTGCCGGGTTGCGCGCTGACGCGCAGCCGCTGCAGCAGTAATCGCGGCAAAAAGTCGCTGCCGAAGCTTCTCGTCATGCGCCAGCCGATCGACATAGGGCGACACGCTGTCGAGCGCATCACTTGCCGCTGCGGTCGCACCGTTTCTCTGACGTCCGAACATGCCCAACCTCCTCGAGTAAGCGATTTGCCGGACGACGGTCTTCGCGGCTTCACCAGCCGCGCTGACTCCGACCCCCGGACCAGCACCTCATTCCTTACTGATGTGAGGCGGAGCTAAACGCCCGGGCTCAAGGATCGGCTGAAAGTGCCTCATTTTGCTGACTTCTGTGTGGCGGCACCCCGCCGGGGCCGCGCCTTGAAGCCCGCAACACTCCACAGCCGATGCCGTAAAGAACGCCGTAGACGGCGAATGAGGTCGACGTGCTGAACAGTTCTGTCAACACGTGATCACAGATGCTAGGAGCGATGGCGAAGCTCGACAAAGCGCTGTGGTGGACGATGCGGCCTGCGCGCAGCAGCAAGGCCGCGACCTACCGGTGCCCGCTCTGCGGCTACCGCCTGCACGCGATGACGAGCCACATGCTGATCGCGCCGGAAGGTGACGTCGATCGGCGACGTCACGCCCACACCGAGTGCGTCGAGCAGGCATTGCGCGTCGGCCGCCTACGCACCTACGACGACTGGCGCCGCACCGAACCGCGGCGCCCGCGACTGCTCAGCAGACTGCTCCGACGGTGAGGCGGATTGCAGGTCACTCGCTGGACAGTCCGAACTCCTCGTCGACCAGCGGTTTCCAGTTGCCGCCAAGACCACTCCACACGAATGCGTCGCGCCAGTCGATCCCGACTGCCCACTCGACGCGCGCCAGATCCCCACGGGCGAGCAGCATGACAGCGGCCCGGTGTCGCTCCGGGGTCTGCTTCTCGGCGTGGAGCCCTTCGAGACGTCGCAGGACGCGGTCCGCATCGGCGTCCGCGAATTCGCGTCGCACCCGCGCCTCGACCGTCGTGTAACAGCAGCCAACGCTCTTCGGTGTCCGATCCTAACGACCCGGCCGCGCGACGAGACTCAGCGCTCGACGTGACCCAGACCGAGCCACGATGCCAGATCCTCCAGCTCGGCTTGCACGGCTCTCGCGATCGTGCGTGTGAACCTGACGTCTTCGTGGACCGCGTTGACGCGGAGCACGGACGCCTTGCGGTCGGCGGACGCATCGACTTTTCCGACCAGCCGATCCTCGTGGACGACCGGGAGGGCGAAGTAGCCCCAGCTACGCTTGGCGGCGGGCTTGTACATCTCGAGCGTGTACTCGAAGTCGAAGAGCTCCTGGGCGCGCACGCGATCGTGAACGAGCCGGTCGAACGGCGAGAGGAGCGCGGTGCGCCCTTCGAAGTCGTCGCCGAGGTAGGCGGGATCCACGCGCCATTCGCCCTTCACGCCCTCGACGACGGCCGGCTCGCCCGCCTCCCCGACGTGCACGGGCTCCATGGGCATCGCCCTCGCCTTGGGCCGGGCGATGCCGAGCGAGGCGAGCCGCCGCTCGTTCTTCCGCTGCTCGGCCTCCTCGACCGTCGGCACGTCGGTGTCGGAGGGATACACCCGCTCAGCGAGATCCCAGAGCCGCTGCCTCCTGACGCGGCCCGCAATCGCAACCTCGCCGCGCAAAAGCAGGAACTCGAGCATCACGGTGACATTGCGTTCGTTCGTCCAGCCGCTCGAGGGCCACGGCACGACGGAGGTGTCCTTGATGTCGCGCGACGCGAGCGGCCCTGAGCGACGGAGCGCGTCGAGGACGTCGCGGCGGAAACGGTCATTGCCGCGCAGCCACACTCGCGACCTCTCGTAGAGCGGCCGGGCATCCGCACCGGCGAGGTACAGGCCGAGGTCGCTGATCGGCCGGACGAGCGCGTCGAACTCAAAGAGCGTCCGGTTCTCTTCGAGCGCCTGCTTCAGGTCCTCCGGCCGGTAGGTGGAGCCAAGGCGGCTCCAGGCGACGAGGTCTGCGCTCGGCGCTATTGCCGCGGTCGGATCGATCTGCAGCAGCGTCAGCCGCTCCACGAGCGAGATCAGATCCGTCGGCCGTGTCGCGTCGAGCTGCTGCGCGCGCACCGCGACCCGACGTGCCTGTGCCTTGGTGAGCTCGTGCACGAGGAGACGTTAACGCCTTGACAGGCAGCCAGAAGGCTGCATATGCTTAGGCATTTAAATGGCTGCATATCCGCGGAACGAGCTGAACGATGCTTTCCGGGCGCTGGCTGACCCCAGCCGGCGGCTGCTGCTCGACAGCCTCAACAAGCGGAACGGCCAGACGCTCCGCGGGCTCTGCTCGGGACTGGACATGGCCCGGCAGTCGGTGAGCAAGCACCTGGCCGTCCTCGAGGCGGCCAACCTCGTCACGACCGTCCGCCGCGGCCGGGAGAAGTTGCACTACCTCAACCCCGCCCCAATCAGCGAGATCAGCGAGCGGTGGATCAATCGCTACGACCGAGCACGCGTCGACGCGCTCGCCGACCTGAAACACGCACTGGAGGACACACCCATGGACAAGCCCACGTTTGTCTACACGAGCTACATCAAGACCACGCCCGAACGACTCTGGCAGGCGCTCACCGACCCGGCCTTCACCGAGCGCTACTGGGGCGCCACCTTCGACACGGACTGGAAGACGGGGTCGGCGATGACCTGGACCCTGTTCGGCAAGACGATCGCCGATCCCGAGCAGGTCGTGCTCGAGTCGGACCCCTACCGGCGGCTCGCCTACCGCTGGCATCGCATGTCCCCTGAGCTCGCGGAGGCTCTCTCCGTGGCCGACGAGACGCGCGAGCAGATCGACGCCGAGCCAAGGTCAAAGGTCAGCTTCGACATCGAGCAGCTCGGTGAGCTCGTGAAGCTGACCGTGATCCACGATGGCTTCGAGCCGGGCAGCGTCGTCGCGACGATGGTCAGCGGGGGCTGGCCGCGCGTCCTCTCCGGCCTCAAGACGCTCCTCGAGACCGGTGCGGCCCTACCTGCGTTCCCGGAGCACGCGCGCCGGAACGACGGAGCCGCAGGAAGATGAGCGCGGTCGCCCCACGCATCGTCGTCACGGGGACCGTGGGCGTCGCCACCGCGGCCTGGGTCGTCAGCGCCCAGCAGATGCGCGGGATGGACATGGGCGCTGCGACCGACCTCGGCTCGCTCGGGTTCTTTATGGGCGTCTGGATTCCGATGATGGCGGCGATGATGCTCCCCGGCGCGGCTCCGGCCGTCTCGAGGTTCATTCGCGCCAACGGGCGCGCGGCCGTCGCGCCACTGTTCGCAGGTTCCTACCTCGCCCTCTGGACATTGGTCGGCCTCGCCGTCTACGTCGCCTACGAGCCGCACAGCTCGTCGGTCGCCGGCGCGCTCACGATCGCCGCCGGCAGCTACGAGCTCACATCGCTCAAGCGCATCTGCCGCCGGCGCTGCCGCGAAAACGTCCGCTCCGGAGTCGAGTACGGGCTCTACTGCGTCGGCTCGAGCGCCGGACTGATGGTGATGCTGCTCGCGCTCGGCGCCATGAGTCTCACCTGGATGGCCGTCGTCGCCGTTGTCGCGCTCGCGCAGAAGCTGCTGCCGCTCCGCGCGTCGATCGACGTGCCGCTGGCGTTGGCGATCGTCGCGCTTGGGATCGCGATCGTCGTCGCGCCGGCCTCGGTTCCAGGATTCGTCCCGACAATCTGAACAAGGAGAGAGACGCGATGACAGAACACACAATCGGAACACGCGAGGAGTGGCTTGCTGCACGGCTCGAGCTGCTCGAGGCGGAGAAGGAACTGACACGACGCAGCGACGACCTCGCGCGGCAGCGGCAGGAACTGCCCTGGGTGCGAATCGACAAGGAGTACCGCTTCGAGACCGACGAGGGCTCGGCAGCACTCACCGATCTCTTCAGAGGACGCTCGCAGCTCCTCATCTATCACTTCATGTTCGGACCCGAGTACACGGCAGGATGCCCGTCCTGCTCAGCGATCGCGGACGGCTTCGACGGCTCCGTCGTCCACCTCGCAAATCACGACGTCACGCTCTGCGCGGTCTCACGGGCACCGATCGAGAACGTGCAGGCGTACAAGCAGCGGATGGGCTGGAGCTTCCCGTGGGCGTCGTCGTCTGGAAGCGACTTCAACTACGACTTCCATACGTCGGTCACTGAAGAACAGCAGCGCTCAGGCGCGGTCGAATACAACTATCGCACGAACGACATGCGGCCGGTGTTCGAGGTCAAAGACGGGCCGCTCGCCGAGCTCGCGGCGGGTGTCGGCACCGACTGGGCGACCTATATACAAGAAGGGCCCGGCGTGAGCGCGTTCGTGCTCGAGGACGGCGTCGTCTACCACACGTACTCGGCCTACGCGCGCGGGGTGGACGGTCTCTGGGGCATGTACCAGTGGCTCGACCGGGCACCGCTCGGGCGAAACGAGACTGGGATCTGGTGGCGCCGTCATGACGAGTACAAAGCAGCCCGCTAGAACGCGCGGTCGAGGGCGTGCACGAGCAGGTCCGCGTGCTCGTCGCCGAAGACGAGCGGCGGGCGGATCTTCAGTACGTCGTCGCGCTTCCCGGTGCGACCGATCAGGATGCCCGCGTCGCGGAGACGGTTGACGACCCGCTCGGCCACCTCGGCGTCGGCCAGTTGGACGCCGACGAGCAGGCCGCGGCCGCGCACGGCGACGATCTCCGGCCGACGAAGCTCGGCGAGCGCGCTGAGCAGTCGCGCTCCCACGCTCTTCACGTGCTCCACAATCCGTTCGTCCTCGATCACGTCGAGCACCGCGAGCGCGGCCTGCGCGGCGACCGGGTTCCCACCGAACGTGCTGAACACGCGGCTCGCAAACGAGAAGCGATCGACGATCTCGCGTCGTGTGATGACCGCCGCAACTGGGTAACCGTTCCCCATCGGCTTCCCGAGCGTGACGACGTCGGGCGTGATGCCGTACTGCGCGAACGACCAGAGGTGCTCGCCCATTCGGCCGTAGCCGGCCTGCACCTCATCGGCGACGAACAGGCCGCCCGCCGCCCGCGTCTGCCGCACGATTGCCGCGACCTCTGCCGCCGACGGTGTCCAGATGCCGTCGCTCGTGAACCCCCCGTCGATGAAGGTCGCCGCAAGTCCGTCGAGCTGTGCGACCGCGCGCTCCATCTCGGCATCGGTGTCCGCGCCCGACCCCGGCGGCGCGATGCGGGCGACGTTCGGAGGACGAAATTCGTTCGGCCATTCCTCTGGCGACAGGTTGGCGATCGCCTCGGTCACGCCGTGATACGCGTGCTCGGTCACGATCGCGCCACCGTGGCCCGTCGCCCCCGTTGCGATGCGCCAGGCGATGTCGTTCGCTTCGGTCCCGGAGTTGACGAGCATCACGCTGTCGAGTCCCGCCTCGGGCGGCATCGTCGCGAGCAAGCGCTCGGCCAGCTCGATCAACGGCTCGTAGAGGTAGCGCGCGTGCGTGTTGAGCGTGCGAGTCTGCCGGACGACCGCCTCGGTGACGCGCGGGTGGCAGTGTCCGACGACCGGCACGTTGTTGTAGGCATCGAGCAGCCGAGTGCCGTCAGCGTCGTAGAGCCACACTCCTTCACCGTGCGTGACGTGGACCGGGTGTGAATAGGACAACGGCGTCAGCACTGCGCCGAGTGTCTCCGCCCGGCGCCTCGCGAGCTCAGCTGTCGGGACGACCGGCCGCGGCGCACCGAGCTCCTGCGCGACCGCGTCGGAGCCGATCCGGTCGAACAGCTCGAGCAGCCGCCACGAGTCGTCGTCCCAGGCCTGGATGTACTGGGCGTTCTCGGGGTAGCGCCGGACGCGCCAGGCGCTGATCGCGACGATCATCGCGAGGCGGGCCGTGACGAGATCGCCAAGCGCCCCGAGCTCGACCGGTTCGAACGGAAGCCGCGATGCGTAGCCGTCGATCGCGATCCGCCCGACACGGAAGACGTCGTCCAGCGGACGTCCGCGCATCAGCGACGCGAGTCCGATCGCGAAGTCGCCGACTTGCGCGGTGTATCCGCAGTCGCCGAAGTCGACGATGCCGGCGATGCGGTCGCGCTCGTCGAGCAGCACGTTGTCCAGGTTCAGGTCGCCGTGCACCACTTGGGCGCGCAGCCGCGACCACTGCGGCGCGACGCGAAGTTCGAACCCGTCGATCACGCGTTCGACCAGGCCGCGCCTGTGCGCGTCGTCGATCGAGTCGAGCAGCGGGCGGAGCTTCGAGGTGTACTGGAGGTTCCAGAGCAGCTCGCCGCCGGCGGCGGGATGGAAGAACGAGCGGAGTGCGAGGTTCAGTCGCGCGTGCGTCGCAGCGAAGTCGTAGACCGCGCGATCGTCGAGCTCGGGGCCGCCGTCGTGACCGTGCAGACGCTCGAACAGGCGCACGTAGTGCGGGCCGTCGGGGCCTTCGACGGTCGCCCGCTCCCCGAGCGGCCGTGCGACCGGCAGCCGCGGATCGAGCCGCGCGACGTGGAGGATCGCCTCGTGCTCGAGGTCGAGACCGGCGGGATCCGCGCCGCTGTTCGAGATCTTCATGACGACGCCGTCACGGTCGTCGTCGATCAGAAACGTCTGGTCCCGCTCGCTGCCGAGATCGACTGCCGTTCCCTCGATGCCGAAGACCTCGGCGGCGATGCCGGCGACCTCTTCGGCCGTGAACCGCGGCGGCCGTGTCTCCAGAACCGACAGGCGGCCGATCCTATGCCAACCCGTAGAGATCGATCCCGTGCGGCTCCTGGATGATGTTGCCGCCGTCGATCACGATCGACTGCCCCGTGAGGTAGCTCGCTGCGTCGGAGGCGAGGTAGGCGATCAGGCTCGCGACCTCGTCGGCTGTTCCAGGCCGGCCCACCGGTGTATGGCGTCCGGCCTCGAGCTCGTCCGGCTGTGACGATCCGGTCGCGATCCATCCGGGCGCGACGGAGTTCGCCGTGATCCCCGATCGTCCGACCTCCAGAGCGATCGTCCGCATCATCCCGTCCATGGCCCCTTTCGCGGTCGCATACGCGGCCGAACCGGGCGCCGTGACAAACGGCCCCGTGACCGACGAGACCATCACGATCCGCCCGTAGCCGCGCTCCACCATCGACGGCAGCACCGCCTGCGTCGTGTGGAACGCGGTCTTCAGGGTGATGTCGAGCTCGCGCTGGAGCCCGTCGGGTGAGAGCTCGGCGAAGCGCGCGCTGACCGGGTCGACACCTGTCTGCACCATGCCCGCGGCGTTGACGAGCACGTCGACAGGCCCGAGTGCGGACCGCGCAGCCGAGACGAGCTCGAACGCCTGATCCCGCTCGGCGAGATCCGCAATGTGGGCAAACACGTCCGCGCCTTCCGAACGCAGCTCGCCGGCGCGCGCCTCAACGCGCTCTGCCGTCGTCGACGTGATCGCAACCCGCGCGCCGAGCCGCGCGAGCAACCGCGCCGCCGCGAAACCGATTCCCTCCGCGCTGCCGCACCCGGTGACGAGACCGATGCGGCCGGTGAAGTCGAAGGGCTTACTCGTCATTGGTCGCGGCGATGCCGACTCAGAGCGCGTGGAGACCGAGCATGGAAGCGCCGGCTGCGCGTCCTCAGTCGCCACTCTCGTACTTGAACGAGATGTTCAACCGCACGCGGTAGTCGGCGATCTTGCCGTCCTTGACGGTGACGTCAAAGCGAGTCGCTTCGGCAACGCGCAAGTCGCGGATGGTGTTGGCCGCGGTCTCGACAGCGTTTCGTGCAGCGGCCTCCCACGAGTCGGCGCTCACGCCGATGACCTCGGTGACGCGGTACACGCTTTCGCTCATGACCGGCTCCTTTCTTGGAAGTGATCGAACAGGCGAACGGTCAATACTCCCGCGCCCTGGTCGGATTCGCAACAGGACCAGCGAAGATGCAACGAGAGCCGGGCTTACTTCTTCTTCGCCGCCCGTTGTGCGAGCGCTGCGGAGTTGGCGGCCACCGCGGCGCGGATGAGTTGCTTGAAGGCAGCTTCGTCGATCTTCTCCCCTTCGCGGAGGTCGATCGCACGCCGCGTGTTCCCTTCCAGGCTGGAATTGAAGAGCTTCTTCGGGTCCTTGATGGAGGCTCCGCGAAAGAAGGTGAGCTTCACGACCTGCTTGTACGACTCCCCCGTGCAGACACCGCCGTCATGGGACCAGACAGGGGTTCCGGAGGATTTTGGCTTCTCCCATTTCCACTCCTCCTGGATGTCGGGGTCGGCATCGTGGATGAGCTGCCGGACATGAGCGAGGGTCTCTCCTCTCCAATCCCCCAGCTCTTGAATCCGCTTGGTGATGTTCGCTGAAGCGGCCTCGCCATTCGGACGACCTGTCGGCGTCATGTCCTCTCCGATCCTTCGTTTCGCCGACAAGGCGTGAGCTCCGCGCATAGCGGATCCTGTCGATCCCCCGGCAGCCAGCGACACCCAGCCGGCCCAATGCCGGCCGTAGCCCGGAGGACCTGGGGCGCGAGCCGGGCCGCCATCACACTCCGAAGGTTAGAGCAGAAGTGACCCGGCCGCCGGACCACCATTCGTTCGGGGGACCGTGAGACTCAGTGGGGTCGGTTCTGTCTGGGACCGTCGCCAGCCTGGTGTTCGTGGTGGCGTATGTGACTCGTCTTAGGGACCGGCCGTTTGTGCGTGCCTTGGGAATGATCTGTGCGTGCGCGCGGCGACGCCGGCCTGGCGCCCGCTGCTGGCTTGATCAGGAGCTTGTCCGCCCTTGCGGGCGTGACTCATCACAGTCCTGCCGCTGCGGTTTCCTTGCACCCAGACCGACGTCTACCGGACCCTACGAGTGAAGCCGGAGGATCAGCGGGATGCTTGCAGATCAGGTGGATTACGTGGTCGGCGTCGACACTCACCGCGACGAGCACATGCTCGCGGTCGCTGCTGCGCCGACAGGGGCGATCGGCGCGCAACGATCGGTGCGTGCGAGCGCACGTGGGTATGCGCAGGCGCTGCGGTTCGCCCAGGAGCACGCTGCTGGTGCGCGTGTCTGGGCGATCGAGGGCGCGGGCCACTACGGTGCCGGCCTCGCTCGCTATCTGAGCGGCCGCGGCGAAACGGTGTTCGAGATCGGCCGCGGCCCACGCGACGAGCGCAGGCTGCAAGGCAAAGACGACCAGATCGACGCGATCCGCGCCGCCCGGACCGCG
>JBBQQI010000003.1:0-60573 GCA_038216085.1 Gaiellales bacterium | reverse complement strand
TGATGTTGTCGAGGCTGGCGATGCGGTGGTTGCCGTTGAGTGCGGGGTCGAGGTGGCCTGTTAGTTCTGCGCTGGTTCCTGGTTTGCCGCAGCGTTCACAACGGTTGCCTGCTCGTTGGATCGCTGCGAGACGCAGTCGTTGCCGTTGCGGTGTGGCACGTCCCGATGTCTTGCGTTTGAGGTTGCGTCGTGCATCGTCGGCCTTCTGGCATGTGGGGCAGATGCCGGCGAGGGGTCCTGCTTTGCTGCCGCAGCGTGGGCAGAGATGGCTGATCGTCACGCGTGGGTGTTCAGTGCGTCGTCGTCACTGTTCGCGCCGGGCGCGTTGGCGCTCATGCTGCGGGTGTGAACTGTGTGGTCAGGTATCTGGTGAGCGTCTCGGCTTCGCGCTTGCCGAGTTGGCGCAGGTTGCGGTGATGGCCGGCGCAGGTCAAGACCGACCAGCGGTCATCGTCTCCACGTATCCCGATCGGCGCCACCCCGCCGCTGCACTGGCCGAAGGGGGAGAACATGCACTGGCCTGCAGCGAGCGCCCTAGTTGCGGGTCTGCGTGGGACGGTGCGCCGGCGCACTGTCTGGGTCATGGTGTTGGCCTTAGATCGGCTGCTTCCCTCGCGAGCTCATGCGGCGTCGGTGACCACTCGCCAAGTTGCCGTGCCCGCAGGAGCTCCTTCTTCTTCCACTCCACATTGGCTGGATCGGCATCCCACATTGCCCGATCGAGTGGCGTCGCCTCCGGGGCAGTCCCAAGCCGTGCTGCCACCTTCGGCCCGAAGGTGGCAGCCAACGCCTCGGCGTCCCTGCGGAGCGCCTCAAGGACGGAGCTGAACTCGAGCCGGCCCTTCGTGCCGATCGTCTCCTCGACCGGTGCGCGCAACCCGAGCGCAAGAGCTGTCGAAAACCCATAGCCCTCGACGGGCCCCGGGAACGTTGAAACCCATGCGACCGTCTCGCGGCAGGCGAGGACCGCCTCGCGCAGGTGCGGCAACTGCCCGACCTTCTCGAGGAGCCGGTCGCGGGCGGCGTCCAGATCACGCCGTGAGTCGGCGATCATCTTCTCGCGGTGCCTCTCGACGTGGGCGACGCGCCGTGCAAGGAGATCGTCGAGCGCGACGCCGGCGGCGGCAACGACAAGGTTTGCGGCGTCACGCTCGAGCTCGCGCTCGTAAACGGACGGCACGGGACGACGATCGGCCCGCTCGCCCTCTACGATCCAGGCCGCCAAATCGCGCGCGTCGTCGGCCGGCGCCTGTTGCAGCCGCTGCTCTGCGGCCTGGACGCGTGCCATCGCTGCCGCTTGCCTCTGCTGCAGACGGTCGACTTCCGCATCGAACTTATCGAGCTGCTTCCATCTGCGGCGTGGCCGCGTCGAACGGAGCGCGCGCTGCTCTTCGGTGAGTTCGCGCCGGGCGTCCTGCTGGTCGAGGGGCAGATGAGCGGCGCCACGCCAGTGGAGCCGCGTCCGCGCGACGTCGGACTGCATCGCCTCCTGCTCTGCTTGCTTCGCCTGCAAAGTCTCGTTCCGGTTCACGTCAGCTCCTTGTCGGGACTTGTCATCGCCGCGCCCGGTGCAAGGAATCGTTCGAGCGCCGAGCTCCTGACCCGGAAGCGGGCCGCGGGATCAGCGCCGAGACGGACCGCGTCGAGCTGACCGCTCTGGACCCATCTGCGAACCGTCGCGGGCGTAGCCTGGGTGATCGAGGCGATCTCTTTTGGCGTAAACAGCTTCTCTTCCATGATGCCTCCTATTAGAGCAAACAGGGCGGATGGCAACATTAGAGACTATTAGTTAACTAGCAATTGTTCTTTAGCGACCACGTTGCTTAACGACCGACGTGCGGGGTAGATTCGCCACTAAGAGTCGTCTGCCGACTCGGTCTATGAAATGCCCGTCTGCGGCCGCCTCTCATCTTTGGGCGGCCGTTGACGTTCTTGGTGTCCGTCCGCACCGACGCTTATCGTTACGTCAATGAACGCGATGGCATCGCATAGTCCGATCAAGGCGGCGGCGTGGGCACCGACTTTCGAGAGCTAGGCGGACCCGCCTACTGGGATGGCGACCCTGACGCGGGGAAGCCGCCCACCGTGTGCCTGGTGCCGCCGGTCGTGCCGGTGGTCGACCATGAACAGCGCCTGCGGGATCTCCGCTTCGCGGAATACCTCGGACCACAAATGGTAGGCGAGTTGAGGCGGAAGATCGCCGCCGAGGCAGTCGAGCATCGTCGCGTCCTTGGTCTTCCACGCGGTCGGTCGTCTCTTGCACGTGGTCGGTCGTCCCATCGTCCAACTACCTCCGCACGCGTAGCGCCGCGTCGGCGCGAAGGACAAACACCGCGGCGGCGAAGTGCCGCTACGGCGCACTCGGCTCGCGCCCCAGACCGACCGCGACGATCAGACGACCCTGAACCACCTGCCCGCCTAGCACGCGGGCATCAGCCCGTCCGGTGGGCGTCGTGAACGTCCGGGCGAAGACGACGCCACTGCAGGACGCGCACCTCCTTTTTCTGGGGGCGTTCGAGTTCGCGCTGCTGCATCTGACCGAGGACGAGCATGACGTTCTCCTCGATCTCGTGACGACCAAGGTCTCGAGGATGCACGCGGAGAAGGTCGGCCGCGACCACAGGAACGGCGACCTGTGACCGAGCGCGACGTGATGACGCGTGCCGCCGTGTACAGCGCATTCGAGGCACGCGGCACCGACGGATTCAAGGCCCGTGCGAGCGCGTCGTGACAGTCCACATGCTCGCGCCGCTGATCGTGGCCGAGCTCGCGATCGAACGGGCCGAAACCGAGTTCACCCGCCGGCAGAACAACGCAGCCCAGGATGTTGCTGACGCGATCGCGATCATCAGGGCGAGCTACCCGGCCGAACTGCGGGCTACGGCATGAGCATGCCTCCGGCCTTCGAGCACTGCCCCGGCTGCTTCAAGCCGTCTCGTGGCGGACGGTGGTGCTCGAGCAACGCGCCTGACTGTTTCTTCGAGGCGCGGGTCAGGCTCGGCATCCCACTGCACGTCGCCCGCAGGATGAGGGCGCAGGAGTGGACGGCGATCATCGCGGCACGCGAAACGGCGAAGGCGGCCCGTACTACATCCCCCAGGAAGGTGGCCCGGGCCGCATGAGCCGCGAGAACGTCAACGAGAAGGCGATCCGCTACCTCGCCGAAGGCCGCATCCGCATCCTGTCCTGCAACGAGCACGACGCCGAGATCGACGCCGACGTCCGCGGCCTCGGTGCCGTCTACTCGACCGGCAGGGACGCACACGGCTGGCGCTGCGACTGCCCGTCGAGGACGGCCGACTGCGCCCATGTGATCGCGCTACGGATGATCACGGCGTTCGAGCCACGGGCGACGTCGTGACGGTGACGAGAACCCGTGTGGCCACGCGTCCCGATACCCGTAACGAGCTGCGGTGCTCTGCGTGCGGTCGTCACCTGGTAGGCGGCGATGTTGCGGTGACGCCGCAGGCGCGCCAGCAACTCGCCCGGCGGATGATCCGAGATGGTACGTCGTGAGCTTCCTCTCTTCGCTCTCGGTCGATGCCCGCGAAGAGTTGCGCGCCTTCGTCGCGGAGGCTGTGCGGGACGCGCTCGCAGCGCGTGACCGTGCAGAGGCTCGCCACGACTGGCTGACGACGCCCGAGGTCGCGGAGATCGTCGGGACCAGCGAGAACGCCGTCAGGTGCCGCCTACGCCGCGGGTGGCTCGGCGAGGACGTGGCCCGTGACGGGAAGCGGCTCCTCGTGCGCCGGTCGGCGCTGCTCGATCACCTCGAGAAGCGGGCGGGGCAATGACCACCGGGAAGACAGGAGTAGGGTGGGAGGCGACAACCGAATCGGGCGGGCACCGCGCAAACGGCCCCGCCCATGGCCACAGAAGGAGAGCTCCTGTGACAGCCCTACGTATACCCGTGGAATCTCGCGGACGGCGCGTGCCCGGCCTCTACGTCCGGACTCTCGAAGACGGTCGCGAGGTGTTCGAGTACCGTGCGCGCCTCGACGGACGCGTCGTCACGAAGAAGCTCGATGCGCGCACGCGCAGCGAGGCGGTAGCCGACGTCGAACGGCTCCGCACGGACGCCCGCGATGGCGGACACACCTCGAAGACGGATTCGCGCACCACGATCGCCGCCATGGTTGAGAAGTACCGCGCTGCGGTCGACGCCGACCCCGACTACTCGCCCCGCACTCGCGAAGACATCCACGCTCGGCTACAGCGCCACGTCCTGCCCGCCCTGGGACGTCTTCGCGTCTCCGATGTCGATGCTCAGACGATCAGGAAGTTCGCCCGGGGGATTCCTCCATGCCGTGCGAAGACCCACCGCAACATCGTAAGCGTCGCATCCGCGATGTTCGCGTGGGGGGTCGCTGAAGGATTCGGGATCGAGAACCCCATCTCACGCGCCCGTGAGCGGTACCCGCGTGACCTTCGCCGCTCGGACGTCGAGCGCTTCGAGCCGAGGGCGCTCTCTGACGACGAGCTCAGCCTCTGCATCGAGAAGGTCGGCCCCACGTATGCCTCGCTCGTCGCGTTCATCGCCGAGACGGGCGCACGCGTCTCCGAGGGGCTGGGGGTCACGTTCGCGGACGTCGACCTGCAAGCCTCGACCTGGACGGTCGCAGGCCAGATCACCGCAAGTGGAAGTATCCGGCCGGCGAAGACGCCCGGGTCGATGGCAACGCTGCCGCTGTCACGGGACGCCGTAGCGATCGTGAAGGCGCAGCGGACGAAGATGATGAAAGAGTCATTCGCGGCTGCGGCCTCGGACGCGTTCGTCTTCACTGGCCGCACCGGGAAGCCACTGTCCCGCCGCAATGCCCTCCGGGCGTGGCAGAACGCCACACAGGCAGCACTCGGGGAGACGCTACGGCTACACGACCTCCGCACGACCCTCGCATCGCGGCTGGCAGCCAACAACGTCGACGTGCCGACCGCGCAGGCGCTCCTACGTCATGCCCGGCCATCGACCACGCTCGACGTCTACACCCGTGTCCGCGGCGACGCGACAGCCCGGCTCGAACGGATGAGGGAGGCAATCAATGGCTAGCGCCGCCCAAATGGCAACACTTTGGCAACGACTTTCGACGCATCGAGACGCACGGTATGCGTCACGTCTGCGCAGGTTTGGGTCTGCGGGCCGTATCTGCTGTGCCCTGTTGCACCGAGACGCACATCTAGCCGGGTTGTGGTCCCGGTGGTCGCGGGTTCGAGTCCCGTCCGCCACCCTTTTTGCGAGCGGAATCCGAGCAGGCACGAAAGCTGACGTCCGCCCGTGCCCGCTGTACCCTTTGCAGGCACGGCCCCGTAGCTCAGCGGACAGAGCGGGAGCCTTCGAAGCTCCGTGCGGTGGTTCGATTCCACCCGGGGCCACTAACCGCTCGTCGCGAGCTCTTGGAACAGCGACCTCGAGCGTTACGCTGTAGAGCGCACGCGCGGGTGTGGCGGAACTGGCAGACGCGCCGGGTTTAGGTCCCGGTGGGCTTCGGCCCTTGGAGGTTCGAGTCCTCTCGCCCGCATCGAACTTACGGCAGAAACGAGAGGATGTCGTCGAGCGGGCGCCGCTCCTTCGCGGGCGGCTCGCTGACCGCAGGGCCGAGGTGGATCAGGGCGACGATTCGCTCGCCGGCGGCGAGCCCGAGGATCGACCGCGCCTCCGCAGTCTCCAAGGCGGCCGGCGTTCGCCAGTAGCTCGCGAGCCCCCGATTCGTGGCGCCGAGCAGGACGGCGTAGACCGCGCAGGCGACGGCGTGCAGGTCCTCCTCGTCGGTGCGCGGGTCGCCGGAGAGTGCCGCTGTCGCGAGGACGAGCGTGGGAGCGCGCCCGAGCTTCAGTGCCTCCGTCGTCCCGACCGCCTCGTTCAGGCGCTCGCGGGTCGCCGGTCCGAGCAGGCGGAACCGCCACGGCTCGGTCAGCTTGTGATTCGGCGCGCAGCAGGCGAGGTCGAGCAGTTCGCGCACGGTTGCCCCGTCGAGCGGCTCCCTTCCGTACTGCTTGTGCGTCCTGCGGGCACGGATGGCTCCTTCGACGTCCACGGGCCGGACGTTAGCCGCCACCGGTCTGGTTCAATGGCTCACCCATGGCAAACACGGTCGAACAGCTCGGAGAGGACAAGGTCAAGCTCACGGTCGAGGTGCCTGCGCACGACGTGCACCACGCCGTCGAGCACGCGGCGAACGACCTCGCCGCCTCCGTGCGCATCCCCGGGTTCCGCAAAGGGAAGGTGCCGATGCCGATCCTGATGCAGCGTGTCGGCAAGGAGCGCCTGTATTCCGAGGCCGTCGAGAGCCACATCGGAGGCTGGTTCCTGAGCGCCGCGACGCGGGCCCGCGTCAATCCGATCGCGCAGCCGGCCTACGATTACGAGCTGCCCGCGAGCGAGAGCGAGGACTGGCGGTTCTCGGCGACGGTTGAGGTGCTGCCGAAGCCCGAGCCGGCCGACTGGACACAGCTCGAGGTGCCCAAGCACGAGGCCGAGGTGCCGCAGGAGGCCGTGCAAGCCGAGCTCGAAGCCCTGCAGCGCACCGTCGGTGAGCTCGTGCCGGTCGAAGGCCGCCCCGCCCAGGACGGCGACACGGTGGTCGTCGATCTCGTCGCCGAGGACGGTTCCGCGCAGCGCGACTACGTGGTCGAGCTCGGCTCGGAGCGGCTCGTCGAGGAGATCGAGAACGGCATTCGCGGGCTCGGCGCCGGAGAATCACGCGAGATCGCCTATGAACTGCAGGGAGCGGAGACCCGCAAAGCGACCGTCGTGATCAAGGAATTGAAGGAGCACGTGCTGCCGCCGCTCGACGACGACCTTGCGAAGAGCGCGACCGAGTTTGACTCGCTCGACGAGCTGCGCACCGACATCGAAGGTCGCCTCCGCGCCCAGATCGAGGAGGAGCTCGACGGCCTCTTCCGCGCCGCCGCGGTCGACGAGCTCGTGCGCGCATCGAACGTCAACGCGAGCGGCCCGCTCGTCGAAGCGCGCACCCGCGAGCTGCTGAGCGGCCTCGCGCGCAGCCTCGAGTCGCGCGGCATCGATGCGGGGACATACCTGCAGCTGACGGGCCAGTCGATCGAGCAGCTGAACGGCCGCCTGTTCGCAGAGGCCTCGCTCTCGGTCGGGCGCGAGCTGATCCTCGAGGCCGTTGCCGACAAGCTCGGTCTGGTCGTGACCGACGAGGAGATCAAGGACGAGCTCCGTGCAGCCGGCGAGAGCGAAGAGGACATCGACACCTTCGTCGAAGAAGGCGGCGCAGATCGCGTTCGCGACGACATCAGGCTCAAGAAGGCTCTCGACCGCATCGCGGCCGAGGTCAAGCCGATCGCGCCGGAGTTGCACGAGGCGCGCGAGGCAATCTGGACGCCGGAGCAGGAGCAGCCGGCCGAACCACCGAAGCTTTGGACCCCAGGCGCGAAGGAGTAGACACACAATGCCACTAGTTCCAATGGTCGTTGAACAGACGTCGCGCGGCGAGCGCGCATTCGACATCTACTCGCGCCTGCTCGCCGAGCGCATCGTGTTCCTCGGCACGCCCGTCGACGATCAGATCGCGAATCTGATCATCGCGCAGCTCCTCCACCTCGAGTCGGAGGATCCGGACAAGGACATCTTCCTCTACATCAACTCGCCAGGCGGCTCGGTGTACTCGGGTCTCGCCATCTACGACACGATGCAGTTCATCAAGCCGGACGTGCAGACGATCTGTGTCGGTATCGCGATGAGCATGGGCTCGCTGCTCCTCGCCGGCGGCGCGAAAGGGAAGCGGATGTCACTGCCGAACTCACGGATCCTGATCCATCAGGTGTCCGGCGGCTTCCAGGGCCAGGGCACCGACATCGAGATCCAGGCACGCGAAGTGATCGGGCTCAAGCGCCGCCTGGAAGAGATCTACACCCACCACACGGGCAATCCGCAGGAGAAGATTTCGCACGATATGGAGAGGGATTTCTTTCTGAGCCCGCAGGAAGCGACGGAGTACGGGATCATCGACACGGTGATCACGCATCGGGAAGCAGGGCGAGGCGTGGCGGCCGCGTAGGTAAACGGGGTAGCCATTTTGACCAATCGAGGGTAAAAGGAGTACGGGCATGGCGCGCGCGAGCGAAGGAAACGAGCAGCTTCTCTGCAGCTTCTGCGGCAAGTCGCAGCGCCAGGTCAAAAAGCTGATCGCAGGCCCCGGCGTCTACATCTGCGACGAGTGCATCGATCTCTGCAACGAGATCATCGACGAGGAGCTCACAACCCCGAGCTCGCTCGACCTCGAGAACCTCCCGCGGCCGACCGACATCTATGCCTCGCTGAACGAGTACGTCGTCTCGCAGGAGGAGGCGAAGCGCTCACTGGCTGTCGCCGTCTACAACCACTACAAGCGCGTTCAGATGGGCGCGGAGGACGGCGAGGTCGAGCTGCAGAAGTCGAACATCATGCTTCTCGGCCCCACCGGCTGCGGCAAGACCCACCTTGCGCAGACGCTCGCGCGGATCCTCAACGTCCCGTTCGCGATCGCCGATGCGACCGCGCTCACCGAGGCCGGCTACGTCGGTGAGGACGTCGAGAACATCCTCCTGAAGCTGATCCAAGCCGCGGACTTCGACATCAAGAAGGCCGAGACCGGGATCATCTACATCGACGAGGTCGACAAGATCGCGCGCAAGGCCGATAACCCCTCGATCACGCGCGATGTCTCCGGCGAAGGCGTGCAGCAGGCGCTTCTGAAGATCCTCGAGGGCACTGTCGCCTCGGTGCCCCCGCAAGGCGGCCGCAAGCACCCGCACCAGGAGTTCCTGTCGATCGACACGACGAACATCCTCTTCATCTGCGGCGGGGCATTCGCCGGCATCGACAAGATCATCGCGAAGCGGCTCGGGAAGAACGCGGTCGGGTTCGGTCGCGACATCTCGAGCAAGCGCGACGCGCAGAGTGCGGAGCTGCTCGCCGAGGTGATGCCGGAAGACCTGCTCACCTTCGGGCTGATCCCCGAGTTCATCGGCCGGCTGCCGGTCATCTCGGCCGTGCATCAGCTGAAGCGCGACGACCTCGTGCAGATCCTGACCGAGCCGAAGAACGCGCTCGTCAAGCAGTACCAGCGCTTCTTCAACTACGACAACATCGATCTCGTCTTCACCGACGACGCTCTCTGGTCGATCGCCGACAAGGGCCTCGAGCGCGAGACCGGCGCCCGCGGCCTGCGCTCGATCATCGAGAACGCGCTGCTCGACGTGATGTTCGAGCTGCCGTCGCGCAAGGACGTCTCCAAGTGCGTGATCACCAAGGAGACGATCGAGAAGGGCCTGAAGCCGACACTCGTCACGAGCGCAGGGGCCGACATCGAGCCCGACGAGCTCGTCGAAGAGTCGGCCTAGTTCGCGCCCGGGACGCCCGCGGCCGGATCGCACACGTAGGGCGCGAGCTGGGCATCGGCCCACTCCTTGGACACCGGCCCGAGGGCGACCGCCTGGGTCGACGCCGGTGCACCGCCCGGCGTCTGGTTCACGGACGGCTCGACCCCGACGGTCGGGTCACCGCTCGCGGAGGGCAGTTGATCCTTGAAGTAGCGGAGGATCGTCCTTTGCTGCCACCAGCGGTCGAAGAAGTACGCATGCTCGCCTTGCTGCAGCTCGATCGTCTGCTGCAACGGATTACCGGCGTTGTACGCCGCCATCATCTTCGCTTCGAACGCCGGCACGAGTGAGTCGTCCTGGGCGTAGAAGTTCAGGAGCGGTACCCGGATCGATGTCTGCGCGTGCATCGCGGTCTCATGGCTGAGGATCTGGAAGCCCGTCGTGCTGTAGTAGGTCGCAGCATGCTGGAGCGCTCCGCACACGCTCGTCTCGTGCGGCGTCACGAGTGCGACGAGCGCGTCGGAGGCGATGACGTTCGTCGACAGTTGCGTGTTCTGATCGGCGGGACCGCTGAAGGTGAGCCCCGCCGAGAACACGTGGTGCTTCGCAGCCTGGTCGAGCGCCAGCGCGAGTGCAGTGTTCTGCGCACCTTCGCTGAAACCGACGATCCCGATCGCGCCGACGCCCGGCTGCCCCTCGAGATACCGCCCGGCAGCGAGGACGTCTTCCGACTCCTTCCACCCGAACGTTTGCAGCCACTCCGGGTTGCCGTAGCCGGCCGCGGACTCGAACGCGAAGTCGCGCTGGTCGGCCGCGACCACGTCGTAGCCGCGCGCGTAGAGCACGGCGGCCCAGCGGATCACCGACGCGTAGCCGTGCGTGTTGAAGCCGTGCACGACGACGATCCCGGGGTGGACGGCGGGATGGAGCGCGACCATCGCGAGGAGGGGCGCGCCGTCGCCCGAGTGGAGCAGCACCTGCCGGAAGCCGGCGGGCCACGCGGGGTAGTCCGGATCACCGGGGATCGAGCCCGTCGTGTAGTCCTCGGCAGGCGCCGTGTTCAGGGTCGGCGAGGTGAAGGAGGTATCGGGCCCGAGCGGGGCGTAGGCGGCCTGGTAGGGCTCGGCCATGATCACCTGGACGGTCGCGTCAAATCTCGCCTGCCGCGTCTCGGCAGCAGCAGCGGACACCAAACCGAGGCTCAGAGCCAGAACCGAGACAAGAACGAGGTGCTTCACGAGTGACCTCCTGGGGACGGCCAACCAACTGGGACTTGACACGTCCTAGCCGTTACACCGAAACTCACACCTGAATCGGGTCTCAGGTTCGGGATCATTCAAGTTCCGTGATCACTCACTCAGGAGGATGCGTTCATGCGTCATCGCTTCACGAAGGTTCTGCTCGGGACAGCGCTCTTCATGCTGCTCGGGGGGACGGCCACGGTTGCGGCACGCTCGCAGCATGCGTCGGCCGGCTCCTACAAGGTCGGCATGATCTACTCGCGCACGGGGCTGCTCGGCGCCTATGGCGCCGAGGAGCTCGAGGGATTCAAGCTCGGGCTCAATTACGCGACGAACGGCACCGGCAAGGTCAACGGCAAGACGATCGCGGTCACCTACGTCGATGACAAGACCGACGCCGCAACGGCCGTCAACGCTGCGAAGGACTTGATCGGGCAGGGCTACAAGATCATTGGCGGCACCGACTCGTCGGGCATCGCCTTGCAGGTCGCGCCGCTCGCGGCGCAGAATCATGTCCTCTACGTCTCCGGTCCCGCAGCCTCGGATGCGATCACCGGCGCGAACAAGTACACGTTCCGTGCGGGGCGCGAGACGCTCCAGGACGTCTACACCGCGAACTCGTTCCTCCAGGGGAGCGGCAAGAAGGTCGTCGTCTTCGACCAGGACTCGGTGTTCGGTCACGGCAACTACGCCGCGGTCAAGGCCGTCCTCGGCGGCAAGGGTCACACGGTGAGCGAGATCTCCGTCCCGCTGACCGCGACCGACTTCACGCCGTTCGCGCAGCAGGCCAAGAACGCGAATCCCGACCTGATCTTCGTCGCGTGGGCCGGTACCACTGCAGGCGGGATGTGGAAGGCACTCGACCAACAGAACGTGTTCGCGGGCAACACGCAGATCGTCACCGGGCTCGCAGAGCGCGCGACGTGGGCGACGTTGGGCGACCAGGCGACGAAGATCCACTTCCTGTCGCACTACGTCTACACCGCACCGAAGAACAAGGTGAACGACTGGCTCGTCGCGCAGATGCGTAAGCGCAGTCAGGTCCCGGACATCTTCACGCCGGACGGCTTCGTGATGGCGCAGCTGATCGTCCACGCGTTGCAGACGGCGAAGTCCGACGATCCGGACAAGCTGGTTTCTGCCCTCGAGGGGTACAAGTTCCTCGCGCCGAAGGGAATCCAGGCGATCCGGCCGCAGGACCATGCGATGCTGCAGCCGATGTTCCGCGTGAAGCTCGTCAAGAAGAACGGCCACCTCGTGCCGCAGCTTCTCGGCACGGCGACCACGTTTGCCACGGCTCCGCCCGTGGTTGCGATGCGGGGTTAGAGAGACCCTCGCGCGTGAGCGCACCCCCGATCCTCGCGACGAAGGATCTCGGGCTCGACATCGGAGGCGCGACGATCGTCTCTGGTGTCGGGCTCGAGGTTCGTGAGGGCGAACTGCTTGCCGTGATCGGCCCCAACGGGGCGGGCAAGACGACGCTCTTCAATCTCGTCTCCGGGCTGCTCCGACCGACGTCGGGCACGATCGAGCTCGCCGGCATCGACGTGACGCGCAAGGCGCCGTTTCGCCGGACGCGGCTCGGGATCGGGCGGACGTTCCAGGTCTCGAACGTCTTTCCGCTCTTGTCCGCCATCGAGAACGTTCGCCTCGCCGCCGAGGCCGCACTCGGGGGGACAATGCGCATCTGGCGGCTCGCGTTGCACGTCCGCGAGGCGGTCGACCGCGCCGGCTGGGCGCTCGAGCGCGTCGGGCTCGGTGGCCGCGAGGCCGTGCCGGCCGGGCTGCTCTCGCACGGGGACAAGCGGAAGCTCGAGCTGGCGATGCTGCTCGCAGGGAGCCCGCGCGTCCTGCTCCTCGACGAGCCGATGGCCGGAGTGTCGGTCGAAGACGTGCCGGAGCTCGTCGAGCTGATTCGCTCGGTGCACGTCGACGAGGGCAAGACCGTGCTGATGGTCGAGCACCACATGGAGGTCGTCACGGGGCTTGCGCAGCGCATCGCCGTCATGCACCACGGCAGCCTGCTCGCCGTCGACACACCGGACGCGATCATGCGCAACGAGACGGTGCAGCAGGCGTATCTCGGAGAAGCGCTGTGACAGCGTTGCTGCAGGTTCAGGACCTGCACGTCTACCTCGGTGAGTCGCACATCCTGCAGGGCATCACGTTCGACGTGCCCGAGGGGGGCGTCACGGCGCTGCTCGGACGCAACGGCGTCGGCAAGACGACGACGTTGCGGGCGCTGATGGGCCTTGTGCCGAGCCGTGGGACGATCGGGTTCGACGGCGCTCCGATCGGCGGTGCTCCGACGCACAAGATCGTGCGCCGAGGTGTCGGCTACGTGCCCGAGGATCGCGATGTCTTCGCCGGTCTGACGGTTGACGAGAACCTTCGTCTTGCCGAACGCGACAAGGAGCCGCAGTACGAGCTCGTCTACGACCTCTTCCCGGAGCTGGAGCAGCGCGGGAAGCAGCTCGCCGGCACGCTTTCCGGTGGGCAACAGCAAATGGTCGCGATCGCGCGCGCCCTCCTGAACGAGAATCGCGTGCTGCTTGTCGACGAGCCGACGAAGGGCCTGGCGCCGCTTCTCGTCACCGAGGTCGCGCGCGTGCTCGAGCGTGTCTCGGAGCTGACAACTGTGCTGCTTGTCGAGCAGAACCTGGGCGTCGTGCAGCGCGTCGCGCGCGACGCCGTCGTGCTCGACACGGGCCGCGTCGTGCACATCGGCCCGGCCAAGGAGCTGCTCGCGGACAAGCCGATGGTGCACCGCATGCTCGGCGTCGGAGCGGCTGCATGAGCACATTTCTTCTGCTGACGATCACGGGGCTCGGGCTCGGCGCGATGTACTTCCTGATCGCCTCTGGCCTCTCGTTGATCTACGGCCTGATGGGGATCCTCAACTTCGCCCACGGTGCGTTCCTGACCGTCGGTGCGTATGCGATGTGGTTCACCGAGTCGAAGCTCGGCGGCGTCGCGGTGCTGCCACGGTTCCTGCTCGGGGCGCTCGTCGGCCTCGTCGTCGGCGGGGTGTTCGCGGCGCTCGTCGAGCTGTTCCTGATCCGCCCGCTCTACCGCCGCCACATCGAGCAGGTGCTCGTCACGGTCGGCCTCGCACTCGCCACGGTCGCGCTCGTGACCGCGATCTGGGGCAACGACGCGCGATCGGTTCCCGCACCGGCGTGGCTCGGCAAGACGACGACCGTTGCGGGAGCCCACATTCCGAACGATCGCTGGATCGAGATCGTCACCGCCGGCGTCGTGCTGTTCGCGCTGAACCTGTTCTTGCGCCGCACCCGCTACGGCCTGATCATCCGCGCCGGCGTCGAGAACCGGGCGATGGTGACTGCGCTCGGCATCGACGTCCGCCGAGCATTCACGCTCGTCTTCGCACTCGGCGGCGTCGCGGCCGCCGTCGCCGGCGTGCTCTCGAACGTCTACTTCAGCACCGTCGACCCGCAACGTGGCACGTCGCTCCTGATCTTCGCGTTCATCGTCGTCGTGATCGGCGGCCTCGGGTCGCTTCGCGGCACGGCCGGCTCGGCGGTCGTCGTGGGCCTCGTCCAGCAGTACGCGAACTACTACGCGTCCTCGGGGCTCGGCGACCTGAGCGTCGTGCTGCTGCTCGGCATCGTCCTGCTGATTCGCCCGCGCGGCCTCTCGGGGAGCTTCGCGTGACGAGGCTGACGGGTCTCAGGCGGTGGGTCGTCCCGGCCGTCGCGCTCGTCGCCCTGGCGCTCGTGCCGCAGTTCGCGATCGACATTCCCTACGTCTTCAAGAGCACGATCAACACGCCTGGCACCCTGCAGTTGCTTGCGCTGTGTCTCCTCTTCGGAGGCCTCGCGCTCACGTACGACCTGCTGTTCGGATTCACAGGGCTCCTGTCGTTCGGCCACGCTCTCTACTTCGCCGTCGGCGTCTACGTGACGTGCATCGCGATCACGAAATGGCACTGGGGCTTCGTGGCCGCGCTGGCGTTCACGGCGCTCGTCGGCGTGCTGCTCCCGCTCCTCTTGGGCGCCGTGTCGCTTCGCGTCGGCGGGATCGCGTTCGCGATGGTGACGCTCGCGTTCGCGCAGGCGGGATCGATCCTCGTCTTCAAGAACCCGCACAAGTGGACCGGCGGTGAGGAAGGTCTCGGCACCGATTACACCAAACTGCCGGACGCGCTCGTCGGCATCTTCAACACGAAGAACCTCTACTGGGTCGCACTCGGCTACGCGGCCGTCGTTTTCGTCGTCGTGCAATGGGCGACGAGCTCGTCGCCCGGCCACATCTGGCAGGCGATCCGTGAGAACGAGCTGCGTGTCGAGGTCCTCGGGCTGCGGCCCTACGCCTACAAGCTGATGGCGTTCGTGCTGGCGTCGTTCCTCGCGACCGGCGGCGGCGTCGTCTACCTCCTGCTGCTCGGCGGGGCGACGACCGAGGTCACCTCCGCCAACTTCACGCTGACGCTGCTCGTGATGGTCGTGATCGGCGGCACCGGGACACGCTACGGCGCGCTGATCGGCGGGATCCTCTACACGTGGGCGAACCAGCGCCTCGGCGACGCGTCGAGCTCACACGCTGTCTCGCGCCTGCCGAACGTTTTGCGCACACCGCTCCAACAGCCCCTCTTCGTGCTCGGCGTTCTCTTCATCCTGGTTGTCTTCTTCGTGCCGGGCGGTCTCGTCCGGATCGGGCGGCTACGCCGGCCGAGGACGCTGCAACGGCTTCAGGAGGCGATGCAAAAGTGAACGTCGCCTGGGAGGAGCACGGTGACGGTGACGTACTGCTCCTGATCCAGGGCCTTGGTTACGGACGCTGGGGCTGGGACCCGGTCGTGCCGGGGCTTGCCGAGCGCTACCGCGTGCTGACCTTCGACAACCGCGGCATCGGCGAGTCCGACAAGCCCGCTGGGCCGTACATCGCGCGGCTGATGGCCGGCGACGCGTTGCAGGTGCTCGACGAGGCCGGGGCGGGCCGCGCGCACGTGCTCGGAGCGAGCCTCGGCGGGATGATCGCCCAGGAGCTCGCGGTCGCCGCGCCGGAACGGGTCGACAAGCTCGTCCTCGCCTGCACGACGCCCGGCGGGGCAAACGGTGTGCCGATGCCGGCGGTGACGATCAAGCTCTTCCAGGAGGCGCCGAGCCTCGCGCCCGAGGTCGCTCTGCGGCGGTTCGTCGAGAATGCGCTCGGCACCGACCCGCCGGTCGCCCTCGTCGACGACATCTTCGCCCGGCGCGTCGCCAACCCGCCCGATCCCGACGGCTGGCAGGCGCAGGCAGCCGCGGGGCTGACGTTCGCCGGGGTGGAGGCGCCGATCGCCGCGCCGACCCTCGTTCTCCACGGCACAGCCGACAACGTCGTCGACGTGCGCAATGCTCAGGTGCTCGCCGAGCGCATTCCCGGCGCCCGAGTCGAGCTCTTTCCTGAGGCAGGCCACCTGTTCTTCTGGGAGCAGCCCGACGCATTCGTCAGGATCGTCACGGGCTTTCTTGCATGAGTGTTTCTCGAATGAGCCACCACACCATCGACCGCATCATTCGCGACCGTGCCCGGATAACTCCGGCGCGCGTCGCGATCGAAGAGGTGCACCGCTCCTGGACATACGCGGAGCTCGACGCGCGCTCGGACGAGCTCGCGCGTTGCCTCTCCCACGGCGAGCGCATCTCGACGCTCACCGGCAACTCGGGTGAGCACGTCGCCCTGATGTTCGCGTGCGCGAAGGCCGGCGCGATCCTGCATCCGATCTCGTGGCGCCTGGCTGCGGCCGAGATCGCCTACCAGCTCGACGACGCCGAGCCGGCGGTCTTCCTCGTCGAGGACGAGCACCGCGACCTCGCGGGTGCGGCCCTGTCCCTCGCGGCCAAGGCCGCGCCGGCCCTGACCCTCGAACCTGGTTCAGGACCAGGTTCGCGAGCTCTGGACTCGGACCCGCTGTTCCTGATCTACACGTCCGGCACGACCGGCAAGCCGAAGGGCGCGCTCCTCACCCACGCGAACTGCTTCTGGACGAACCTCTCCTTCGACCTCGCGACCGGCGTTCGCCCCGACGACGTGATCCTGCAGGTGCTGCCGCAGTTCCACTGCGGCGGCTGGAACGTGCAGTCGATCCTCGCGTGGTGGAAGGGCGCGAAGCTCGTGCTCGAGCGGGGCTTCGACGCGTCGCGCGCCCTGAACCTGATCGAGACGCACAGGATCACGACGATGATGGGCGTCCCCGCGAACTACCTCTTCATGGCGCAGGTCCCCCGCTTCGCCGAGACAGACCTCTCGTCATTGCGGCTCGCCGTCGTCGGCGGAGCGCCGATGCCGGAAGCGCTGCTCGACACCTGGTCGGCGCGGGGCGTCGACATCGTCCAGGGCTACGGGCTCACCGAGGCGGCGCCGAACGTCCTCTGCCTGCCGCCGGAGGACGCGCGGCGGAAGGCCGGCTGGGCGGGCAAGCCCTACCCCTACGTCGAGTGCGACCTGTCGCCGGCCGGCGAGCTGCTCGTGCGCGGGCCGAACGTCTTTGCCGGCTACTGGCGCAACGAGGAGGAGACCGCGAATGCCTCGCGCGACGGCTGGCTGCTGACCGGCGATCTCGCCGAGCGTGACGACGAGGGCAACTTCCGCATCCGAGGACGTCTGAAGGATCTGATCGTCTCAGGCGGCGAGAACATCTATCCGGCTGAGATCGAAGCGGTCCTGCACGAGCACCCGGCGGTCGTGGACGCCGCGGTCGTCGGCGCTCCCGACGAACGGTGGGGTGAGATCTGCGTCGCCTTCGTCGTCCTCTCGGCGCCGGTGTCGGATGACGAGCTGCGCGAGCACTGCGTCCAGCACCTCGCGCGGTTCAAGGTGCCGAAGGAGTTTCGCGTCGTCGACGAGCTTCCGCGCAACTCGATGGGGAAGATCCTGAAGTCCGAGCTGCAGGTGACCGCGTGACCGACGTCGTGATCACGAATGTCGACGGCCGCCCGCTCTCCAAGCGCGGCCTCGACACCCGCCGGCGCCTGCTCGATGCGGCCGAGCAGGTCTTCGGCGAGCTCGGATACCACGACGCGTCGATCGTCAAGCTCGCCGACGTCGCAGGGGTCGCCGCCGGGACGTTCTACCTCTACTTCGACTCGAAGAAGGCCGTGTTCGACGAGCTGGTGCGCGACCTGAACCGCCGCGTGCGGCGCGCGATGAAGGAGGGCTCCTCACAGGGGACGACCAGGCTCGAGTCCGAGCTGCTCGGCTTCGAGGCCTACTTCCGCTTCACGAGAGAGCATCCGGCGCTCTACCGGATCATCCGCCAGGCCGAGTTCGTCTCGCCCGAGATGCTCCGATACCACTACGACCGCCTCTCGCGCGGCTACATCGAAGCGCTGCGCGCCGCCGTTGACTCGGGCGAGATCGGCAAGCTCGACGCCGAGGTCGCGGCCTACGCCCTGATGGGCATGGGCGAGCTGATCGGCATGCGGTGGATTCTCTGGGGCGACGGCTCACCTCTGCCCGGGCGCGTCTGGGCCGAGCTCGAGCGGATGATCGGCTGCATCCTCGAGGGTCCGCGAACGTGAGGCGTGTCGGGCTCGCTGCGACCGCTTCGTATCTGCCGGAGCGGTGGATGTCCGCTGCCGAGGTTGCAACCGCGTCCGGCATCCCCGAGCAGGTGATCGTCGAGAAGTTCGGCCTGCGCGGCAAGCACATCGCCGCAGAGGACGAGCACGTCAGCGACCTCGCGGTTGCGGCGGCCGAGCGGCTGCTCGAGGAGACCGGCACCGATCCGAAGTCGATCGACGTCGTTATGTACTACGGCTCGATGTGGCGCGACTACGCCGTTTGGCAGGTCGCTCCCCACATCGCCCATCGTGTCGGAGCGACGAATGCGTTTGCAATCGAGTACGACAACGTCTCGCACGGCACGCCGATCGCGCTGCGGCTCGCGCGCGATGTGCTGCGCGCCGAGGAGGAACTGAAGTCGGTGCTCGCCGTCGCTGCCTGTCGCGAGTCGTACCTCCTTGACTACGGGAACGAACGCTCGCGTTTCATGTTCAACTTCGGCGACGGTGCGGTCGCCGGCCTCGTCGTCGGCGACGCCGGCCGGAACGAGCTGCTCGGCGCACACGCCTTGACCGATGGGTCCTACTCGCTGCAGGTGAAAGTGCCGGGCGGAGGCTCGGCCGATCCCGACGGTTACCGGTTCCTCGACGTCGCCGACCCGCAATCGATGAAGGGTGGGCTCGACCAGGTCTCGCTCCCGAACTTCGTCGCCGCCGCGCTCGGCGCGGTCGAGCGCTCCGGCCTCTCACTCGCGGACGTCGCATTCGTCTGCCCGTTGCACACGAAGCGCTCGATGTTCCTCAGCTTGCTGTCGGAGCTCGGGATGCGCGAAGATCAAGCCATGTACCTGGACGACACGGGGCATATGAGCGGCGTCGATTCGCTGCTCGGCCTCGACCGTGCGGTGCGCGACGGCCGCGTGCAGGACGGCGACGTCGTCCTGCTGCTCTCGGCCGGCACGGGCTACACGTGGGCCGCCACCGTCGTGCGCTGGGGGGAGATCAGATGAAGCTCGGAGACACGTTCGGACCGTCGAGTTGGATCGAGATTACGCAGGAGAAGATCGACGCGTTCGCGGAGGCGACGGGCGACCACCAGTGGATCCACGTCGATCCGGAGCGCGCGCAAGAAGGCCCGTTCGGCACAACGATCGGGCACGGCTACCTGACGCTCTCGCTGCTGCCGGTCGCCTCATACGAGGTGATTCCCCGCGAGGGCCGGATGGGGATCAACTACGGCTTGAACCGCGTCCGGTTTCCCTCGCCGGTCACGGTCGACTCGCGGCTCCGTGGGTCGTTCGCGGTGGCGGCGGTCGACGAGTTCGAGGGTGGGGCGCAGGTGACGATGTCGGCGACCGTGGAGCGAGAAGGCAGCGACAAGCCTGTCTGCGTCGCCGAGGTCGTCTTCCGCTACTACCTCTGATGAGCGCTCGGGTCGCGCTCGTCACCGGCGCACGTGGCGGCATCGGCGCCGCAATCGTCGAGCGGCTCGCCGCTGACGCCTGGACCGTGCACGGCGTCGATATCGACGATGCGGATCTGACGACCCGCGAAGGGAACCGCAGCGTCGTCGACGCGGCCCTTGCGGCGCACGGTCGGCTCGACGCGATCGTCCCGAACGCGGGCTTCCAGCACGTCGCCCCCGTCCAGGGGTTTCCCGAGGAGCAATGGGACCGCCTGCTCGCCCTGCTCCTCACCTCGCCGTTCCTGCTCGCCAAGTACGCGTGGGAGGCGCTTGCCGCCTCCGGCGACGGGCGGGTCTGCGTGATCGCCTCGGCGCAGGCGCTGACGGCCTCGCCGTTCAAGGCGGGCTACGTCTCGGCCAAGCACGGTGTGCTCGGGCTCGTCAAGACACTTGCTCTCGAGGGGGCGTCGGTCGGGATTAGCGCAACAGCGGTCTGCCCCGGCTACGTTCGGACACCGCTCGTCGAAGCGCAGGTCGCCGACCAGGCGAGGGCACACGGGCTTCCGTCCGAGTGGGTGCTCGAGGACGTGGTCCTCGAGCGCCAGGCGGTCAAGCGCCTGCTCGAGCCTGCAGAGGTCGCAGACCTGGTCGCCTACTTGCTCAGCCCGGCTGGCCGCGGGATCACCGGCGTGCCGGTGCCGATCGACCTCGGCTGGACTGCTGCGTAGCGGTCTCGCAACTCAGTCGAGCTCGTGGTCGCGCTCGCAGTAGTCGGGGCACTGGCACTCCGCGAGTTCCCACATCGGCCGGCGCTCGGCGCGCTCGTCGGTCGCCTCGGGCTGCTGCGTCTCGATCGTCTGCGGTGGCATCGCATGCTCCTTTCGGATCCAACAAGAAACGTTCTGGGATCCAGAATACACGAATTTTTGCCAAACAGCCACGGTATTTCGGTAATCTAGGATCCAGAATATGTTGTCAAGTCAGGGAGAGACCCCGTGCAGACCAAAGATTGGATCCAAGAACAGGCCAGACAACTCGAGTGCCGGTGGGCTGACGACGAGCGCTGGGCAGGGATCGAGCGCTCCTACAGCGCCGAGGAGGTCGTCCGCCTGCGTGGATCGGTCGTGCCGGAGTCGACACTCGCGCGCCTCGGTGCCGAGCGGCTCTGGCGGCTCCTGACCCTGGGCAGCTACGTGAACGCGCTCGGCGCGCTGACCGGCGGCCAGGCAGTGCAGATGGTCAAGGCGGGGCTGCAGGCGATCTACCTCTCGGGCTGGCAGGTGGCGGCCGACGCGAACCTCGCCGGCTCGACGTATCCCGATCAGAGCCTCTATCCGGCCAACTCCGTGCCGCAGGTCGTGCGCCGTCTGAACAACGCGCTGATGCGCGCGGACCAGATCGACTGGTCGGAGGAGCGGAACGGCACCGACTGGTTCGCGCCGATCGTCGCCGACGCGGAGGCGGGCTTCGGCGGCGCGCTGAACGCCTACGAGTTGATGCGCGGGATGATCGAGGCGGGGGCTGCCGGCGTCCATTACGAAGACCAGCTTGCGGCCGAGAAGAAGTGCGGTCACCTCGGTGGGAAGGTGCTCGTTCCGACCTCGCAGTTCATCCGCACCCTGACCGCGGCACGCCTGGCCGCGGACGTCATGAACGTGCCGACAGTGCTCGTCGCGCGGACGGACTCGCTCAGCGCCACGCTGCTCACGACCGACGTCGACGAACGCGACGCGCCGTTCGTCACCGGCGAGCGCACGAGCGAGGGCTTCTTCACGGTCAAGGACGGCCTCGATGCCGCGATCGCGCGGTCGCTGGCGTACGCGCCCTACGCGGACGTCCTCTGGTTCGAGACGTCGACGCCCGACCTCGGCGAGGCGAAGGCATTCGCGGAGGCGATCCACGAGCAGCACCCGCGCAAGCTGCTCGCCTACAACTGCTCGCCCTCATTCAACTGGCGCAAGGCGCTTTCCGACGAGGCGATCGCCGGCTTCCAGGAGCAGCTGGGCGAATGGGGCTATCGGTTCCAGTTCATCACCTTGGCCGGGTTCCACTCACTGAACGCCGGGATGTTCGAGCTCGCAAACGGCTATCGCGAGCGGGGAATGAGTGCATACGTGGAGCTGCAGGAGCGTGAATTCGCGCTCGAGTCGGCCGGCTACACCGCCACGAAGCACCAGCGGGAGGTCGGTGCGGGATACTTCGACAAGGTGATGCAAGCCGTGTCCAAGGACTCCTCGACGCTCGCGCTGCACGGTTCGACGGAGGAAGCGCAATTCGCGTAGAGACAGACGTTCTCTCGACGGAGGCGCTCGCGTTCGTCGATCGCCTCCAGCGAGAGCTGAATCAGGAACGTGAGCGCCTGCTCGCGGCCCGGCAGGCGCGCAACGACGAGCGTCCGCAGTTCGTGCAGGCGCCGGAGGACTTCATCGTCGCTCCGGCGCCAGCCGACCTGCAAGACCGGCGCGTCGAGATCACAGGGCCTGTCGAGCGCAAGATGATGATCAACGCGCTGAACTCCGGCGCGAAGGTCTTCATGGCTGACTTCGAGGACGCGAACTCACCGACCTGGGACAACGTCCGTGACGGCCAGCGCAACGTGCATGACGCAGTGCGCCGCGAGATCGAGCTCGACACAGGTGAGAAGAGCTACCGCCTGAACGACAGAACGGCGACGCTTGTCATCCGGCCGCGTGGCTGGCACTTGCTTGAGCGACACCACGAGGTTGACGGCGCTCCGATCAGCGCCTCGTTCTTCGACTTCGGCCTCGTCGTGTTCAACAACGCGCAGGAGCAGCTCGACCGCGGGACCGGCCCGTACTTCTACTTGCCCAAGCTCGAGTCGCACCTCGAAGCGCGTCTCTGGGCGAGCGCGTTTGCCTTCGCGGAGCGAGAGCTCGGCCTGCCGCACGGCTCGATCAAGTGCACCGTGCTGATCGAGACGATCCTGGCCGCTTACGAGATGGACGCGATCCTCTACGAGTTGCGAGATCACTCCTGTGCGCTGAACGCCGGCCGCTGGGACTACATCTTCAGCTGCATCAAGAAGATGGGCGCGGTTCTGCCGGACCGCGCGCAGGTGACTATGACCGTGCCGTTCATGCGTGCGTACTCGCAGCTGCTCGTCAAGACGTGCCACGCGCGTGAGGCGCACGCGATCGGCGGGATGGCGGCGTTCATTCCGTCGCGCCGCGACCCCGAGGTGAATGCGGTCGCACTTGCCAAGGTCGCCGAGGACAAGAGCAGAGAGGCGGGCGACGGCTTCGACGGGACGTGGGTCGCCCATCCGGACCTCGTGTCGGTCGCGAAGGCAGAGTTCGACGCGGTGCTCGGCGACCGGCCGAACCAGGTCGGCCGCAAACGCGACGACGTGGAGGTCAGCGAGGATCAGCTCGTGGACTTCGAGATCCCCGGCGGCGAGATCACGGGCGAGGGCCTGCGCGTCAACGTCAGCGTCGGTGTGCGGTACGTCGACGCGTGGTTGCAGGGCGTGGGCGCTGCGGCGATCGACAACCTGATGGAGGACGCCGCGACCGCGGAGATCTCTCGTGCCCAGGTGTGGTCGTGGGTGCAGTCCGGGCGCTTCGACGAGGCACGCGTCCGGGCGGAGATCGCGCAGGTCGACGCGTCCGCCGCCGCCAAGGAGGTTTTCGCCGACGTGGCGCTCACCGTGCCGATGCCCGAGTTCCTGACGACCGAGGCGTACTCGCGCCTTCCATGAGCCTTGAGACGACCAAGGCCGACGACATCGCGCACCTGATCGAGGAGGCGATCGTCTCGGGCGAGCTCGAACCTGGGTCGGTGCTCCGCCAGGAGCAGCTCTCGGAGCGGTTCGGCGTCTCACGCACGCCGGTGCGCGAGGCGCTGCGTCTCGTGGCGGCACTCGGGCTCGTCTCGTTCGAGCCGAACCGCGGTGTGCGCGTGCGGACGCTGTCCCACCACGACCTGCGCGAAGCGTTTCTCGTGCGGGCGGAGCTCGAGGCGCTCGTGACCGGGGCCGCCGCTCTGAAACTGATGCCGGAAGCGCTGCGCGAGCTCGAGGAGTGCGAGAAGCGCTTCACACGCCTGACGAAGGAGCTGCGGTCGCGCGATCCGGGAGGTGACCGGCGCTCGCTGGCCGCCGACTGGATGCGCGCAAACCACGCGTTCCACGACGTGCTCTACCGCGTCGCCGACCTGCCGTATGTCGAGTCGGTCGCGAAGGCTGCGCGCCGGACCTTCTCCGGGCCTGCCGTGTGGGCGCCCGTCGACGAGGAGCTCGACCAGCTCTACGCGCGCAACCAGGCCGAGCACCGCGCGATCCGGGCCGCGCTCGTCGCCGGATCGGCCGCGGGCGCGCGGCAGCTCGCGCACGAGCACGTGATGCATTCGTTCGAGCTGTTGACGACGATCCTCGATCACGTCGGCGCGGACTGGGTGCGCGCGACCTAGGCAAGCCTCTAGCCTTCGAGCAGCCGGGCGAGGAGCTCCCCCGACGAGCGAATGTGCTCGGTCATCGCGCGCCGGGCTGCCGGGCCGTCGCGCTCCTCGATCGCCGAGAGGACGCGGTGGTGCTGCTCGATGTTCGCCTCGAGCAGATGAGAGCTGTGGCTCAACGCAGACCAGGTGAGGTGGCGTGGGAAGCTGCGGTGAAGGTGGGCGATCGACGAGAGGAGCTGTGGGTTGCCGGCTGCCTCCTGGATAACGAGATGGAAGATGTTGTTCGCCCGCTCCCACTCGCTCTCGGTCGACCAGTGGCGCTCGACCCCGCGGCGTCGATCGTCGATCACCTCTGTGATCGAGCGGCGTAAGAGCTGCTCCGCCTCGCGAAGACGTTCGAGTGCGACGTCCTGGATGTGCGTGACCGCGGTCTCGGCTGCGAAGCCCTCGAGCTCGGCGCGGACCGCGTAGGCGTCGCGCACATCACGCGCGCTGACTCCGCGCACGATCGCACCGCGGTTCGGCTCCAGCGTGACGACGCCGCTCGACTGCAACTTCCGTAACGCCTCGCGGACCGGTGTGCGGCTGACTCCAAACTCGGCGGCGAGCGTTTCCTGCCGGAGACGCGTCCCGGTTGGGAGCTCGCCGTTCAGAACGCGCGACTGGATCGCCGCGGCCAGGCGGTCGACGAGGCCGTGCGGATCGGCGGTGACACTCATGCGGCGGTGAGAGCGTCGCGGATGAGGCGGATGGCGACGAGCCCGAGGAAGACAGCGAACAGGATGCGCAGGACGTGGGCGGGCAGCGCCAAGGCGAGTAGGGCGCCGAGGACGCCTCCGACCGCACCGAGCGCTCCGAACCGCAAGGCCAGCGGCAGATCGCCGACCCCGCGGCGGTGCAGCACGACGCTTGCGACCACGGCAGTCGGCAGAACGACGAGCAACGACGTCGCTTCGGCGGCGTGTTGGGAGAGGCCCGCGACGAGCGTCAGGAACGGGACCATCATGATGCCGCCTCCGACGCCGAGGAGCCCTGCCGCGGCGCCGGTGACGAGGCCGAAGGCCGCGAGCGCGACGATCAACAGCGCGCCGCTCATCCGTGCACCAGCATGAGAATGGAGACCGCACCCAGGAAGAGCCCGAAGACGAGCTTCAACGGCCGTTCCTCGAGGCGCGCGAGCAGCGTCGCCCCGATCCTGGCGCCGATCACGGCCCCGAGTGCGAGAGCGACCGCGTCGCCGATCCGCACCTTGCCGGCCGCGCCGTAGATGACGACGCTGGCGAGACTGATCGGGATGATCGCCCCGAGCGACAGGGCGTGGGCCGAGCGTTGCTTGTAGCCCGCCCAGAGAACGAGCAGAGGCACCATGACGACCCCGCCGCCGACGCCCAGGAGCCCGGAGAGGACACCTCCCGAGACCCCGATCCCGACCAGGCGCCCGTCGAGCCGTGCCCGCTCGCCCCCGGCCGGGCTCGGATCTGCAACCGACGCGGACGGGGAGCCGGGCATGTGCCGCAATCTAGCATCTTGGATCCATTTGACGAATACTTGGATCCAATCTAGACTCCACAGATCCAGATTCAGCTTTCGTCTCTAGTGCACCGTGCAGACACTGACAGGGGGACAAGCATGAGAAGCAACCGCGCGCGCGTCGTCCTTGGAATCGCGACCCTGATCGCAGTGCTCGGCGCCGGGCTGACCGCGTCGGCGCGCTCGGCAGCGCCACCGTCGCTGCAGACGGGTGGCACGTTGACGATCGCGCTCGAATCCGATCCGGACGCGCTCGACCCGACGCTTGCACGCACGTTCGTGGGCCGCATGGTTTTCCAAGACATCTGCGAGAAGCTCTACGACTTGAACGCGAAGCTGCAGATCGTGCCGCAGCTCGCCGAGTCCCTGCCTGCGTTCTCAGCCGACAAGAAGACGGTGACGATCAAGATCCGCAAGGGCATCAAGTTCAACGACGGAACCACACTTGACGCGACCGCGGTGAAGAAGTCGCTCGACCGTCACAAGACCCTGAGTCGATCGGCGCGCGCGAGCGAGCTCGCGCCCGTCAGCTCGATCGACGTCTCCGGCTCGTCGACCGTGATCCTGCATCTCACCGATCGATACTCACCGATCACCGCCCAGTTGGCTGACCGTTCCGGGATGATCATGTCGCCGAAGCAGCTCGATGCACTCGGCGACAAGTTCGCGACCAACCCGGTGTGCGTCGGACCGTTCATGTTCAAGGACCGAAGCGCAGGCGACCACATCACCCTCACCAAGTCGCCGTACTACTACAACAAGAAAAACGTGCATCTCGACACGCTCGTGTGGAAGATCATCACCGACCCGGCGGCGCGCGCAGCGAACCTGCGCTCGCACGACGTCGACATTGCTGAGGGCCTCGCGTCGACCGACTTGCAGTCGATCGGGCGCGACACATCGCTGCAGCTCTTCAAGTCGACATCGATCGGCTACCAGGGGATCACGCTCAACATCGGGAACTCGAAGGGCCTCGGCAAGCTGCCGTATACGAACACGGGCACGGCAATTGCCAAGTCCGCCGACCTGCGGGCAGCGTTCGAGCTCGCCCTCGACCGCAAAGTGATCAACAAGGTGGTGTTCGGAGGTACGACCAATCCAGACTGCTTCCCGGTCGCGCCGGGCACGCCGTGGTATCCGGCGACCAAGGGGATCCCGTGCAACCTGACCGCCGATCTCAAGGCGGCCAAGGCCGCCTTCACGCGATCCGGCGCCGCGAACGGCGTCACCGTGCACCTGATGCTCGGGACCGATCCTGTCGCCGCTCGACTCGGGCAGGTGATTCAGTCGATGGAGAAGGCCGTCGGGATCAACGTCGTGCTCGACCCGACCGAGTTCGTCACGTCGCTCAACCACGAGGACGCGGGCCAGTTCGAGACGTTCGCGATCGGCTGGTCGGGTCGCATTGACGCCGATGGGAACATCTTCAACTTCCTCCACACGATTGGTTCCCAGAACGACAGCGGCTACTCGAACCCGGTGGTCGACCGGTCGCTCGCGAACGAGCGCAAGGCGGCCTCGCTGACAGCGCGGCTCGCCTCGTTCCACGCGGCGCTCGCCCAGGCCGCCAAGGACCGTCCGATCATCTACCTCTACCACGCGGTCAACCGCGACGCCCAGTCGAAGAAGGTTGGCGGTGTTCAGCTCTACGGTGACGGCCTCGTTCGCGCACAGTTCGCGGGCTTCAAGAAGTAGCGGGCGAGATAACCGAGCGATCATGGGCGGCTTCCTCCTGCGTAAGGTCGGGGCCGCCCTGATCGTGCTCGTCCTCGCGAGCATGCTGGTGTTCGTCGGGGTTCGCGCGATCCCTGGCGACCCGGCGCTTGCACTCGGTGGCGAGAACCGCGATCCCGCCGTTCTCAGCGCAGTCCGTCACAAGTACGGCCTCGATCGTCCGCTCCCGGTGCAGTACGCCCGCTGGGTGAGCCTCGCGGTGCGGGGCGACCTCGGTACGGATCAGCGCGAGCTGTCGGTCGCGCGCACGATCGTCCAGCGCCTGCCGATCACACTCGAGCTCGCGGGGCTTGCGATCCTTGTCGGTTCGGTGATCGGGATCTTCGCAGGCGTGCTCGCAGCGGTACGGCGCGGCAAGCCCACAGACTACGCCGCCACCACCGTCGCTCTCGTTGGGCTGTCCGTGCCGCACTTTTGGCTCGGCATCGTGATGATCATCTACTTCGCAGTGAAGCTCCAATGGTTGCCCGCTGGCGGCTACGTCCCGTTCTCGCACGACCCGATCCAGAATCTCGAGCACATGCTGATGCCGGCGATCGTGCTCGGGACCGGGCTCTCCGCGGTTCTGATGCGGCAGATGCGCTCGTCGATGTTGACCGCGCTCGGCGCCGACTATGTGCGCACGGCCCGAGCGAAAGGTCTTTCCGAGTGGTCGGTGATCGGCAAGCACGCACTGCGGAACAGTCTGATCACGGTGACCACGGTGATCGGGCTACAGCTCGGCGCACTCATCTCCGGGGCCGTGATCACGGAGCAGATCTTCGTCATCCCCGGCTTCGGACGGCTGACGATCGACGCCGTCAACCAGCGGGACTACACGCTGCTACAGGGTGTCGTCCTCGTCGCCGCCGCTGGATATGTCGTCGTCAACCTGTTTGTCGATCTCGTCTACTCGCTGCTCAACCCGCGGATCCGCGTTTCCGGAGCCGCGCGATGAGCTACGCCGACCCGGGCGTCCTTGCGATCAACCCGCGCGCGCGTCGCAGGCGGCTCCTGCGGAAGCGGTTTCTGCGGCGCCCGCTCGCTGTCGTCGGGCTCGTGCTCGCCGCGACCTTCATCCTCGTGGCCATCCTCGCTCCCATCGTCGCGCCGTACTCCGCGTCGACGACGGACTTCAACGCGACGCTCGCACCCCCGTTTGCACACCACCACCTCCTCGGCACTGACGAGCTCGGCCGCGACCAGCTGTCTCGCATCATCTGGGGCTCGCGCGCCTCGATCCAGGCAGGCGTCTTCTCGACACTGCTCGCGATCGTGGTCGCCGTTCCGATCGGCATCGTCGCCGGCTACTACCGCGGGTGGATCGACCCGGTGATCGCGCGGCTCACCGACGTCCTGCTCGCGTTCCCGTTCCTCGTGCTGGCCGTGGGGCTAGCCGCCATCCTGGGGCCGTCCCTGACCAATGCGACGCTCGCGCTCGGCCTCGGCGCCGTGCCGGGTCTGATCCGCGTCGCGCGAGGGGAGGCGCTCGCGCTGCGCGAGGAGGACTACGTGCGCGCCGCGGTCGCGAACGGCGCCAGCGACGTCTCGATCCTCGCCCGCCATGTGGCACCGAACATGCTCTCGACGCTGATAGTGCAGGCGACCGTGACGATCCCCGCCGCGATCATCGGCGAGGCCGTCCTGTCGTTCCTAGGGCTGGGCGTGCAGCCGCCGACTCCTTCCTGGGGCGTCATGTTGTCCGACGCGCAGTCCTACCTCTCCCAGGCCCCGCGACTCGCGATCTTTCCCGGTATCGCCATCTTCCTGTGCTCGCTCTCGTTCAACCTGCTTGGAGACGGCCTGCGCGACGTCCTCGACCCTCGGACGACGCGTTGAGCCTCCTCGACGTGCATGACCTGTCGGTGCGGTTCGACACCGACGACGGTGCCGTGCACGCAGTCGACCGCTTGTCCTTCTCGCTCGCGGCCGGGGAAGTGCTCGGAGTCGTCGGCGAGTCCGGGTGCGGCAAGAGCGTCAGCGCGATGTCGCTCCTGCAGCTCCTGCCGCAGACCGCCCGCATCACGGGGCGAGCCGAGTTCGAGGGAGTCGATCTCATCACCTCACCTGCGTCTCGCCTGCGGAAGATCCGAGGAAGGGAGATCGCGTTCGTCTTCCAGGAGCCGATGACCTCGCTGAACCCGTCGTTTCGAATTGGCAACCAGCTCGCCGAGGTCTTGCGCCGTCACCTCGGGCTCGGCCACTCGGCCGCCCGCGAACGGGCCGTTGAGCTCCTCGACCTGGTGCGCATCCCGGCGCCGGAGCGGCGCGTCGACGAGTACCCGCACCAGCTATCAGGAGGCATGCGCCAGCGCGTGATGATCGCGATGGCACTCGCGTGCGATCCGAAGATCCTGATCGCCGACGAGCCCACGACCGCGCTCGACGTCACGATCCAGGCCGGGATCCTCGACGTGATGCGCGACATCAGGGAGCGACTCGGCACGGCGATCGTGCTGATCACGCACAACCTCGGCGTCGTTGCCGACATTGCCGACCGTGTGATCGTGATGTACGCGGGTCGCAAGGTCGAAGAGGCGCCGGTGCATGAGCTGTTCGCGCACCCTCAACATCCGTACACGATCGGCCTGCTCGGTGCCATTCCGCGGCCCGGGGCGGCCGACGACCAAGGCCGGCTGCGAGAGATCCCGGGCCGCGTTCCCTCGCTCGCCGAGCTCCCCGCCGCTTGCGCGTTTGCGCCGCGCTGTCCGAGGGCGGACGATCGCACGCGGTCGGAGCGGCCCGAGCTCCGGCAGGTGCGGCCCGATCACTCTGTCGCGTGCTTCCATCCGGGCGGCGAGGAGTCTGTGGCGTGAGCGCGGGGCCGCCGACGCTCGAGGTCGTCGACCTCGTCAAGCACTTCCCGGCCGGCAGGCATCTGATCGGCGGCAGTGAGACGGTGCACGCCGTCGATGGTGTCTCGTTCTCGATCGCGCCCGGCGAGCTGCTCGGCCTCGTCGGCGAATCCGGCAGCGGCAAGAGCACCGTTGCGAACTGTGTCATCCGCCTCCTCGACCCGACCGCCGGGACGATTCGGTTGAAAGGTCAGGACATCACGCACCGCTCGCGCCGTGCAATGCGGCCGTTGCGACGCGAGATGAACATGGTCTTCCAGGATCCGTACTCCTCGTTGAACCCTCGGATGACGTGTGGTCAGATCGTGGGAGAGCCGCTGCGTGTCCAGCGTGTCGCGAGGGGGTCGGTGCTCGACCAGAAGGTGATCGGCCTGTTCGACAAGGTCGGCCTGCGCGCCGAGCTCCGCTTCCGCTATCCGCACGAGCTCTCAGGCGGGCAGCGTCAGCGTGTCGGGCTCGCCCGGGCGCTCTCCGTCTCGCCCGAGCTGCTCATCGCCGACGAGCCGGTCTCGGCGCTCGACGTCTCTGTGCAGGCCTCGATCCTCAACCTGCTCCGCGACCTGCAGGCGGGCATGGGCTTCTCGTGCCTTTTCATCACGCACGACCTTGCGACCGTCGAGTACCTCTGCGACCGCGTCGCCGTGATGTATCTCGGGAAGATCGTCGAGGTCGCGCCGACGAAGGAGCTGTTCACCTCACCAAAGCACCCGTACACGCAGGCGCTCCTCTCAGCCGCTGTGATCCCGGATCCCGAGGTGCAGCGCAACAGGAAGCGGATCGTGCTCGAAGGCGACGTGCCGAGCCCCATCTCACCGCCGTCAGGCTGCCGGTTCCGCACGCGCTGCCCGATTGCGCATCAGTCCGCGCCCGCCTCGGAGGAGGAAGATCCCCCGCTGATCGACGTGGGGTCGGGGCACTTGGTCGCCTGCCACCTGGTGCAGCCGGGTCGCGACGCGCCGGCGCTCATCGACACGGCAGAGTTGCGCAGGTGAACTTCACCACGCGCCCGGAGCTGCGCGGGACGTTCGGGGCGGTCGCATCGACGCACTGGCTTGCCTCCTCGACCGGGATGGCCGTGCTCGAGCGAGGCGGCAACGCCTTCGACGCGGCTTGCGCCGCGGGCCTCGTGCTGCAGGTCGTCGAGCCGCACCTGAATGGGCCTGGGGGCGACCTGCCCGCCGTCTTCTGGGCGGCAGACCCCGGCGAGGCGCTCGTGCTCTGCGCGCAAGGCGTGGCGCCGGCAGCGGCGACGATCGACCGCTACCACTCGCTCGGCCACCAGCTCGTGCCGGGTACCGGGCTGCTCGCAGCGTGCGTCCCTGGTGCCTTCGGCGGCTGGCTGCTGCTGCTCGAGCAATTTGGGACCTGGCGGCTGAAGGACGCGCTCGAGTTCGCGATCGGCTACGCCGAGGATGGCTACCCCGTCGTCGCCGGGATCACGATGACGATCCGGCGCGCCGAGCAGCTGTTGTCGGAGTGGTCGGGCTCGGCGGAGCTTTACCTGCCGGCGCCAGAGCCAGGGTCGACCTTCCGGAACCCTCGGCTCGCCGCGACCTGGCGCAGGCTGCTCGAGGAGTCGAGCGGGGGCTCGCGCGAAGCCGAGATCGAACGTGCGCGCGTTGCCTACTACGAGGGGTTCATCGCCGAGGAAATCGATCGCTTCTCGCGCGAGCAAGACGGGCTGTTGACAGGTGACGACATGGCGGGCTGGCGTGCGACCCTCGAGACGCCCGCCTCCGCGGACTACCGAGGCCTGACCGTCTGCAAGACCGGGGCATGGGGCCAGGGGCCCGCGTGCTTGCAGCAGCTGACGCTGCTCGAAGGTTTCGACATCGCTGGAATGAGCGAGGCGGAGCTCGTGCACGTCACGACCGAGTGCGCGAAGCTCGCGTTCGCCGATCGCGACGCGCTCTACGGCGACGGAGACGTGCCACTCGAGCGCCTGCTCTCACGTGCGTACGCCGACGAGCGCCGCGCGCTGATCGGCGAGGACGCAAGTGGGGAGCTGCGGCCGGGCTTCGGTCGGCTGCCGACGCTCGTCGAGGCGACCGCTGCGGTCGGCGTGGGCGAGCCGACGCGCGGCGACACCGTGCACATCGACATTGCCGACCGCTTCGGCAATCTCGTCTCGGCAACGCCGAGCGGCGGCTGGCTGCAGAGCTCGCCGACGATCCCTGCGCTCGGCTGGCCGCTCGGCACGCGGGCGCAGATGTTCTGGCTCGAGGAGGGGCTGCCCTCGTCGCTTGCTCCCGGCAAGCGCCCGCGCACGACGCTGTCGCCGGGCCTCGTCCTGCGAGAGGGCGAGCCCTGGCTCGCCTATGGCACGCCGGGCGGGGACCAGCAGGAGCAGTGGGCGCTGCACGCGCTCGTCCGGCACGTCGACCTGGGGCTGAACCTGCAGGAGGCGATCGAGGCGCCGGAGTGGCAAACCGATCACCTGATCTCGAGCTTCTACCCGCGCGGCGTCGGTTGGCGCTCGCTCGCCGTGGAAGCCCGGTTCGCCGACGCGGTCGCCGCAGACCTGCGCCGGCGGGGGCACCTGGTCACGGTCGCGCCGCCCTGGTCGCTCGGGCGCGTCAGCGCGGTCGCGCGCGAGGGCGACCAGCTGCGAGCTGCTGCGAACCCCCGCGGCATGCAGGGCTACGCGATCGCACGGTAGAATTGCGCTCATAGTCGCTGCCTGACCTGATCCCGCTCCTGCGTAGGATGGCGCTCCGATGAGCGAGCCTCTTCCCATGCCGTCCCGTTACAGCCCGGACGGCGTCGAGCAGCGTTGGCAGCAGACCTGGGAAGCCGAAGGTCTCTACAACGCTGACGCCGGCTCGTCGCGCCCCTCGTTCGCGATCGCTCACCCGCCGCCGAACGTGACCGGCGATCTCCATCTCGGCCACGCCCTCCAGCTCTCACTCGCCGATGCGATCGTTCGCACGCGCCGCATGCAGGGCTTCAACGTGCTCTTCCAGCCCGGTTACGACCACGCGGGCATCTCGACCCAGAACGCCGTCGAGAAGCACCTCGCGCTCGAGGGGAAGACGCGCCACGACCTCGGCCGCGAGGCGTTCGAGAAGCGCGTCTGGGAGTGGCTCCACGAGTACGGCGGCAAGATCATGCTCCAGTTCCGCCGCATCGGCGCGTCTCTGGATTACCGCCGTGAGCGCTTCACCATGGACGACGACTACGTCCGCGCCGTGATGCGCTTCTTCGTCCATCTCTGGGACAAGGGCTGGATCTACCGGGCAAACAGGATCGGCAACTGGTGCCCGTTCCACCTGACATCTCTTTCCGATCTCGAGGTCGCACACGTCGAGGTCGACGACGCGCTGACCTACGTCCGTTATCCGCTCGCAGACGGTGGCGGCCACATCACGATCGCGACGGTGCGGCCGGCGACGATTCTCGGCGACGTGGGCGTCGCGGTCCACCCGGATGACGAGCGGTACAAACACGTCGTCGGCCGTGAGGTGATCGTCCCCTGGGTCGAGCGGCGCGTGCCGGTGATCGCCGACGAGCGCGTCGAGATGAGCTTCGGAACGGGAGCGCTCAAGCTCACGCCTGCGCACGATCCGATGGATTACGAGATCGGCCGCGACCACGGGCTGCCCGAGCTCGACGTGCTCGCACCCGACGGCACGATGAGCGAGGCCGCAGGCGAGCTTGCCGGTCTGACACAGGCCGAGGCCGACGAACGCGTGCTCGCGTGGCTGCGCGAGCACGACCAGCTCGAGAAGCGCGAGTCCTACCGGCACACGGTGTCGCTCTGCGACCGCTGCAAGACGCGGATCGAGCCGCGCATCTCGCTGCAGTGGTGGTGCTCGATGGAAGAGCTCAAGCAACCGGCGCTCGCAGCGCTGCGTTCCGGGCAGGTGCGCTTCCATCCGGAGTCGCAGCATCGCTTCGCGATCTCCTCGCTCGAGGACGCTCCCGACTGGAACATCTCGCGTCAGATCTGGTGGGGGCACCAGCTCCCGCTCTACGAGTGCCCCGACGGCCACGTGACAGTGCAGGAAACGCCGCCGGAGGCGTGCGCCGAATGCGGCTCGGCGGAGCTGACGCGCTCGACCGACGTGCTCGACACGTGGTTCTCGTCTGCGCTGTGGCCGTTTGCGACGCTCGGTTGGCCCGACGACACCGAGGATCTGCGGACGTTCTATCCGGGCGACATGAACACGACGGATCGCGGCATCATCCGGCTCTGGGAGAACCGGATGATCTTCGCCGGCATCGAGCTGATGGGCGAGATCCCGTTCGGCGACGTGGTGATCCACGCGACGGTGAACGCGCCCGACGGCCGCAGGATGTCGAAGAGCCTCGGCACCGGCATGAACCCACTGGCGCAGATCGACGCCCACGGCGCCGACGCAACCCGGTACGGGCTGATGAAGATGGCGTCCGCGCAGGACGTGCGCTTCTCCGAAGGGGCGATCGAAGAGGGTCGGAAGCTTGCAAACAAGTTGTGGAACGTGTCACGCCTGATCCTGCAGGCCAGTGTCGGCGCTGCGCCGGCGGAACGCCCGCAGGCGCTCGAGGAGCGTTGGCTGCTTGCGCGCCTCTCGCAGTCGCAACGCGCTGCTGAAGCCCACCTCGCGGCGTTCGACTTCTCACACCTTGTCGACGAGCTGTACCACCTCACCTTCGACGACTTCTGCGACTGGTACGCGGAGGCGATCAAGCAACGGTTGTACGATGGAGATGCCGACGCGCGCGCGACTGCAACCGCGGCGCTCGAGCGCCTGCTGAAGCTGCTCCAACCGGTGATGCCGCACGTGACCGAGGAGATCTGGTCGTACCTTCCCGGGCGCAGCTCACGGCTGATCGTCTCGGCGTGGCCGGTTGCGGGAGACGAGTCGGAGGCGGGTGCGCTCGAACGCGTCCAGGAGTGCGCGCAGGTCTTCCGGCGCTCGGGCGTCGTGCCGAAGCTCGCCGGCGAGGAGAAGCGCATTTTCGACGCGGTCGTCAGGCCGGAGCGCGCGCCGCAAGGTCAGAACGGAAATGTCGAGGCGGAGCAGAAGCGGCTGCAGAGCGAGATCGCCCGCGCGGAGAAGCAGCTCTCGAATGAGCGCTTCGTCCAGAACGCGCCGACCGAGGTCGTCGAAGCCGAGCGCACAAAGCTCGAACGGTTCAAGCGTGAGCTCGCTGCAATCAGCTAGATGCTCGTACGCGCTCGAGTGGCTCGAGTCGCTTTCGCCGTGGCCGACCGAGGGGTTCGGCCTCGAACGGATGTCGGCGCTCCTCGACCGGCTCGGCCGGCCCGAGCGACGCTACGACTCGATTCACGTCGTCGGGACGAAGGGCAAGTCGACCGCTGCGCGCACGATCTCTGCGCTGCTCCGCACCGAGGGGCTCGCGACGGCGGCCTACACCTCACCGCATGTCGCGGGCTGGCACGAGCGGCTCGATACGGATGCCGGTGGGTTCGAGCGGGCACTCGAGCGGGTGCGCGCCGACGCCGAGGCCGTCGGTGCGACGCAGTTCGAGATCCTGACAGCCGCCGCGTTCGTCGACTTCGCGGAGCGAGACGTGGACGTCGCCGTCATCGAGGCGGGGCTCGGTGGGCGCCTCGACGCGACGAACGTCGTCGGCGCACCGGTCGTGCTGCTCACAAACGTCGGCCTCGAGCACACGGAGGTGCTCGGCGACACTCGCGAACTGATCGCCCGCGAGAAGCTCGCAGTCGCGGCACCGGGAGCCGTCGTGGTTCTGCCCGACGATGAGTTCGCCGGGTTGGTCGCCGAGCACGACGTTCGCTTCGGCGGTGCGCGAACGGCGGCCGAGGCCTACGTCGGGCACCCGATCGAGGCGGAGGTGGAGGTTGGGCTCGCCGGGCGCTTCGAACTGCGTGCGGGCGAGGTTCGGGACGGAGCGCACACCGCGGAGGCCGTCGACTGGCTGCTCGCACGACTGCCGAAGCCGCACGACTACACCCTCGTCGTCTCGATTCTCGGCGACAAAGACCTCGACGGCATCTTGCGTCGGCTGGCCGGCGCAGGCCAGACTCTGGTCGCGACGAGATCGTCGAATGACCGCGCGCTCGTGCCCGCGGCGGTTGCGAAGCGAGCCCGAGGGTACTTCGACCAGGTGGAGGAGATCGACGATCCCGCCGCTGCGCTGGCGTACGCCCGGCGGCTCGGAAAACCTGTGCTTGTGACCGGTTCTCTGTACCTACTTGCCGATCTCTCCGGCGAAGACTGAAATGCATACGATGTCGCGGCCCGGTGACCGAATCAGCGTCTTCCTCTTTGCCCTGTTCCTCCTGGCGCTTTTCGTCGGACTGGCGTTCGCTGCGGGTTACGCGCTAGGGCGGATCCTGCTGTGATCCTCGCCTCCGCGTTCGGCAGCGTCCACGACTTCTTCCACTCGTCGACGTGGTACGTGATCCGCAACCTCGCGATCTTCTTCGTGCTGGTCTTCTGGGTCGCGTCCGTCTACTGGGTCTATAAGGACGCGCGGCGCCGAATCGAGGACCCGCTGCTCGTCTTTGTGGCGACGGTGCTCGGGATCGTTCCGTTCATCGGCCCGATGATCTACATGCTCTTCCGACCGCCGGAGTACCTCGACGACGTGCGCGAGCGCGAGCTCGAGATCAAGGCGATGGAAAAGCGGCTCGGAGGTCGCGACCTGCATTGCCCGGTCTGCCGTGCGGAGGTCGACGAGGAGTTCCTGATCTGCCCGGTCTGCACGACGAAGCTGAGGCAGGCGTGTGTCACCTGCAACCGACCGCTCGAGGCGCTCTGGCAGGTCTGCCCCTACTGCGAGACGCCGATCGACCACGATCCGTCGACCGTTCAGATCACCGAAGCGAAGCGGCCCCCGCGTCGCCAGCGTTCTCGCTAGTCTCCGCGCCCCGATGGCCGTCGAGCGCACACTCATCCTTGCCAAGCCGGACGCCGTCTCGCGGAGCCTCGCCGGCGAGATCCTCGCGCGCTTCGAACGCCGCGGGCTAAACCTGCGCGCCGCGCGCCTGGTGGTCGCGCCCCGCGAGCTGGGCGAGACGCACTACGCCGAGCACAAGGAGAAGCCGTTCTTCGGCGAGCTCGTCGACTTCATCACGTCTGGGCCGACGCTCGCGTTCGTGTTCGAAGGCGAGGGCGCGATCCTCACGTGTCGCACGACGATCGGTGCGACGAATCCGGCCGAGGCCCATCCCGGGTCGATCCGCGGCGCGTTCGCGCTCGCGATGCCGAACAACCTCGTGCACGGCTCCGACTCGCCCGAGTCGGCCGAGCGCGAGATCGGGATCTGGTTCCCCGATGGGTTGGTCTGAGGCCGAGCAGTTCGCAAAGGATGCGGCGAGCAACCGCGTCGCCTGGACCGAGGCCAACAAGGACTACACCGACCAGAACGCCGCCGATAACTGGGCGCTCGACGAGATCACATGGGGCGTCTGGGCCGCTGCCGAGTCGACGCTGAACGTGCTCGGCGACGTGTCGGGGCTCGACGTCGTGGAGCTCGGCTGTGGAACCGCGTACTTCTCCGCGTGGCTCGCCAAGCGCGGTGCGCGGCCGGTCGGTGTCGACATCACACCGGCGCAGCTCGAGACCGCGCGCCGGATGATGGCGGAAACCGGCGTCGAGTTCCCGGTGATCGAGGCCGACGGTGCAGCGACCGGGCTCCCGGACGCGAGCTTCGACCTCGTGTTGTCCGAGTACGGCGCATCGATCTGGGTCGACCCCGACCGTTGGATTCCGGAAGCAGCGCGTCTGCTCCGGCCCGGCGGTCGCCTCGTCTTCCTCTGCAACTCCACACTCGCGGTTCTGTGCACCCCCGACGTCGGCGTCGTGACCGAAGCGCTGCAGCGCACACAATTCGGCATGCATCGCTTCGAGTGGCCGGAAGAGCCCGGGGTCGAGTTCCATCTTTCGCACAGCAGCTGGATCGACCTGATGAGCGCGAACGGGCTCCAGGTCGAGCGGCTCGTCGAGATCCAGGCGCCCGACGACTCCCGGACGCACGAGTACTACACGTACGTGACGGCCGAGTGGGCGCAGAAGTGGCCGTCAGAAGAGATCTGGGTCGCGCGCAAGGTGTCATGACCGAAACACCCGAGCCGCTCGTCCTCGCATCGACCTCTCCGCAAAGACGAGCGATCCTCGAACAGCTCCGGATTCCGTTCGAGTGCGTCGCCCCGTCGTACGATGAGAAAGGAGGGACGGGTACACTCGATGCCCTCGTCAAGCGGCACGCGACGGGGAAGGCGAAGTCCGTTGCGGAATCGCATCCGACGAAAATCGTGCTCGGGGTGGACACGCTGGTCGACTGCGAGGGAGTCGTGCTCGGGAAGCCCCGGAATCAAGGAGAGGCCGAGCAGATGCTCGAGCTGCTGTCAGGGAAGGTGCACCGTGTGGTCTCCGGCCTCACGCTGATCACGCCTGGGTGGCACCAGTCGGTCGCGGTGTCGACGCGCGTCTGCTTCCGCACGTTGAAGCCGCGCGATCTTGCCCACTATGTGACATCCGAGGAATGGCAGGGACGCGCCGCCGGCTACGCGATCCAGGGGCTTGGTGCGAGCCTCGTCGAGTGGATCGATGGCGACTACCTGAATGTCGTCGGCCTCCCCGCCGGGATGCTGGTGCGCTTGCTCGCCGATCGCTTCAGCGGCACCTACGGTTTCGGCTAAAGCAGCGCAGGTGTGCACCTGCGGCTACGCACAGGGGTACACCTGCGCCGGTGCACGTTGCTCAGAGTGCAAGCAGCCCGATCCCGGCGAAGACGAGCACCGACCCGGCGACACGCCCGTGTGAGACATGCTCCCTGAGCAGTCGTCCCGCCAGGACAGTCGCGATCACGACCGACGACGAGCGGACGGCGAGCACGGCTGCGGCGCTGCCGTGGCGCAGCGCGAGGAGTCCCAGCGTGAACGAGCCTAGATTCGCGAACGCGGCTGCAAGCACCGGCCAGCCGAGCTCCCGTCGGATCGCCTTGGCGCCGACGAGCGGGGGGTAGACGAGGCACGGCCCGACGAGCGTCAGCACGAAGTAGGTCACGGCGCCTGCGCGCTGGATCCCGGCGCGGTCGACGAGCGTGTAGGCGGCGATCGTCGCTGCAAGGGTGGCGGTGAGAACGAGCGGCATCGTGTCCCGATTGCCTCCCGGGCCGCGGACGATCACCACGCCGGCGCCGACGAGGAAGACCCCGGCCACCTCGTTGCCCGAGACGTGATGGCCCAGCCAGAGGATCGCAAAGCCGAGCACGAGCACGGGCGCGAGGCCGCGGGTCACCGGGTAGACGAACGACACCTCGCTGCGCCGGTAGGCGAGCGCAAGAGCCACCACGTAGACGACCTCGAGCAGCGTCGAGGCGAGCGCGTACGGCCAGACCGACGTTCCAGCATGCCACCAGACCGCTGCGAACGGCAGTGCGATCGCAAAGGCGATCACGAACGTCGCGGCGGTCGCAGCCTGCACGTCTCTCGCCCGGCCGAGCAGGAGGTTCCAGGTTGCGTGCAGAACCGCGCTTCCGAGCGCGAGAGCCAGTGCCGAGATGGGCAAGCTAGACTCGGCCGCGGGTCGCAAGCATGGGCATCTTCAATTACCTCACCGGTTTCGGCGGTCGTGACATGGCCGTCGACCTTGGCACAGCCAACACGCTCGTGTACGTGCGCGGTCGCGGCATCGTGCTTTCGGAGCCTTCGGTGGTCGCGATCGACCAGCGGACCGGCGAGGTGCACGCCGTCGGTCTCGAGGCCAAGCGCATGCTCGGGCGCACGCCGGGGACGATCAGCGCGATCCGTCCGTTGAAGGACGGCGTGATCGCGGACTTTGACGTCACAGAGCAGATGCTGCGCCACTTCATCCAGAAGGTGCACCAGCACCGGTTCGCGCATCCGCGCGTCGTCGTCTGCGTGCCGTCCGGCGTCACGGGCGTCGAGAAGCGGGCAGTCGAGGAAGCAACGCTGAGCGCGGGCGCGCGCAAGGCGTACCTGATCGAGGAGCCGATGGCAGCAGCGATCGGTGCCGGTCTGCCGGTAGCAGAGCCGACCGGGAACATGATCGTCGACATCGGAGGCGGCACGACCGAGGTCGCCGTCATCTCTCTCGGAGGCATCGTCGTCTCGCAGTCACTGCGCGTCGGTGGCGACGAGATGGACGAGGCGATCATCAACCACATCAAACGCGAGTACAAGCTTCTGATCGGCCAGCAGACCGCCGAGGAGATCAAGCTCGAGGTCGGATCGGCGCACGCGATGAAAGAGGAGATCCAAGCCGAGGTGCGCGGGCGCGACATGCTGACGGGCCTGCCGAAGACGGTGATCCTCTCGAGCGAAGAAGTGCGCCATGCCCTCGAGGAGCCGGTCAACCAGATCATCGACGCAATCAAGTCGACGCTCGATAAGACGCCGCCCGAGCTCGCGGCGGACATCATGGACCGCGGGATCGTGCTCGCGGGCGGCGGCGCCCTCCTCCAGGGGCTCGACGAACGGCTCCGCCACGAGACCCACATGCCCGTTCATCTCGCCGAGTCGCCGCTCACCTGCGTCGCCGTCGGCTCGGGCCGCAGCCTCGAGGAGTTCGACGCGATCCACCGCAGTTCGCGGTCGCGTCCTCGCTCTCGCAACGGCCGCCGCTACTAAGCACCTCTAAACGGAGCGGCCAGTCCGCTTCTGCAGCGACGCCGCTGCCGCGCAAGCCGCTGACGCGCCGGCAGTTCGACGCGGCCCGCGGCGGCTCCTGACCCCGAGTTGGGCGACCCAAAACTTCGTGGCGTCCGCCGCAAACTGATGCTGTTCAGGCACCGGTCAGGACGGCGGATGGCCGTTTGCCGTCCGGGTGGCTAGACTTGGCCAGCCTGTGCCTCGCAACCGGACCGTCCGTTTTGCGGTCCTGGGCTCCTCTGTCCAGCGCGCCGCCGCTTCCGGCCACCCCTCGAGTCGCTCCAGCGCCCTCAAGCGCCGGATCATCGTGGGCGGCCTGGTGCTGCTCTCGCTCGTCCTGATCACCGTTTCGTTCCGCTCGAGCGCGCTCGACGGCGCGCAGGGAACCGCGGCATCGATCCTGCGGCCTTTCGAGGTCGCCGCCGACCGCGTCTCGCGCCCGTTCCGCGACGCCGCAGGTTGGCTGCACGGCCTCGCCAACGCGAAGGCGGAGAACAAGAAGCTCCGCCTGCAGGTGCAGACGTTGCAGCAGCAACGGATCCACGACGAGTCCGCCGTGCAGGAGAACGTGCAGCTCAGGGCGCAGCTCGGCTACCACGGCCCACCGTCGATCGCGAACTTCAGACGGGTCAGCGCGGCGGTGCTCGTGAACCCACAGAGCGCAATCGACGAGAGCATCACGATTGCCGCCGGCTCGCACGACGGTGTTGCGAGCGGCGACGTCGTGATCACGGCGCAGGGCCTGGTCGGCACCGTCGACAAGGCGTGGGGTAGCCAGTCGCGTGTGACGCTCCTGACCGACAGCCAGAGCGCTGTGACGTCGACCGACCTGACGAGCCGGGCCGCGGTTGGCATCGTCCGCCGCGGCGGTGGAGGGAGCGACGTCCTCATCTTCGACCTCGTTCCGAAGGCGCGATACGTCGCGCTCGACGACACCGTGATCACCGCCGGGTCGATCGGCAAGGGGGCGCTGCCGTCGATGTTCCCGGGCGGCATCCCGGTCGGCACCGTCTCGAGCACGAGTGAGAACGACATCAATACCTACAAGACGATCCAGGTGGAGCCGTTCGTGAACTTCGCGACGCTGCAATCCGTGATCGTGCTGGTGCCTCGGCGTTGAGGCGCCGCCGCTGATGGACGGGCTCAAGGCCGCACTCGTGCTGTTCGTCGCCGCGCTCTTCCAGCTCGCCGTCCTGACCGAGTACAACCCGTTCCGCGCGTCGAGCATCGTGCTCGTGGCACTGCTCTCGGTTGCGCTCCTGCGCGGCTCCATCTTCGGAGCGCTGGCCGGCTTTGGCACCGGACTGCTGCTCGACACCGCGACGCTCGGCACACTCGGGGTGACGTCGCTCCTGCTGAGCGTCGCCGGATTCTGGATCGGCCGCTACGGCGAGACGACCGCCCGCGACCGCTTCCACGCGCCGTTCCTGTCGGTCGCGGTCGTGACGCTGCTCTACTCCTACGGCCAGCTTGCGCTGCGCTTCGTGCTCGGCGAGTCGGCGCCCGCGGGCCTCGTCACGCACGGCCTGCTGCTCGGCCTGTTCCTCAATTTGCTCCTGACGCTGCCGGTCTACGCTTTGATTCGCCGCTTGTTCCCGCCGCTCGACCTCGGCGATCGGGTGCGGGAGGTGCGTCTCCTTGGCTAGCAGTGCGGGCGCCGGCGGACGGTTCCTTCCCGGCGACCCGCGCACCACCGAGCCCTATCGCCTGACGCCGCAACTGGCGTTCCGGGTTGCGATCCTGGGCCTGCTCTTCCTCGCCCTCTTCGCCGTGCTCTTCCTGCGCCTCTGGGCGCTGCAGGTGCTCTCCGGCGACCGCTATCTCGCGGCCGCGAACGACAACCGGGTGCGGACGCTCCGCCTCGAGGCGCCACGCGGACCGGTGCTCGATGCGAACGGCAAGCTGCTCGTGCGCAATGTCGCCGGCACGCGCGTCGAGCTCTGGCCGGCCGACCTCCCGAAGACCTGGACTGCCCGCAAGCGCGAGCTGCGCTCGCTCGCCGCGGTGACCGGCGGCGAGGCGAAGGACATGCTCGCCCAGTTGAAGGCGCACGGTGACGACCCGTTGACCCCGGTGATCGTCCAGCGTGGGCTCAAGCAGGACCAGATCTTCTATCTCTCCGAGCACGCCGCGCAGTTCCCGGGTGTGCAGATGCAGCACAGCTTCCTGCGGAGCTATCCCTACCGGTCGCTCGCGGCACAGGTGCTCGGCTACGTCGGGCAGATCTCACCGGAGGAGTACAAGAGGCTCCGCGGCAAGGGGTATCAGCCGACCGACGCACTCGGACAGACCGGGGTCGAGTCGACCTACGACTCGTACCTGCGCGGCAAGGACGGGCGGGCGCAGTTGACCGTGGACTCGCGTGGCCGTCCGAAGGGCGCCGCCCGGGTCGAGACGAACCCGAGCCCGGGCCAGGCGCTGCGGTTGACGATCCACATCGACCTCCAGCGGGCGGCCGAGCGGGCGCTCAAGGATGGCATCAGGCTCGCCCGCGCGAGCGGCATCGAAGGAGCGCACGCAGACGGGGGTGCGATCGTCGCCCTCGACCCCAAGGACGGCGCGGTGCTCGCAATGGCCTCCTACCCGACCTACCAGCCGTCGATCTTCGTCGGCCGCAAGGATGCGAAGAAGCTGGCGCCGCTCCTCAATCCGACGGCTGCGGAGATGGCCAACCATCCAGGGTTCAACCGCGCGATCAGCGTCAGCTATCCCCCGGGGTCGACCTTCAAGCCGGTGACCGCGCTCGCGGCGATGCAGGAGGGGTTGATGCGACCGGGCGACGTCATCCCGTGCACGCCCGACCTGATCGACCACAAGCAGGTGTTCAAGAACTGGACGCCGCTGATCGACCAGGGCATGACGCTGACGACGGCGCTCGCCGAATCGTGCGACACGTACTTCTACGCCCTCGGCCAGCGCTTCTTCAGCTTGCCGCCCGATCGCGGCCATCCGCTGCAGGCGTGGGCGAACCGCTTCGGCTTCGGCGCAACGAGCGGGCTCGATGTCGGGCCGGAGACGAGCGGCCTGATCGCGACCCCGGAGTCACACTGCAAGCTGTGGGGCGGCCCGCCGTGTGCCGGCTACGTCGACCGGATCTGGAAGCCGGGCTACTCGATCCAGATGGCGATCGGCCAGAACCAGGTCCTCGTGACGCCGCTGCAGATGGCGCGCTTCTACGCGATGATCGCGAACGGCGGCAAGCTCGTGACGCCCCACATCGGCTCCGACGTCGAGCTGACCGGCACGAACCGGCAGCCCGTGCGCATCCTGCGCCGCTTCGGCGCGCAGAGCCCGCAGCCGACCGGCGTCGACCCGACCGCGCTCCGCTACGTCCAGCAGGGTCTCGACGAGGCGACCCACTCCCCGTTCGGCACCTCGTCGGGCGTCTTCGGCAGCTTCCCGGTCGACATCGCCGGCAAGACGGGGAGCGCCGAGAAGCTGTTCAAGCTGCCGGGCTATCCGAACCCGGTCAACCTGACGCAGTCCTGGTGGTGCGGCTACGGGCCGTACAACTCGCCGAAGCTCGTCGTCTGTGCCGTGATCGAAAACGGCGGCCACGGCGGCACCGCCGCAGCGCCGGCCGCACTGCAGGTCTTCGAGCAGTACTTCGGCCGGAACGGGCAAATCACGACCCACGCTTCCGACTGATGACGATCGAAGCCGTCGATACGAGGGCCCGCGGGCTCCGGGCGCGCCGCCAGAGCGAGGCCGTCGGCGTCGGCGGGATGGTGCGCCGACTCGACTGGCCGCTGATGGGCGCGCTCGTGGCGGTCGTCGGCTACGGGCTCTGGGCGATCGACGGCATCACGAGGCACGACGTCGGCGGCTCGGCGCTGACACGGCAGTCGATCTACGTGTTCGCCGGCTCGCTGCTCTTCCTCGCCGCGCTGTTCGTCGACCCCGACCGGTACCGCGCGCTGCGGCGGCCGATCTACTTCGGGACGCTCGGCGTGATGATCTTCGTGCTCGCCGCCGGGGCTGCGACACGCGGCTCACGGCGCTGGATCGACGTCGGGTTCTTCACCTTCCAGCCGTCCGAGTTCGGGAAGGTCGTCTTCGTGCTCGCGCTCGCTGGCTTCATCGCCGAGCGGTCGCGGTCGATCGGGCACCCCGCCGCGCCGCTCGCCGCGATCGGTTACGGCCTCGCGCCGATCATCCTCGTCTTCGTGCAGCCCGACATCGGCACGGCACTCGTCTACCTGGCGGCGCTCGCGGCGGTGCTCCTGATCGCCGGTGTGCGCTGGTCGCATCTTGCGGTGCTCGCAACCCTGACCATCGTCTCTGCGCTTGCGGTGCTCTGGCTCCTGCCCTCGGCCGGCGTCAACGTCCTCAAGCCCTACCAGGCGGCACGGCTCACCGGCTTCACCCACCCGAACAACGACCCGCAGGGCGTGACCTACAACCTGACGCAGTCGATCACCGCCGTCGGAGCGGGCGGCCTGCGTGGCCGCGGCGTCCTCGGTGCGACGCAGACGCGCCTCAACTACCTGCCCGAGCACGCGACCGACTTTGCGTTCGCGTCGCTCTCCGAGCAGCACGGCTTCTTCGGCGCGTCGATCCTCCTGCTGCTCTACTTGCTGATCGTGTGGAGAGCGTTGAAGATCGTCGCTGGTGCGCGTGACCTCTACTGCGCGATCGTCGCGGGTGCGATCGCATTCATGTTCCTGTTTCAGGTGTTCGTGAACAGCGCGATGACGATGGGGATCGCGCCGATCACAGGCATCCCGTTGCCGTTCGTCTCGGTCGGCGGGTCGTCGATGATCACGAACTTCCTTGCGCTCGGCATCCTGCAGTCGATCCACATGCGGCGCGGCGTCCGCCGACGCGCGTGAGGCTGCATCCGCATCCGTTTTCGCTGATCGGCGTCGTCCGCGAGCTGCGTCGCGGCGCCGGCGATCAGCGTCCGCTCGCGGTTGCCGGCGCGCGCGAGCTCGTTCCGTTGCTGGCGAAGGAGCTCCGGGCGGGCGGCGACGCCGGTGCCGTCGTCGAAGACCGGATCGACCAGGCCGCGGCGCTCGTCTGGATCGGCGTTCCCGACGAGGCGAAGCTGAGGAAGGCTTCGCGCGCGCACATCCCGATCGTCGCCGTCACCGACGCCGAGTCGGTCCCCTACGTGCTCCCGGCCGATGTGATCCGCGTGCCGCCGGGCCAAGGGTTCCCGGTCGCCGAGATCACCGCCGCGCTCGCCCGTGGGCTCGGCGAGAACGGCACGGCGCTTGCCGCCCGGCTGCCGGTGCTGCGGCCCGCAGTCTGCAAGAACCTGATCGCCCAGTTCTCGAAGCGAAACGCGATCGTCTCGGCGGCGATCTTCATCCCCGGCGTCGACCTGCCGGTGCTGACGCTGAACCAGGTGCGCCTCGTCCTGCGGATCGCACTCGCCTACGGCCAGGAGATCGACAAGAACCGCGCGGCGGAGCTGCTCGGCGTCGTCGGAGCCGGCCTCGGCTTCCGCGCGGTCGCCCGTGAGCTCCTCGACCTGATCCCGGTCGCGGGCTGGGCTGTGAAAGGCGCAGTCGCCTACTCCGGCACGAAGGCGGTCGGCGAAGCAGCCGTTCGCTACTTCGAAGCACGCTCCTGACGCTCGGTCCGTCCGGTCTAGGACCTACGCTCCCTCTATCCCGAACGGAGGTGAAGCCCGCATGGCCTTGACCGGACACCAGGAAGCGATCGAACTGCTGCTGATCGAAGAGGCGGATGCCTGGTTCGAGTATCTGGAGGCGACGCGTGCCCAGTCGGTCGTGCGCTACGCCGAGGTCGAACCGTGGGCCTGGGCCCGCCTTTCCCAGCGCCTGAGGGCGATTCGGGCCCGTCGCGGGAAGCTCCGCCCGGCCGCCAGCGCGGCTTAGCAAGCACCCGGGGCAACGCTTGATACCCTGCGGGAAGGCCTATGCCAAGGCTTTTCCCACCCACCCGCGACGCGCGCCCGCTTCGGCCATTCCGGCCGGCGAGGCTGCGCGCGCGCATGACTCAGGAGAGATCGTTTGCCACTGCCCTGGTTCCGACGCAAGAAGTCGGAGGAGCAGGCGCCGTTCGCGGCCGCCTCAGAAGCGCTCGAAGTTGAACCACTGACCGTTGAGGAGCCCGTGGCCGCAGAGGCCACAGGCGCCGACGGACAACCGACTGCATCCCCCAACAAGCGCCGTCGCGGTACCCGCGGTGGGCGCAACCGTAAGAAAAGGCCCGCCGGCGCTGATGGTGCAGGGGCGAGGGCCGCCGACGAACCCGCTGCGGCAAAGCCTGTCAGTGCCAAGCCTGTCAGCACCCAGCCTGCAAGCAGCGAGAAGAAGACGCCGGAGCGCAAGCCGCGCGACCGCACGGCGCAGTCGCGCCGCCGCACGCCGCCGAAGCGTGCACCGCTGCCGAAGGCCAAGCGCGAGCTGCTGATCTCCGTCGACGCAGGCGAGAAGCGCGTGGCCGTCCTCGAGGACGACCGCGTCGCCGAGGTCTACCTCGAACGGCCCGAGCGCCGGTCGATCGCCGGCAACATCTACCTCGGCACGGTCGACAACGTCCTGCCCGGGATGGAGGCCGCGTTCGTCGAGATCGGCCTCGAGAAGAACGGCTTCCTGTACGTCGACGAGATCGTCGGCCCGGAGCTCGAAGGCCGGAGGGGCGCGCGCAAGATCCAGGATCTGATCCAGCGTGGCCAGAGCGTCCTCGTGCAGGCGGTCAAGGACCCGATGAAGACGAAGGGCGCGCGGCTCACCACCGAGATCTCGCTGCCCGGCCGCTTCGTGGTCTTCGTCCCCCACGGCGACGGCCTCGGCGTCTCGCGCCGGATCGAGGACGAGGAGCGCAACCGGCTGAAGGCGATCCTCAAGGAGATCGCCCCGAAGAAGGGCGGCGTGATCGTCCGCACCGCCGCAGAGGGCGCGTCGGCCGAGGACATCGAACGTGACCTTGATTTCCTGCAGCGCCTGTGGAAGTCGATCGAGGCCCAGGCGAAGGACGCCAAGGCGCCCTCGCTCGTCTACCAGGAGGCCGAACTGCCGCTGCGGGTCGTGCGCGACTTGTTCACCGGCGACTTCGAGCGGCTGCTCGTCGACCACGACCGCACCCACAAGCGGATCGTCGGCTACCTGAAGAAGACCTCACCGCACATGGCCGAACGTGTCACCCGTTACAAGGAGCGCGACCCGCTGATGGATGCGTTCGGCGTCGAGGGCGAGATCAAGTCGACGCTGAACCGCCGGGTCGATCTGCCCTCGGGCGGCTACCTGATCTTCGACTACGCGGAGGCGTTCACGGTGATCGACGTGAACACCGGCCGCTTCGTCGGCTCGCGTTCCAAGAGCTCGGGCGCACGGCTCGAGGACACGATCACGAAGAACAACCTCGAAGCGGTGAAGGAGGTTGTGCGCCAGCTCCGGCTGCGCGACATCGGCGGGATCATCGTCATCGACTTCATCGACATGGCGAGCCCGAAGAATCGCGCCGCAGTCGAGTCGGCGCTCGGCGAGGAGCTCGAGCGCGACCGCACGAAGACCTACGTCGTCGAGATCTCTCCGCTCGGCCTCGTCGAGATGACGCGTCAGAATGTCACCGACGGACCGCGCGAAGTGATGACGAAGAAGTGCCCGACCTGCGGCGGCGACGGCATCGTCGTCTCCGAGCACACCGCGGCCGTCGACGTCGAGCGGCGCCTGCGCTCGCTCGTGACGCCCGGGTCGCGCGACAAGGCGTTAAAGGTCGAGGTCGCAGCCAAGGTCGCTGCCATCGTCGTCGGGCCGGGAGGCTCACGCCTTCACGAGCTCGAGGAGACGACCAAGCGTCGGTTCTTCCTCGTCGGCAAGGACGGCGAGCATCTCGATCACTTCAAGGTGCTCGGCCAGGGCACGCTCGAGTAGGTCGCGCCCCAGCTGCCGGTCGACGTCGGCCAGGAGCTCGAGCTGAAGCTCGGCGAGGTCGGCCTGCACGACGCGCACGCCGGAGTCGGCAAGGTCGAGGGCATCGACGTCGTCGTCGGCGACGCGGCCAAGCTCGTCGGCAAGAAGGTCAAGGTGCGCATCACCGTCGTCACCGAAGGCGTGGCGTGGGCCGAGCTGCTCTCGCCGGTCGAGCAGGTGCAGGAGCCGCTGACCGCAGAGTCGGAGGCCGAGAAGCCGACGCGCGCCAAGCGCAGCACGACGAAGAAGCAGGACGACGCCCTCGAGCTCGACGGGGCCGAGGATGACGAGTACGAGGACGAGGACGTCGAGGCGACCGACGATGCCGAGACGAGCGACGAGCCCGAGGCCGTCGTGCTCGGCGAGGACGGCGAGCCGATCGCCGTCACGCCGAAGAAGCGCACTCGGCGCGGCACCCGAGGTGGGCGCAACCGCAAGAAGCGCCCGGCCGGCGCCGGCACCGCAGCGGCCGCCGCCGCGAGTAACGGCGGCGAGCCCGCCGCTGAGGCCGAGGGTGTCGTGGAGGCAGAGGAGACCCTGGAGGCCGAGACGTTGGAGGCACCGGAGCCGGAGGCCGAGGAGCGGCCGGCCGGGCCGGTCATCCACCTCCCGGAACGGGATCTCGGCGAAGGCGACGCCGAGGACGGCGACACCGAAGCCGGCGACCCTGCCACAGCACCGAAGAAGCGCACCCGGCGCGGCTCCCGCGGCGGCAAGAACCGCAGGAAGCGGCCGGCAGGCGCGGCCGGTGCAGAGGGCGCGACCGCGACGGTCGAGGCCGATGCCCCCGAAATCGATGCGCCCGAGGCCGATGCTCCCGAGATCGAGGAGACGTCGCAGGCCGCGGCGCCCACACCGCGCCCGCGGTCGAGGCCGAAGGCGGCCTCGAAGCCAACCGAGCCACCCGCCGATGCACCCGCGCCGGCGGCGCCGAGCCAAAACGGCGACGAGGACTGGGGCTACACGCCGATGAGCGAGTGGGGGATCGACGACAAGTAGCGGGTCCCGCTACACTTGCGACCGCTTCGCGGGCCCATGCTCGCGAGCACCACTGGCTTATGGACTACGCAATCATCCGTCTTGGCGGCAAGCAGTATCGCGTCCGTGAGGGCGAGACTCTTGTCGTTGACCGTGTCCAGGCCGACGAGGGCAAGACGTTCACCCCCGACGTCCTGCTCGGCGACAGCGGCATCACGGTGACCGCCAAGGTGCTCGCTCACGAGCGCGGCCCGAAGCTGCTGATCGGCAAGTACCGCAAGCGCACCGGTTACAAGCGCCATACCGGTTTCCGCGCTGCGACATCTCGCCTCGAGTTCTCGCTCGGCGCCCCGAAGCGCGCAGCGGCTTCGAAGACCGAGACGGCAGCGCCCGCCAAGCCCGCCGCTGCCGAGGCCGCTCCCGCCGACGACCACGTAAAGGGCATGCCGAGCGGGTACGAGGAGATGACCGTCGCCCAGGTCTCCGAAGGCGCGAAGACCTGGAACCACCCGATGCTCGACGCGGCACTCGAATACGAGCAGGCTCACGCGGCGCGCAAGGGCGCGATCTCCGCACTCGAGTCGGCGCTCAAGTCCAAGGAGGAGGACGCGTAGATGGCACACAAGAAGGGCCTCGGTTCCTCGAAGAACGGTCGCGACTCGAACCCGAAGTACCTCGGCGTGAAGATGTTCGACGGCCAGGTTGCGGAGTCCGGCAACATCATCCTCCGGCAGCGCGGCACCAAGTTCCGGCCCGGCCCCGGCACCCAGATCGGCCGTGACGACACGATCTTCGCGATCCGTCCCGGGACCGTCGCGTTCCACCGCAGCGGCGAGCGCCGCTCGGTCTCTGTTCAAGCTCCGCCGGTCGACGAGACCGCCGAAGCCGCTCAGGGCTAGCGGGTGTTCAGCGACCGGGCCCGGATTCACGTCCAGGCCGGCAAGGGCGGCGACGGAAGCCTGAGCTTCCGGCGCGAGAAGTTCGTGCCCAAGGGCGGTCCCGACGGCGGCGACGGCGGCGACGGCGGGGACGTCGTGCTGATCGCCGACCCGGCGCTCAGAGACCTGGCCGCGCTGCAGCGGCGGCGCTCGATCAAAGCCCCTCCGGGCGGGAACGGATCCGGCCAGCGCAAGCACGGCGCGAGTGGCGAGGACTCGGAGATCCGTGTCCCCGTTGGAACCCAGGTGTTCTCGGACGACGGCGGCCTGATCGCCGACCTCGCGCACACCGGCGCCCAGGTGGTGCTCGCGCGCGGCGGTCATGGCGGCCGCGGCAACACCCGCTTCGTCTCCTCGACGCGGCAGGTGCCGCGGTTCGCCGAGGTCGGCCCCCCGGGCGAGGAGCGCGACATCGAGTTGCATCTGAAGCTGCTTGCCGACGCGGCTCTCGTCGGCCTGCCGAACGCGGGCAAGTCGTCGCTGCTGACCCGCATCTCGAACGCGAAGCCGAAGGTCGCCAACTATCCGTTCACGACCCTGCAGCCGGTGCTCGGAACGACGGAGTCGCCGGACGGGCGCCAGCTCGTGGTCGCAGACGTGCCGGGCTTGATCGAGGGCGCGAGCGAAGGGATCGGCCTCGGCCACGAGTTCCTAGCGCATCTCGAACGAGCGCGGACGCTCGTGCACGTGATCGACGGGTCGCTCGCGGGCGAGGGGCAGTCCCCCGACGAGCAGTGGCAAACGATCGACGCCGAGCTCGGCGCTTACGGTGCGGGCCTCGACGAGCGGCCGCAGATCGTCGTGCTGAACAAGATCGACATTGCACCCGACCCCGTGTTCACGATCGACGATCCGCGCATCGTGGCCGTGTTCCCGCTCTCCTGCGCAACCGGCGAAGGGCTGGAGGAGTTCCGGCGTCACCTGTTTACGCTCGTCCCCGAGGCGCCGCCGGCCGAGCGTGGGGAGGACGAGCTTGCCGACTACCTCGTCTACCGTCCTCAGCCGAAGGCGCGCGGGTGGCGGCTGCTGCGCACCGAAGGTGGGTTCCGCGTGCTGGGCACGCCGCCCTCGGACGAGGAGCTCGAGCGCGTCTTGCGCGCAGCGGGCGCGAAGGACGGCACGACCGTCGAGGTCGGTGACGAGGAGTTCGAGCTCGCGTGACGACCGGCCTCTACGGAGGCTCGTTCGACCCGCCGCACCGTGGCCACGTCGAGCTCGCGCGCCGCGCCAAGCAGGAGCTCGGCCTGGAACGGCTCGTCGTCCTCGTCTCCGCCGACCCGGGGCACAAGCACGTCGAGACGCCGGCCGACGTTCGACTGCGCCTCGCCGAAGCGGCGTTTCCCGGTGAGGACGTCAGACTCGACGAGCATGCGCGCACGGTCGACACGCTGCGCGCCCATCCCGAGTGGGACGATCCCGTCTTCCTGATCGGCGCCGACCAGTTCGCCGGTTTCCGCTCGTGGCGGGAGCCCGACGAGATCCTGCGCCTGACACGTCTCGCGGTTGCGACGCGCCCCGGCTTCCCGCGGGAGCGACTCGACGCCGTGCTTTCGCAGCTCGACCGTCCCGAACGCGTGTCGTTCTTCGAGCTCGAGCCGGTGCCCGCCGCCTCGAGCGACCTCCGCACCCGCGTTGCCGCGGGAGAGGACATTTCCGGCGAGCTCCCGCCCGCCGTCGCCCAGATCGTGGCCACGGAGGGTCTCTATTCCCGTCAACCCGGCTACACTGGACTCGTTTGAGCCCGAACGAACAAGCACGCCGCATCGCGGCGCTCGCCCAGGACAAGCTCGCGCGCGATGTCGTCATCCTCGACATGCGCCCTGTTTGTGCCTACACCGACTACTTCGTCGTGTGCAGTGGCGCCAACGCCCGGCAGACGAAGTCGATCTGGGACGAGGTGCACGCGCGCCTGAAGGACGACAACGGCCTCTTGCCACGGTCGACCGAAGGCGCGGCGGAGGCGACCTGGATCATCGGCGACTACGTCGACGTCGTGTTCCACGTCTTCACCCCCGAGGCGCGGGCGTTCTACCGCCTCGAGGAGCTGTGGGACGACGTCCCGCACGAGACGCTCGAAGCAGCCTCGGCCTAAACGGACCTGTCTTCCGGGCGGACAACGCCACTCGGCGACGAACGCTACGACCTGATCCTCGATCTCCGTCCGAAGCTCCTGCGCGTCCAGTGCAAATGGGCACTCCGAGACGGCGATGTCGTGATCATCCGCACCCGCCGCTGCCGGCGCGGCCGTGCTGGCTTGATCCATCGGGGCTACGAGGTCGGCGAGATTGACGCGATTGCCGGGTATTGCGCCGATCTCGACACGTGCCACCTCCTCCCGCTCGAGATGTCTGTCGGTCGGGCGGCCGTCCAGTTGCGGTTGGCGCCGACTCGGAACAACCAGCAACGACGGATCAACTGGCCTCGTGATTTCGAGCTCGCCGCTACACTACGCAAGCTCAATGGGCCCATAGCTCAGCTGGGAGAGCGACAGTCTGGCAGACTGTAGGTCGCCGGTTCGAGCCCGGCTGGGTCCACCTGAGAGAAGCCCCCGCAAGGGGGCTTCGGCTTCGACGGACGTGTTTGTTCTCTCATCCTCGAGGATGATGCGTCCATCCTCCGCCCGGAGGATTTCGCGATTCTCGATCTCGCTCTCACGCTTTCCGCATCAACCACGCGGAGCGCCGTGCGTATCACCCTCCGACATCACTCGATCGTGAAGGCGTACGTCAGGCGGGCGCCTTCCCAGTGAAAGGAAGGGGCGCATGCGTTTCAACGGGACTGCTTTCGTCGTGTTGCTGGCGGCCTTGCTCGTCGCGGGCGCAGCGAACGCGACCAGCAAGAAGGCCCAGTCGGGCGGCACGCTCAACGTCGATCTGACCACGGACGTCGACTACACCGACCCGGCTCTCAGCTACCTCTCCACGGGTTGGGAGCTCGAATACGCGACCTGTCTGAAGCTCTTGAACTATCCGGATGCGAACGGTCCGCGCGCGAGCCAGCTCGTGCCCGAGGCTGCGGCCGGGTTCCCGAAGGTCTCCAACAACGGCAAGACCTACGACTTCACGATCGGTGCAGGCTTCACGAAGTTCTCGAACGGCCAGCCGGTGACGGCCGCGGCGTTCGAGGCGGTCTTTGACCGCAACGCCGATCCGAAGATGCAGTCGCCGTCGGGCGCGTTCATGAGCGACGTCGTCGGTGCGTCGAAGAACCCGGTCTCCGGGGTCAAGGCGAACGGGAAGCATCTCGTGATCAGCCTGACGCGCGCGGCGCCGGTGTCCGCGGGCCTTACTACGTACACGGTCGATCTCGCGGCCGCCTGCCTCAAGTAGGAGCGACAAGGGGGTGGGGCGCCGCCGCGGCGCCCCACCTGCTCCTAGATGTTGGAGACCTAGTTCGCAGGGGGTCTGACGACAACGCCGCCGCCGTCGGTGGGCTGCACGATCAGCGGCAGCATCGTCTCGGCGAGGTAGTCCTCGATCGCGTGCGTCGCCTCCGCCAGCAGGCGCTCGCGCTCACCGTCGACGAAGCTGACGCGCAGCGAGAACCGCTCGCCGTCCTCGACGATCTCCGCGTTCAGCCCGTGCAGCGCAAGCACTTCGGTGAGGTCGCTGCCGATGCCGCGGCGCGGCACCTCGACCTTGATCGTCTCGGCCACGGGATCTTCCCTACCCGTGTTAAGCGGCTGTTATGCATGCCGGATCGAGCAGCCTCGCAGCGGCCGCCGTCGTCACACCGTGCAATGGCGGCTGAATGGTGGTCAGGGATCGAAATGCGCCACCTCGTCGCGCTCGACGCGGTCGCGCGTGAAGGATCGTTTCGGCGCGCTGCGACTCGGCTTGGCTATGTGCAGTCGGCGATCAGCCACCAGATCGCAGCGCTCGAGGGTCTGATCGGCAAGCGGCTGATCGAGCGCTCGCGCGGCACACGGCCACTTGCCCTCACTCCCGCTGGTGAGATTCTGCTGGCGCACGCCGATGCGCTGATCGCGCGCGTGCGAGCCGCTCAGGCCGACCTCGCCGCACTCGACGGGGGCGGTGTGGCGGCGCTGCGGGTCGGGGCGACGCCCGACCTGCTCGCTCGGTTCGTTCCCGCCCTGCTTCGTGCCTTCGGCGCGCCTGTCTCGCTGCACGAGACACCGACGACCCGTGGGATCCTCGCTGCGCTCGTCCGCGGCGAGCTCGACCTCGCGCTCGCCGAGACGCCACTGCCGAAAGGGCCGCTCGACGCGGTGCCGCTTTGCGCCGACCCTTTCGTCGTCGTCGTCCAGGCGAGTGCCCCGCTGGCGCGGCGGCCTCGTCGGGTCTCGTGCGAGGAGCTGTCGCGTCTCCCGCTGATCGCGCACGCTCCGACGCGCGAGCACGTCGAGGAGCAGTTGCGCATTCACGGCGTCGACCCGCAGTTCGTGCTCGAGGCGGAGACGGGCGCGGCGGTGCAGGGGCTCGTCGCCGCGGGACTCGGTGCGGCGGTCGTGCCGAGACTCGTCGCCGACGAGCGCCGGGTCGAGACCTTCGTGCTCGAGCTCGAAGACGGCCTGGTCGGCGCACGCGCGATCGCCGCGGTCCGGTGCCGCACACAGCCGCCGCGCGCGGACGCCGCGGCGTTCGTCGAAGCAGCACGCTCGGCGTGCGCCGGGCAGCGCCTGCGCGAGCCGCAGATCGTCCAGCAGCTCGCCGGCTGAGCTCAGGGCTGAGCTCAGGGCTGAGCTCAGGGCTGAGCTCCGAGCGTCGATCGGCCGCATCGACAGCGTCGATCAACCTGGGCCGCAGCGACACGTCCCAGCGAGTGAACCCCAGGAAAGGACACTTCGTGCTGCGCTACTTCGTTCGACGGCTGCTCTGGGCGTGCATGCTCTTCGTCGCAGTGACGCTGGTGACGTTCGTGATCTTCTTCGTCATCCCGTCCGATCCCGCCCGCCAGGTGTGCGGACAGCGTGCGACGCCGGAGTGCATCGCGCGTGCGCAGCATTTCCTCGGCACCGACCGGCCGGTCGTCGTTCAGTACGTGCGGTTCCTGGATCGTCTGATCGTGCGCCACTCACTCGGGCGGTCGTTCACGAACCGGCAGGACGTGACGAGAGAGGTGCTCGACGCTGCGCCGGTGACCGCATCGCTCGTCTTCGGCGGCGCAGTGCTGTGGCTCCTGATCTCGATCCCGATCGGGATCCTCTCCGCCGTTCGCTCCCGCTCGATTCTCGACCGAGTGACGATGGTCGCGGTCTTGATCGGGATCTCCGCGCATCCGGTCTGGATCGGGTTGCTGGCTGCGTACTTCGCCGGCTTCAAGCTGCATCTCTTCCCGATCACGGGGTACTGCGACCTCTTCTCACCGGCAGGTGACTGCGGCGGGCCGATCCAGTGGGCCTACCACCTCTTCCTACCGTGGGCGACGTTCGCCGTTCTCTTCGCGGCGACGTACGTGCGGATGATCCGCGCGTATGTGATCGAGACGCTCGGCGAGGACTACGTCCGCACCGCGCGGGCGAAGGGTGCCTCTGAGGCGCGAGTGCTGCGCAGCCACGTGATCCGGAACGCGCTGTTGCCGGTCGTCACGATTCTCGGCATGGACATCGGGCTCGCGCTCGGCGGCGCTTTCTTCACCGAGACGGTCTACGGGTTGCCGGGGCTCGGCAGGCTCGTGGTGGGCGCGATCGGCACCTTCGACCTGCCGACGATCGAGGGGGTGGTGGTGTTCGCCACCCTCTGCATCATCTTCTTCAACCTGATCGTCGACACGCTCTATGCGTGGGTCGACCCTCGCATCAGGCTGACATAGCGCGGCAGCAGGCGGCGGCGCGGCTCCGGCTCCCGGAGCTGGGCTGCACGCAGCTCGAGCAGCGGCATCAGGTGCGCGGTGCGGACGAACGGGTCCCTGAGGGCGCGCCCGCCGGCGAGCGGCAGGGCCGCGACGATGCGGCCGTCGACCGACGCGACGACGAAGCGCCCGAACGGCAGTGGGCATTCCGCGAGCTCGGCCAGCGCCTCGAGCTGGGGGTCGTCGGCGACGCGACACAGGCGGAGCTCGATCCCGCTCAGGTCGACGGTGTGTGTCTCGCGCACGCGGGGAATCCGCCGCCCGGCCTCGCGTAGCGTGGCTACGTGCTCCTTAGCCAGGAACCGCATGATGTCGGGGTGGATCATCGTCGACCTCCTACCTCGTCGTAACCAGTGATACGATGATAGCAGTTATGTAACCCCTGAAGAGAGATGAATGGTGAATAGCGATCTGGTCATCGATTTCGTGAACTCCCTCGAACTGCGCCCGTACGAGGAGTGCCTCGACAGCCCTGCCGCCCTCTCGGCGTGGTTCGCCGAGCGAGGCCTGCTCGCCGCGGGCGCCCGTGCGACGCGCGCCGAATTTGCCGAGGCGATCCGCGTCCGGGAAGCGCTCCGCGAGCTGCTCGCGGCCCAGAACGACCTGCCGGCCGACGTCGCTGCGGCGACCGACGAGCTCGATGCCGCCGCACGGCGCGCCAAGCTCGCCGTCCACTTCGCGACGAGCCGGTCGGAGCTTCAGCCGGATGTTGCCGGCGTGCGGGGCGCGGTCGGGCGGCTCCTGGCCGAGGTGTCCGCTGGCATGGCGGACGGCACGTGGGAGCGCATGAAGGCCTGCCGGGCCGACGACTGTCGTTGGGCGTTCCTCGACACGGCCAAGAACCGCTCGCGTGCCTGGTGCTCCATGCAGAGCTGCGGCAACCGTGAGAAAGTGCGCAGCTACCGGGAGCGACACGACCATTAGCGCCGCCAGAGGAACCTTCTCGATTGTTGCCGCAGACCTCGAAGCAGGCGAGGTCGGCTGTGCCGTGCAGTCGAAGTACTTCTCCGTCGGATCGGTTGTCCCGTGGGCACGAGCCGGCCGCGGCGCCGTTGCGACGCAGGCGGCCGGTGTCGCCGCCTATGGCAGGGAAGCGCTCGAGGAGCTCGCTCGTGGGGCGACGCCGGCTGAGGCGCTCGAGCGCGTGCTTGCCGACGACTCCGGGCGCGAGACGCGTCAGCTCGGCATCGTCGCTGCCGACGGCCGAGCCGCGGCGTTCACCGGCACGGCGTGCCTGGATTGGGCGGGGCACCGGGTGGGGCCGGGCTTCGCCGTGCAGGGAAACATCCTGGCGGGGCAGGCCGTGATCGACGAGATGGCGCGTGCCTTCGAGGAGGCCGTCGGCCCGCTCGTCACGCGGCTCGTCTCGGCGCTCGAGGCTGGTCAGGCGGCAGGGGGCGACAAGCGCGGGCAACAGTCGTCGGCGCTCGTCGTCGAACGCCTCGGTGCCGGTTCAGAGTCGCGGGAGGGCATCGATCGGGTCTGCGACCTGCGGGTCGCGGATCACCCGGAGCCGATCGCCGAGCTGCGGCGGCTCGTCGGGATCTGGACGAGCTGGGAGGCGATGCGCCGCGCGAACGCGCACTACGAGTCCAAGGACTACGCCGCCGCCGCCGATGAGCTGCGAACCGCGCTCGCAGTGGGTGAGGACCCGATCCTGCTCTACAACCTCGCCTGCTACGAATCGCTCGCGGGACGCACCGACGACGCGGTTGCACATCTCGGCCGCTCCGTCGCGCTCGATGCGTCCTACCGCGAGCTTGCCGCGCAGGATTCCGACTTCGATCCGATCAGGGCCGAGGTCGCAGGCATCTAGCCGTCCCGCTGTCCGTTTCGGAACGTGACCCGACGGCTCGTTCGAACGTCACGCTTTCGGTGCGATGTCGGCACAGACACGTACGAACATGCGCCGTATCGTTGCCGCCGTAGGCAACCGAAGGAGGCGCAGGTGCGCAAGGTACTTCTCATCGTCGGCCTGGTGGTGGCGTTCGCCGTCCCGGCCGCTGCCCACGCGGCGGCCGGCCAGCCGCCCCGACCGTCTGTCGACTGTGGCGGCTCGTGTGAGGGCGGCGGGGGTGGCTCGAGTGGCTGTTGGCAGGAGACGTGGCGGCAGGATCGTGGTTTCGACTACTTCAACCACATCCATCACTACGTCGTCGCGCAGTGGTGCAAGTCGAACGGGACGATCACGTCGTTCGCGATCGTCGAGCACAGCTGCGACACGTCGGGCTTCGTGAGCTGCACGCCCGGGCCCGCGTTCCTGACCGGCGGCGGAGTGGGTTGGGGTTGGGTGACCTTCGAGGCTCACGCGAACGTCGGGATCACGGTCCCGAAGGCGCTCGGCTACAACCTCACCGACGTGTTCTCCGGGTCGATCGCGCCCGGCTAGCGATGCGCAAGTGGATCGTGATAGCGGTGCTCGTCGTGTTGATGATCCTCGTCGTTCCGACGCTCGTCCTCATCCTCGAGCACGGGTCGGGTCACAGCGGGCGGCAGCCTGTCGGAACGAACACGCGCTGACCACCAACTATCCTCGACGGTCGTGGAGCTTCGTCCCGCGGCCGTTGAGGACTTGCCCGCGCTGCACTTGCTCTTTCTCGCGGCAATCCGAGGCGTCTTTGAGCCGCACGCATTCGCAGCGCCGGCGCCACCGCTCGAGGTATTTTCGAATCAGCAGCAACATGTGCTCGCGACCGGCACGTCGGTCGTCGCAACCGCGGGCGACGACGTGCTCGGCTTTGCCTCGTCGTGGGCGCGCGGCGTCGACTGGTTCCTCGCCTCCCTCTTCGTCGCGCCGGGCGCACAGGGTCGCGGCACCGGCAGGATGCTCCTCGACGCCGTCTGGGGCGAAGGCCGCCTGCGCCGCCGGACGATCACCGATTCGATCCAGCCGATCTCGAACGCGCTCTACGGGCGCCGAGGGCTCGTGCCGGCGACGCCGCTGCTCGAGTTTTCGGGCGAGCCGCGCGGCGCTCGCGCGCTGCTCGAACGCGGCGAGGGCGACGAGCTCGCGGAGATCGACGCCGCGGCTTACGGGTTCGACCGGGCGATCGACCACGCCTATTGGGCGCGCTTCGCCCGCCGCACGGTCTGGCTGCGAGCCGACTCTCCGGTCGCCTATAGCTACGCGTTCCCGGGCGGCGTGATCGGTCCGGTTGCAGGCCTCGATCCGCATGCCGCAGCTGCAGCGCTCGCAGGTGAGCTTGCGTGTGCGAGCGGACCGGTGGCGGTGCGCGTGCCCGGCTCCTCGCGAGCGCTGGTCGAGGTCGCGCTCGCGAGCGGTCTGCAGCTCACGCCAACGCCGGGCCTGCTTCTGCTCTCTGAGCGGGCCACGCCGCCGGCCGCGCTTGCGATTGCGAGCTTCACGCTCTTCTGATCGTGTCGAGTCAGGCGGAAGGACGCTGGCTCATGCGAGTGTTCGTATATGTTCCCTGAATGGCTGCTGCAGCTGTTCGGGCTGGGATCTATGCCCGGATCTCCTCGGATCGTGAGGGGGACGGTCTCGGTGTGGCGCGCCAGGTCGAGGATTGCGAGCGGCTCGCGGAGCGGAAGGGCTGGCGGGTCGTTGACCAGTACCTCGACGACGACGTGAGTGCGTGGAGCGGCGAGCGACGGCCGCAGTACGTGCGGAGCTTGGAGGATCTCGAGGCGGGCGCGATTGACGGGCTGCTCGTCTATGACCTCGACCGGTTGCATCGTCAGCCGAGTGAGTTGGAGGCGTTCATCGAGTTATGTTCGCGTCTGGGGTTGACGAACGTGGCGTCGGTGAGCGGTGACATTGATCTGACGACCTCCGATGGGCAGTTCCAGGCTCGTATCCTCGGTGCCGTGGCAAAGAAAGAGAGCGACGACAAGAGCCGCCGCATCCGGCGCAAGCACGAAGAGATCGCCGCGAACGGCCAGGTCTCCGGTGGTGGCAACCGTCCCTACGGCTACGAGGACGACAAGCTGACCGTGCGCCCGGCGGAGGCTGCGATCGTCGCGGAGTGCGCGAAGCGGCTGCTTGCCGGGGAGCCGGTGCGCTCGATCGCCGCCGACTTGATCGCGCGCGGTGTGCCGACCTCGACGGGCGGTAAGTGGTCTCCGTCGAGTCTGACGCGGATGCTCAAATCGGCACGGATCAGCGGCCAGCGTGAGCACAAGGGCGAGATCGTCGCGACCGCGGAGTGGCCGGGTCTGATCAGCGTCGAGGATGGTGCAGCGATCCGCGCTTTGCTCGCGAACCCCGAGCGGCGCACGAACAAGGCGGCCCGCCGCTATCTGCTCGGCGGTCTGCTGGCGTGTAGCCACTGCGGCGAGCGCCTGGTCGCCCGGCCACGTAGCGGCGGTCAGCGCCGGTACGCGTGTGCGAAAGGCCCGGGGTTCTCGGGGTGCGGC
>JBBQQI010000002.1:0-69779 GCA_038216085.1 Gaiellales bacterium | reverse complement strand
CTCGGCTACGCCGAGAATCCCTGACCACCCCCACTCAACTTCGAGAAACGAGTGGTGGTGGTCAGGTACCGAGGGCAGAGCGAGCAAGAGTAAGACGGGCCGGACGGATGTGGGAGGAAGGACGGGAATCGAGGTAGAGCTAGGAGAGATAGTGAGAAGAGGGAGGTCAGTAGTGGAACGGTCAAGGATCGAGGTCAGATGTGAGAAGACGGAGATCCGTGAGCTTGGGCGGCAAACTGGACCCAGTGGGGAACTCAGGTTCAGAGCCTGTATCGGAATCGCGCTGCACGGCGGCCGAGACACCGTTGTCAGAGGGCGCGGTGACAGCGGCGTCAAGATCGGCCAGCGTGGGGGCGCTGAGGATCGCGTCGGAGTCTGCCAAGCTGACTCACCTGTTGCCGACCTTTGCCGAGCGGATCACGCGCGAAGACGCTTCGCGTCGTCGGCGTGTGACAAACGGCTCTGGGTGGCGTAGATACGGTTGTGACGACTCTGAGGCAGGCTGCCGAGCGGCACCTCGACGATGTGTACCGCTACCTCGTGTACCAGACGGGTGATCGCGGCCTCGCGGAAGACCTGGCTGCCGAGACGTTCGAGCGTGAGATGCGGTTGTGGCACCGTTTCGACGAGCAGCGGGGTAGCGCCCGGACTTGACTCTGTCAGCTCGCTCGCACGGTCGCGCTCGACCACTTCCGCAGCGAGCGGCGGCGGGCGCGGCGCGAGCAGGCCTACGCGCGCGCAGTGCCCACGGCACGAACAAGTCCCGTGCATCATCGGAGTGACCGAACGGCGTTCGGCGCCGTATCCTCTGACGTGATGAAGGGTTCGACTGCTTTCGTGTTCACTGCCATCGCCGCTCTGGGCGCTTTCGCGGCTGGCGCGCACGCGCACGCGAACCCGGCGCCCGCGGCGACCGCGTCCGTCGGCTCGCTTCGCTTCATCTACTCCGGCACCTTGCATCGCCGCTACTTCTCCAGCTGCAGCTACGCCGTCACGGGCGATCGCAGCGAGGCCTGCGTGCGCGGCGTCGTCGTGGCGAGCTATCCGCTTAGATCCAGTCCGGAGCTGGGAGCGAAGGGCGCGTCATTCCGGTCGGGCGGCGTTCTTTTTGAGCTATACCGGGCGCCGCGGCGTAAGCCTGTTGCGACTCGCGCACTGCCGCCGTCGCTCTCGCTTTCGGACTTCCACCCAGCGAGGAAGGGGATGCACACGAACGGGGAGAAGCGCGAGCTGTTCTTCCGAGCGAAGGGTGCCAATTACTGGGCGATCGCCTGGGTCGGCAGGCAGGCCAGCAAGTCGAACCGCGATGACTTGAGCTACTTGATCGGCTCGATCCAGATCAAGTAGCTCCGCCGTATTAGAGACGCGCTACGAGAGCATCCAGCGCCAGGAGCGTCCGATGATGCCCACGAGGCCGGAGGCACTTCAGCTGGCCAGGCTGGCGGGGCTCAGGGGTGGCCGCTGGGCGGCGACGGACGAGTCGGACTGGCCCTCTGCGCACCCACCCTTGACGCGTACTGTTAACAGGAGTAAAGTCGCGCTGTGTTCATTCGTCGGCGATTTGTAGTCGTACTCGCCGCGCTTGCCATGTGCCTAGCCCTGGGTCAATCGGCACCGGCAGCGAACGCTGCCCACACCTACGGCGGCTACATCATTTCGAGCAGCTTCCTCGGAACGCGCGCCGCGATCAGAGAAAATGGGACATGGTCAACCAGCGCCGCTCAGTGCATCATTTTCTACAGTGACGCTGGCGTCGGCCCTTGGATCCAAACGGGCATGTACCGGTGCTTCAACGGGATCACCATCGACGGTACATGCGGAGGGGGCGCCGCTAGCTACACGGAGGTGAAGGCTTCCGGAGTGGCGCCCACGTGCACCGCTGGAGGCGGCGTGTCCGGCGGGAGCACGCACACCTACACGGTCGATAACACAGCGGCGCAGTGGCGTGCTTACGTCGACGGGTCGTTGCTCGGGGGAGCGCTTGCGGTGAGCGGCTCGTTGTCACCCGTCGAGGAAACCGGCGAATACACGGGCGCCTGCGGTGACGTGTTCACTGGCTCCGCGACGTTCGGAGCGACCTCCCCGGTCTGGCAGACATGGAACGGCTCATCCTGGAGTTCCGCTTCGGGGTGGTCGTCCCTCGTCGCTGGCTGCGGATGGTCGAATTCGGGAACGCCGTCGCCATGGACAACTTCACACTGATGCCGGATCGCGCTCTAAGCCGAACGACGAAACTCGTCTTGACCGCGGCGGTCAGTGTCGCGGCAGTCGCAGTAACCGCGATCGCGGCCGGAGGCTCCTTGGGTCCTACCTCGTCCTCCTCGATCACATACAGCCCTCGTGGGGTGGCAGCTCCACGAACGGATCCGGGCGTGACGCCGGCAACCGTGGTGTCACAGATCGTCGCGCGCGTCAACAGTGGAGACGTCGCGGCAACAAGACTCGGCGCACCTCCCGCCGGTGTCCGCGAAACGGATGACCCGTCCGTGCCCAACTCAGCAGCATTCGCGAACTCGCTTTGGCTGTACGTTTCCGTCAAGGCTGCGGCACGGACGCCCGAGGCGACGACGAAGCCGATCTGGCTCGGGAACCTCATCACCGGCGCGCTTCGCGACGAGCTTTATGGCGCCGGACAGTCAATCCTGCGTTCGTCGCTGGTGTCTGTCGAGCTTCCTGATGGATCGCAGATCGACGCGGCCGGCGGAGGTGTTGGCGCTATCACGCCGGGGCAGATCTTCGCTTCGGCCAGTGACGCCGAAACTCGCGCGCAGATCGAAAGCGCGGCGACAAGCGCCGGTTACACGGTCGACTCCATCTCGGTTGTGCACGCGGATCAGCCAGCGCCGGCGGTGGTCGTGACAACGGCAGATCCGAAGGCTGCCGCCGCGAATCCGGATGCGGTTCTTACGTCATTGTTTGGAGTGCCGGGAACCTACGAAGGGGAGTACCTGGAAGTCCGAGCGAGTGACGGAACGCTGGTGTTTGTTCAAGGATCGGCATTCCGGACCGGCGTGGGCCAGCGCTGGATCAACCCGGCTTACGGCGAGAACCGCACGCCACCGTCACCCGCGCCTTGACGCCAGCGCCGCACCGGCGGCGCTGGCGGGTCGCGCGCATCGACGTGGGGCGCCCCTCGCAAGGCGATTGCCCATCGGCGACGACGGAGCCGCGGGGCGCTGACGTTAGTTGGTCGGGCATCACGAAGATGGGCGCGCCGCCGAGGTCGAGGGCCTCCAGTGTGTCCGGTACCTGTGATCGGGCCGAAGAGGACATCTGCCCTTCTCTTGAATGCGGAGACCACGAGTCGCGGCTGCGCCGCCTCGATCTACGGTCGAAGCAGCACATGTCCGTGAACGAACTCGTGAGCACGCACCTCCGTCGCGCTCCTGGTTGGCCGCTTGACGATGTCGGTGAAGCCAATCCCGTTCGCGAACCCGAGGTCGTCTTCCCAGTGCGATCCGCGAGGCAGAAGGTCCACGCTTCGTAGCCGCTCGAAGAACCGCTGGCCGAGCGTGCCCTGGCAGTAGTGACCCGATGCGACGCTCCTGGGTGCCGGGTTGACGCCGATGCAGGCGGCCCGGAGCCCCGGTCTGAGGAAGTCTTCTAGTGTTTCGACGTGCTCGCCCATCCACTCCTCGGTCACGCGGTGGGGTCATGCGGCGACTCCGCAAAGTTCGAGCAGCCGTCGCACGTCCTGATCCGGAAGCGCCGGCGGGGTGAGGGTGCCCGGACGCGACCGAAGGCGGCCGTCATGGTTTCGACGGTGACGATCGGCGGTTGCCAGAGCTTCACGAATAGCGGGTCTGTTGCGAGGAAGACGGGGAGCGCCGAGCGCGAGCTCGATATGCCCGATTCCATGTTTCCCAAGGAGAGTCCTGCACGGTCCGTTCGTACGGGATCGGCGGGTTTCCCTCGACCCAAGCAGTTGCTCGGCAAGGCGAGGCCCTCTGCTCGGTACCAGGTGGTCCGCCAGCTCGTGATTCTCGAAACGTTCACGCATACGCAGAACGGCGACGAGGCGCCAATGACGCTCGGCGTGACCGCCCCACCAAGACTTCGTCGTGAGATAGACAGTCGTCTCCCCGACGCTGCAGCCGCGGCGCGAAGTTCCTGCCGCGGCAGAGCGCACTGATCGAGAAAGCGGGAACCTCAAACTCTCGCCGCCGGTTCCGGTCGCCGCTATGGTCGGCTGCCTTCGACGCGGCCACACGAGGGCGCGTTTACCTAGACTAGTTGGTGACGCGGCGGAGATCTGATCCGTTTGCGTTCATGATGAATATTGCACTGCCGCGGTTGAAGGCGATTTTCCGTCCGTCCGGAGACCAGGTCGGACTGCGGCCCACGCGCAGCCTAGACGTTTGCTTGGTTTCTAGGTTGAGCACGCTGATCCAGCGAGCGCGGTCGGCGAACGCGATCTCCTTCCCAGTGGGCGACCAGGCCGGGTGGACTGGATCGTGGCCTCGGAGCAGGATCGTGGGGTAACTGCCGTAGTCTCTTGTGGTGCCCAGGTAGCGCGGCAGCGTTACACCGAGGTCGGGCGCTTGGGCGATATAGAAGGCTAGGCGCTGCCCGTCGGGTGACCATGAAGGGCCTGAGAATGACTGGCCGTCGCGGAGGCGCGAAGCGATGCGCTGGTCTGACCCGTTGGGATTCACAACATAGATTTGTGCGCCGCTCGTCTCGGTTCCCCACGCGAAGGCAATCCTCCGTCCCTTTGGCGACCAAGCGGGTGTCCAGCCGTGTTTGGAGACCGTCACGCGGCCGGTCCCATCGGCGTTAACGATCGAGATCCCATCTCCCGTTGAGAACGTAATTCTGCGGTCGTCTGGTGACCAACTCGGCGTGCGCACGAAGGGACCCACTTCTAGACGACGAATCATCCGACCATTCGTCTCAACGACGTAAAGATCGGTTTCGCCTGACGATTTTCGAGCTACGACCACCAGGCGGTCGCCGCGGTGCGACCACGAAGGGTCGCTATATGCGAGCCGCAGTGGAAGCGCGGAAGTCCACGTTGCTCCCGTGCATGCCCCGGCGGCTGCGAGTGCGAGCAAGGTCCAGATGAACAGGACCGCCGGTCTCATCGTTCTGCTGAGGTTACTTGGATTCGGCGAGGAGTCTGCAAATTATCGGTGCTGCCGCCCTCAAAAGGGTCGGCCATTTAGGGGCGGCAGCATTGGTCATGTCTGTCTACGCGCCTGCTTCGAGGGCGCTTGCCGCCGTGAGGGCGTTGTCGGACGTGAATTCGGTTGTCGCTCCGAACAACTGGAAGCGTGTCGTTCCGTGAATCCAGATCACCGCGTTAACGCCGTCGGGAGGATTTGAGATGATGAGCGCCGGATTCCCGTTTCCAATGTTCGCCATGGTCCACGACCCTTGGCAGCCGGTCGCTGGATTGCAATTTGCGGCAAGCTGCTGTAGGCCCGCTACCTGCTCGTTGTGCGGCATTGCAACCGGCTCCTGAGTCACGATGAAGTGTCCGAGCGAAGCGCTCCGGTAGATCAGGCCGAGGGCCTGCGGTCGGTAGTCCTCGTGGACGTAGACGGCTTCGGGCGTGCCCAGCGAGAAGGGTGCGCTCGGCCGGAATGGAAGCTCCGGCCTTGCCTTGTCGACACTTGCAACGACGCGAGCGTCGGTGAACGGCATCTCGGAGATCCCGCCCGGGCCGCGTAGGGTTCGTGAAGGCGCGTTTGCCGCTACTCCCGTCGAGCGCGCATCGGTTGCGAGGCCGGCGTACAAGGCGTAACCCACGGCCACGAACACAACGAGCACGGATACCACGCGGGTGGGCTTCTTATTGTGTGCGTCGAACATGTTGAGTGCTCCTTCCGGTTCTGAGGCCCGACTAGCAGCCGGTTCCGCGATGGTTTTCGACGATCTGGAACGAGTCCGATGCAAGCCAGGAGCCGTCCCAGCGAAGAGAGTCGTCGAGCCGGCAGGAGAGGTCGCCGGAGGCGAGCCAAGCGCCCTGGTAGGCATTTTGGTACTGCATCACCGAATGCGTCTCCGCCATCGGCGCCTCGTCTCCCCAATAGGTATTGCTAAAGCCGCGTTCGAAGCCTTCGCCTTCGGCGAAGCCTGTGTTGTAGCCGAGGTTGGGTGTCGTGCTATCAACCTGCACGAAGGGCTGCGAGGTGTAGCAGGAGAGGTATCCAGCCCATGTGCCTCCAAGCTGTTTTCGCTCGATGCTCCAGGTGTGACGTGTGCCAGGGTTGAGGCAGCTGAACGCGTAGCGCTGCTGGTAGTTGTAGGTGCCGACGACGGCGTACTCGAAGAACGCGCGGTTGCATTGAGAGCCTGAGGGGCAGTACTGCGTGAGCGCGCCGACCTCGACCCAGTTGTTCGCTTGACCTCCGAGGAGGATCCTTGAGGTCTGACCCGTCCCGGCTTGGCCATCGGCTGCAGTTACGCATTTCAACGTCTGGCTGCTGAGCGTGATCTGCTGGCGCGAGCCGAACGCAAGCACTCGAGTGCCACCGCTGAGCATCGACCAGAAGATGCCGTCCTCTGGGCAAGTTGCCGCGCGTGCCGTCCCGACCGCCGGGCCGACAGCGATAACGCTGGCTGCCATAGCGGCGACGGTTGTGGTCACTACAAATCCCGGACGCGCTATCCGGCCGGCGCACATCCGTGTGGTGGCTACGCACGCGGAAAGGAACTGAATGAACATCTAGCCTCCCTTTGACAGGAGACCGTGCCTGCCGCAAAAGGCAGAGCCTCTTGGATTCCGACAGATCTGAACCTAAGACAGCCTGTGGGAAGTGTCAAGAGGCAACAGCATCCGAAATCAAGAGGCACCTGCGTTTGCATTGTGCGCCGCGCTCGGAGTCTTGCATAGGGTTTCGCGTCGGAAAGAGATTCGTGCGGACCGCCCACCTCATTGAAGGCTCAGCGGAATACCCGCAACGACGTGGTTTGCGCAACGCCAAGTTCCCTCCACTGAAAGACGAGGCTGCACAAGAGCCTCTTCTTGTTTTCGATCGGACGACAAACAACTTCCCTTCGGCCACTGCAGCGCTTCGGCGAGATCCGCGACGGGCGTACATGCCCCCTGTCCAGGAAGTCGGCGACGCTGAGGCCGACCAGCGCGTCAGACGCCAGCAGCGGATGGCAAGCCCGCTGCACACAGCGCGTCGGGCGCACGCTCTTCGCCCCTGCTCATGGCCGAGGAATCGAACGGTGCCCACTCACGTCCACACTGTCCGAGCCCTCGCTCTGTCTACTTGCTCGCGACGATGCCAAGCGGGCGAATGTCGGGGTCCTTGGCGAGTAGGTCGGGACCGACCTCGCCGAGCGCCTTCGGGATCTCTCCGTTCAGATGTGCCTGGCGCGCAGCCTCGGTCTCGAACGTATCGAAGATCCCATACGTCGTGTCGCTGAGCTTGAACGCGTACCAGGTCACGGTCCCCTCTTCCGCGACCGCGAGCGCGCGACCGCTCTCGAGGAACCGACCGAGGTCGTCGCCCTTATCGGGCTTGGCTTCCAGGAGAGCGAGCAGACCAAACTTGACCGACATGGAGTCCTCCTTCGATGTGGTTGGACAATGAAACCGTAGACGAGTCTTCCCCGCTTGGAATACGTCTCTGAGGGTTAGAGCAGCCGGACTCTTTCATCCCAAGGTCGTAGGTTCGAGCCCTACCCGGCCCATTCGGTCACTTCGCGCAGGCCAACGCGTTCGGGCGCAGCCAGTCCTGGATCAGACCGAGCTGCGCCGGGTTGTTCGCCGGCGAGGGCAGCGTCATCTCGTCGGTCAGGTCGGCGATCGACGCCTTCGAGAGGTCCCAGCCAAGTGGCGCCTCGGTGCCGGGATGCGCGGCCGGGCGGAGCTCGGAGAGCCGCGTGACGGGGTCGTTCGCCTTGTGCACATGCTCGACGCCGTTGCTGCGCCACACGACGTCGCGCCCGCCGGGCAGCGTGCCGCTGAAGGCGAGCGCCGCGGCCTGGCGCGAGTCGGCCTCGCGTGCGTCGCGAGCCGCCTTGACAGTCGAGATCGGGACATTCGTCTCCCAGGGACGCTTCGCGAGCGGCGCCGGGTAGCCGGCGTAGTGGTTGTCGAGCTCGACGAGCAGCGGTACCAAGCAGTAACTCCGCTGCGCATTGAATTGCTGCACCGCCGGCTGCAATGCGTCCCACAGCTCGGCGATCGTTCCCGCCGCCGACGTGTCGAAGTAGCCGCCGTCGACGACGTTCGCCGGCGTGAGCATGCCCTTGCGAGCGTCGCAGGGCGCGACACGCCCCGACGGGGACGCCCACGGGAAGCGCGCGGAGAGGAGCGCTGCCGTGGACAGTCGCACGTCGGAGTCGCAGAGCAGCGCGTGCAGGTCCTCGCTCGCGCCGAACGTCCATCCTGGCTGCGCGCCGCGGTCACGGAACGGCCGGATCGTCAGGCAGTCGCTCACGAGGTTCGTCGTGTCCGGCAGGCCGGCAACCGCCGACGTTTCGAGATTCGAAGAGATCAGGCGGCAACCGTCTTGGACGCGCGTGCCGTTCAGCAGGAGCAGCGGCACCGGCGGGCCGTCCTTCGTGATCGCGTCAGCCGTGCCGAGCGGGCGAGCGAGCGCGCCGTTCTTCCACGACCTCTCCCACGTACGCTCGAGCATTTCCGCGCGGTCGGAACCACCGGTGCGTGAGACGAGCGCCGAGGGCAGATCTGCGAAGAAGAGCCAGGCGAGCATCGATGACGCCTCGTCGTCGCCTGCGTGCACGGCCGGCCAGTCGACACGGTGCTCGCCGGACACGACGTGCGCGACGTAGTCGGCAAGACCCACGCTGCCGCCGGAGACGCCGCTCGCGGCGAAGAACGACCGCCGCGCGTCGACCTTGGGCGCCGGCGCGCCGCACGTGGCGTCGTTCGCGGACTCAAACATGCACTGCAACGCGAGTGCGGTCCAGTAGGACGCGCGGATGCCGCCGCCGGCGGTCGAGACGAACACCAACGGCACGGCGGGCTTCAGCCCGCGCGCCAGGCCGCTCTGATGCGTCGCCGCGTCGAAATGCAGTCGAGCCACCCAGCTCTGGAACGTCTGGTCGACGCTCTGCGTGGCGGGCGCACCGGGAAGCGTGCGCACGTCGAAGTACGTTCCGCTCTGCGTTGAGCCGGCGATGATCGCCCACACCATGAGCAGCGCGAATACGGGCGTGCGGCGCAGATGCAGAAGCGCGAACGCAGGCGGCGGCGGGTAGCGCTCGGCGAGCCACGAGAGCCCAAACCCGACGGCGGAGGCCGTGAGCAGGAACGCAAGGGCAACGCCGACCGGGCCGAGGAGCGGCGGAAACGAGAGCGGCGCGAGCCAGACCGCGAGCGTGAAGCCGACGAGCGCTCCTGGCAGGAGCACCCAGAGCGCAGCCGATCCCCGCGCCGTCCAACTGTTCGCGCGGAGGCCGTAACCGACTGCCATCACGATCCAACCGACAACCTGGGCGAGTACGGCGGCGCCAACGAGGACGAAGTACGACGCATGCTCGGCGTAGAGCCACTCGACGAGCGACGGCCTCTGCAGGGCGAGGCCGAGCAGCACGAGCGGTGCGCCGAAGAGCACGTAGGCCCACGCGCTGGTGGTGTCCTGCGCCGGCCGCGGCTCGGCATCGAGCGGCGTCGCGAAGCGGTTGAGCCCCGCGAGCGCGAGACAGGCGGCACCGAGCCCGAACGCGGTGCCGACGCTCGCCCAGTGCCAACCAAGGAGGGCGATCGCCGCGCCCACAGCGATCAGCACAGCGCCAACAGCGGCGGCGCCGATCGTGATGCTGGTGCTTGGCTGGCTTCCGACCGTCGTCAGCAGCAGCTTGCGGGAGACGAGCCACAACGCCGCACCGAAGAGGAACGCGAGCAGAACAGTGACGAGCAGCTCCCACCAATCGGTCTGCCAGCGGAGCATCGAGTCCGCGCCTTGGTCGGCGGTGATCGGCCCGAAGAGGAGGAACGTCCAGGCACCGAGTAGAGCGATCGGCGCCCGCAGCACGATGATCGTCTGCCAGCCCGCGCCGAACGTCACCGCGGGGTCGAGGCTCACCTTCCAGAGCAGCCCGACCAGGATTGCGACGAGCGCGACAATCAGGAGCGCGAACCTCGACCACGACGCGGCGTACGTGAACCAGAAGACCGCGTGAAGCACGGGGCCGCCGTGCGGCGACCAGTCGTCGGCGGTCGTCCTTCCGAGCACCGCGTAACCGAGATTCTCGATCACGTCAGCGATCGCGGCGGCCACGATGAGCCAGGTCGCAATCCGCAGGCTGTCGACTGCGAGCTTGATCTCGGTCTGGCGGCGCGGCGTCGCTTCGACAGCCGCGCCGAGCTTCTCGATCCGATCAGCGAGCTTCGCTGCCACAATCGTGAGCCCGATGCCGTAGGCGAGGATCAGGAGCAGGTCGAAACCCAGGTAGACGGCCAGAACGCCGTTCACAGACAGCGGTGTGTGAGGACGCGAGCTCTTCCAGTCGGCGTCGGCCTGGCGCCAGACCTGGACGACCTGCCCTGCCGCGTCCTGCTTCGGGTGGAACGTGACCGGTGCGAGCGACGAGATTCCGTACGCCGGCCGGTTGGGCGCGTGGAGCGCGCGCAACGTGGTGTCCATCGAGGTGACGCCGCCGTAGGCGAAGAGGCCTACGGCGAGCGCCACCACGGCTGTCCGCCAGCGCACCTGACTTTTGAGCCAGCCCCGCATGCGACCGATTCTCCTCCCGCGCGGCGTCATTGACAAGAGTCAGGCGGCTCCGACGGCATCTGATCCTCGGCGGCGGACGTATGGAATCGCCGGCCCCAGAGACTGACCAGCATGCGCGCCCTTGTCTCTCTCGCGTTGCTCGCGGTCGCCGGGCTTCTGCTTGCCACGAACGCGATGTCCTCGGGCTCGCGAGCCCAGTCGACGGTCACTGTCCACGCTTCGACCTACGGTCGGATCCTGTTCGACGGACGTGGCTTTGCGCTCTATGCGTTCACGCGAGACGCGCAAGGACGCAGCACCTGCAGAGGTGTCTGCGCGAAAGCGTGGCCTCCATACATCGTCACGCATCGGCCGAGCGCGGGCCGCGGGGTCTCAGCGTCGTTGCTGGGCACCGTCCGGCGAAGTGACGCGAGCCGGCAAGTCACCTACGCCGGCAAGCCGCTCTACTACTACGTCGGCGATCGGCAGCCGCTGCAGGTCCTCTGTCAGAACGTCAGCGAGTTCGGCGGTGTCTGGCTCGTCGTGCGGCCGAACGGGGCAACCGTCCGCTGATCCTGGCGAGCTTTGGGCGCAGGTCTCGAGCGGGACGAACGGCATCGTCGGTGAGGTCATGGCGGCTGTAACGGGCGGACACGGGAGACCGAAGAACCATGAAAGCTCTAGCCCTTCACCCAGGAAAGCCCAACTCGACCGCCGGGAGATCCCGGAGCCGGAGCTCACCGCCGTCCCCGACGGCCGCGGCGTGCTCGTGAACGCCGCACCCGCCGATTTTCGCAGCGGCGTCGACGACCTGATCAAGGTCGAGGCGATCTATCCCGGCTGGCTCGAGCTGCTGCTCACGACGCCGATCGCCGGGCTCGAGAACTACGAGCAGATGATCCGCGAGCTGACCGAGAACCGTGATGCAATCAAGGTCTATGTGGAGGTGAGCGCGAATGGCGACAACGACAGCTGACGCTGCGGAGTTTGTACCCGCAGGCGCGACGCGCGGCTCGCAGCCGATCGCGGAGTACGGGCTCCTGGCCGACTGCAACTCGGCCGCGCTCGTTGCCAGGGATGGCTCGATCGACTGGCTCTGCCTCCCCCGGTACGACAGCAGCTCCGTGTTCGGGCGCATCCTCGACCCGGCGGCCGGCCACTGGTCGATCCGGCCGTCCGGAGCGTTCACGAGCAAACGCCGCTACCTCCCCGGGACGCTCGTGATCGAGACGACCTTCACGACCGACACCGGAACCGCGAAGGTCACCGACGCGCTCGTCTTCGCGGTCGGCCAGCGCGGGCACGACCTGGGGTTCGACGCGCCGCGCGAGTTGGTGCGGAGCGTCGAGGGCATCTCGGGCGAGGTGGAGCTCGTCTTCGAGCTCGCACCGCGCACCGAGTACGGTCTCGTGCGCCCGCTGTTCCGCAAGGAGGGCGACGGCGGCCTCACGTTCGGCGGCCCGAATCGGATCACCGTCCGCGCAGGCGTTCCTGTCGAGATCGAGGACGTGACGATGCAGGCCACGTTCAGCGTCTCGGCCGGCGAGCAGGTTGGCTTCTCTCTGCGCTGGATCCCGACCGAGGCTCACGAGCCGCCGGCGGCGACCGCGCCGGGCGCCGTCGCCGCTCGGATCGAAGACACCGCCGCAGGATGGCGCTCCTGGGAGGCGGAGCACGACGTCTACGAGGGGCCGCACAGGGAGCTCGTGCGCGAAAGCTCGCGCGTGCTCAAGGGCCTGACGTACCGTCCGACCGGCGCGATCGTTGCCGCGCCGACGACGTCGCTGCCCGAGACGGTCGGCGGCGAGCGCAACTGGGACTACCGCTACTCCTGGATCCGCGATGCGAGCCTGACGCTGCAGGCGCTCTACATCGGAAGCTGCAGCGACGAGGCCGAGGAGTTCGTGTCCTTCATGACGAGCTCCGCGGGCGGCGGCGCGTCGCTCCAGATCATGTACGGGATCGGTGGCGAGCACGACTTGACCGAGCGCGAGCTGCCCCACCTCGCCGGCTGGCGGGACTCGCAGCCGGTACGTGTCGGCAACGGCGCGTGGGGGCAGACACAGCTCGACGTCTACGGCGAGCTGCTCGACGCTCTCTACGTCTACCGTGAGCAGCTCGGCGAGCTGCACCCGGAGATCCAAGGCTTCGTCGCCTACCTCGCGGACCAGGCCGCCGAGCGCTGGTCGGAGACCGACGCGGGCATGTGGGAGATGCGCGGCGAGCCGCGCCACCATCTCTCCTCGAAGGTCCTCTGCTGGGTCGCCCTCGACCGCGCTGTCAAGCTCGCTCCCTCACTCGGCGAGCATGCGAGGACGGCCGAGTGGACGAAGGCGCGCGACGCCGTGCGCGACGCCATCCTCGAGCGCGGCTGGAGCGAGGAGCAGCAGGCATACGCGCAGTCGTTCGGCTCGGGCGAGCTCGACGCGGCGCAGCTTCTGATGCCGATCGTAGGCTTCCTGCCGGCTACTGACGAGCGGATGCGCTCGACGATCGAGGCGATCGCCCGCGAGCTGACTGAGGACGGCCTCGTCCTTCGCTACCGCAACGAGGATGGCCTGAACGCCGACGGCCTGACCGGCGAGGAGGGGACCTTCGTGATCTACTCGTTCTGGCTCGTCTCATGCCTTGCACAGGCCGGCGAGATCGAGCGTGCCGAGCAGCTCTTCGAGCAGCTGGCCGGCTACGCCAACGACCTCGGGCTGCTGGCCGAGGAGATCGACACCGCGTCCGGTGAGCAACTCGGCAACTTCCCGCAAGCGTTCAGCCACATCGGGCTGATCACCGCCGCCTACGAGATCGACCGAGCCCCCGGGGCTCGTTCCACGTAACGAATCGCCGCGTCGCGACACCATAACGAGTTGGTGTCGTTCACCTCAGTCGCGCTCGTTGCCGCGGTGGCGGTCGTCGCGCCCCTCGGCATCGGCCTCGCGCGGCTGCGGCTGCCCGCGATCGTGATCGAGATCCTGCTAGGGATCGTGATCGGCCCGCAGGGGCTTGGCTGGGCGACAAGCGATGAGCCGGTCCGGGTGTTGAGCCTGATCGGGCTCGCGTTCCTGCTGCTCCTCGCGGGCCTCGAGATCGACTTCAACGGCCTGCGCGGGCGCCTGCTGCGCCTGACAGGCGCAGGCTTCGCGTTCTCGTTCGGCCTCGCGCTCGCCGTCGGCTATGGGCTCAAGAGCGGCGGGCTCGTGAAATCGCCGCTGCTGATCGCCATCGTGCTCTCTGCGACCGGCCTCGGCGTCATTCTGCCGATCCTCAAGGACGCGGGAGAGACCTCGACGCCGTTCGGCCAGCTCGTCGTCGCAGGCGCTTCGATCGCCGAGGTGATGCCAATCGTGCTCCTCTCGCTGTTCTTCTCCGGCCACACCGGCAGTCTCGGCGGCAAGCTCGTGCTGCTGATCGGCTTCTTCGTCTTCGCGGTGGCCGTGGGCGTTACGATCCTCGGCCTCCAACGCTCGGCGCGGCTGTCGGAGACACTGCTCCGCCTCCAGGACACGACCGCGGAGATCCGCGTGCGTGGCGCGTTCCTGCTGCTGACGCTGTTCGTCGCGCTCGCGTCGAAGTTCGGGCTCGAAGCCATCCTCGGCGCGTTCCTGGCCGGCGCGACGCTGAAGCTCGTCGACCGGGACGAGTCGATGACTCACGCGTTCTTCCACGGGAAGCTCGAGGCTGCCGGCTTCGGGATCTTCGTCCCGTTCTTCTTCGTCTCGACCGGAATCAAGCTTGACGTCACAAGCCTCTTCCACAGCAGCGCCGCACTGACTCGCGTCCCGATCTTCCTCGGCGCCCTGCTACTCGTGCGCGGTCTGCCGGCGTTGATGTATCGGCCGCTCGCGCAACAGAGAAGCCAGATCGTCGCCGCGGCGCTCCTGCAGGCGACGTCGCTGAGCATCCCCGTCGTCGCCGGGCAGATCGGCGTCGACCTCGGCCTGATCAGGCCGACGAACTACGTCGCGCTCGTCGCCGCCGGCCTGCTGTCCGTGATCGTTTTCCCGCTCATCTCGCTGACCCTCCTTCGTAACGCTCGCACCCCCGCCGAGACTGAACCGGCATGCGTCCACTCGTCGCTGCAAGGCTCCTGACCGCCGCCGCGCCGCCGCCGCGTCCACAGCGGCGCTCCTTCTTGTGCGCGACGTGCTCGTACGGCGTGCACGTCATCGGGCCTCCGGAGCGCTGCCCGATGTGCGGCGACCACGCTTGGACCGTCGATGCCAGGAGGTCGCCGCATGGCTCTTGACGAGCTCGCCGTCTTCCCGGATCTCGCCCTTCCCGATCACACCGGCCGCGGTCGGACACTGTCCGAGCTCGCAGGCGGCGACCCCGTTGCGCTCTTCTTCTCGCGCGGCTGGTGGTGCCCCAAGGAGCAGCACTACTTCCGCGAGCTCGTGCGACTGCAGGACGAGTTCGAGGTGGCCTACAGCAAGATCGTGGCGATCAGCGTCGACCCTCCTGAGGTGCAGTCCGCCTTTCGCGCCGGGCTCGGTGCGCGGTTCACGTTCCTCTCCGACCACCAGCGCGTCTACCTCGACCAACTCAAGCTGCGCGAGACAACCGACTCGGTCCACGATCCATACCGGCCCACCGCGTTCACGCTCTTTCCAGATCTCCGGGTTCACCGTGCCTACAACGGCTATTGGTACTGGGGCCGACCGACTCTCGAAGAGATCCGCCAAGACATGCGCACGATCTCGATGGCGACCCGCAGCGACTGGGAGCTCAGCTGAACCAGGGATCGTCCCGGTTGGCCTGGGACGGCATCACGCTGTCGCGGGAGCTCGGCGCTCCAGGGCGCCGCTTCAGAGCCGACCCGCGCTGCTTCGCCGGCGAGCCGGTACGCTCGTGGGCGCACGTGTGCGCAATCGCGGATGACCAGGCGAAGCTGCCCTACGACACGCCCGAGGTACAGGGTGTTCGTCGGGATGCGCTCGCCTGGTGGATCCCGCTGCTCGGCGATACGCTCGTCTGTCTCACGACCCTCGCGCTCGACTCCGTCAACTATGGCGGGGCGGTCACCGTTGCGACTGACCCGTCGCTCTTCGACCAGGACCCGTTCGCACGAATCTTCCCGGGTAGTGTCGTGGAGACCGAGTTCTTCTGTCTCGTGCCGCCGCCGGCCGGCCCGGTCGTCGAGCGCTACGCCGGGGTCGCCTGGCCGGGCGGACGTTTCTAAGGGCCGTACGCTTCGACAGCCGCAGCCAGACCTCGCTCCGCGTCGGGAACGCGCGTGCTCGAACAGATCGCTCTCGAGCGGCACGTCGCCTCATGGACGTCTGATCTACTCGTTCCGACCTGGGAGGTCCCGTGGCTGCTCGGCTTGAGCCCCGACATCACTGCGTGCCTCTTCAGCCTCGACGGCGTGCTTGCCGGAACCTCGGCTGCACACTCAGCGGCGTGGGAGCTGACGTTCAACGAGTTCATTGCAAATCGCATCGAGCGCACGGGTGGACACTTCCCTCGATTCGACCCACGCGTCGACTACTACGCACACGTGCACGCAAAGCCGAGGCTCGCCGGTGTACGCGCGTTTCTCGCAAGCCGAGGCATCCGGCACGCAGGGCTCGCCAATCTCGTCGAGGGATACCTCGACGGCAACCAGATCGTGTCGCAAGATCTCCCGGTCGAACCGGCGCCGGACACATTGCTTGCCGCGCTGCGGCTGGTCTCCGCCGAGCCCGGCGACGCGGCTCTCTCCGAGACCACACCAGCCGGCGTTCGGGCGGGGAGACGATGCGGCTTCGCGCTCGTCGTCGGGATCGCCGAGCCGGCCAGCGTGCAATCCCGGCTCGTCGCACCCGGAGCCGACATCGTCGCGGCGCATCTCGACGAACCGCTCGACCGCCGGCTCGCAACGATGCACGGGCGGCAGGGAGCGCCGGAGCGCTCCCTGCGACCACCGGTCAGCTGACGCCGGCCGGTTCGAGCGTCGCCGCTGCCTTCTTCGTCGGCAGCGCCGGAACTGGCTCAGCCGTCAAGACGACCTTCAGTGCATTCGTCTCGGCTGCGGCCGCGAACACGTCGTAGGCCTGCTCGGTGTCCGCGAGGCCGAACCGATGCGTTGCGAACGGAGTTGGGTCGAGCCGGTGCTCCTGGATCAGCTTCATCAGTTGCGGCGTCGTCGTGGTGTCGACGAGGCCGGTTGTGATCGTGATGTCGCGGATCCACAGCGTCTCGAGATGCAGCGTTGCCGCGTGGCCGTGGACGCCGACGTTCGCGACGCGGCCCCCCGGACGGACGATCGCAGCGCAGAGCTCGAACGTCTCGGGCGTCCCGACTGCTTCGACGGCGACGTCGACTCCGAGCCCTTCGGTCAGCTCCATGATGAGGGCCACGGCGTCGTCGCGGCTGTTGTTGATCGTCGTGTCTGCGCCGAACTCGAGTGCCTTCTCGAGCCGGGCGTCGGCCAGGTCGATCGCGATGATGTGACCGGGCGTGAACAGCTTCGCAGTCATGATCGTCGCGAGCCCGATGGGGCCTGCCCCGACGACGGCGACAGTGTCACCGGGCTGGACGCCGCCGTTCAGCACGCCGACCTCGAAGGCTGTCGGCAGGATGTCGGCCAGGAAAAGAACGTCCTCGTCGGTCAATCCGTCCGGGACCTTGTAGACCGAGGTGTCTGCGAACGGCACGCGAGCGCGTTCCGCCTGAAGGCCGTCGATCGTGTGTCCGAAGATCCAGCCGCCTCCTCCGGTGCAGAGTCCGTAATGGCCCTCCTTGCAGAAACGGCAGCGGCCGCACGAGGTGATGCACGACACGAGCACCCTGTCACCGGGCTCGATCGTCGTCACCGCCGCGCCCACCTCGAGGACGATGCCGACGGCCTCGTGGCCGAGGATCGTCCCGGGAGTCACCTCGGGCACGTCGCCTTTGAGGATGTGCAGGTCGGTCCCGCAGATTGTCGATGCGCTGATCTCGACGATTACATCCGTCGGATCGACGAGCACCGGGTCAGGGACCGTTTCCCAGGCACGCAGGCCGGGGCCGTGGTAGACGAGCGCTTTCATGTCGCGCCTCCTGATTGGTTTGGCACGAGCATCTCCGCGGGCCGGCCGCGGGGAATCGGGGCCGGCACTGACTCGCTAAGGGGTTTCTCCGTGAGTCGGCACGAGTCGGCGGCTCACCAGGTCTTGGGCTGGTGCGCCGCGCTCGGGCGGCAGACTCTGACGCGCGCATCCACGGCGACACAGCCACCGGGACCGGCGATCACGGGGTTGAGATCGAGCTCTGCCACTTCGGGGTGGTCGGCGGCGAGGCGCGCGAGCCGGTGCACCAGGTCGGTGAGCGCTGCACGGTCGGCGGGCTCGGCGCCGCGCCAGCCTGCAACGAGCAGTCCGGCCTTGCCGCTCGAGACGAGCTCGTCGGCGTCGACATCGGCGAGCGGCGCGAGCGCAAGCCTCGTCGAGCCGATCAGCTCGGCGAGCACACCGCCCGGGCCGAATGCGACGAGTGGGCCGAACACCGGGTCCTGGATCGCGCCTGCGAGCAGCTCAACGCCACCCTTCACATACTGCTGGACGATCATCGGCCCGCCGATCTGAGCCGCCGCGCTGGTGATGCTCTCGACGTCTCGCAGGTCGACGTGCACGCCGCCCGACTCGGTCTTGTGCGCGCCCGCTGCCGCGGTCTTGACAACGACTGGGAACCCGAGCTCGTGGGCGGCGGCGAGCGCCGCGTCGGGCGTCGCCGCGTAACGCTCCTCGACGAGCGGCAACCCGTATGCGACGAGCAGCGCCCGGGTCTCGCCCGGTGTGAGCCAGACGTCGTCCGCCGCCGCGAGCGCGGTCGAGAGCACAGTGCCTGCCGCGCGGCGATCGATCCGGTCGAGCTCGGGGACGGCTCCGGACGGCCGGCGCAGCCAGGCCGCGCGGCGCGCGGCGAGGCCCAGCGCGTGCGCAGCCGACTCCGGGTACGAGAAGCTGCCGGCGGGAGCGCCGTCGGCGCTCATCACGACCGGCACGACGGGCTTCTCGGCGCCGCGGGCCGCGCGTGCAATGGCGGCGGAGACGTCGTCTGCGGTCGCGACCACGGGTGGCACGAAGAGGGCGATCACGGCGTCGATGCCGGGATCAGCGAGGATCGTGGGGAGCGCTGCCTCGTACGTCGCGGCCGTCGCAGAGCCGAGCAGGTCGATCGGGTTGTCGAGGCTGGCCTCCTCGGGGCTGATCAGTCGCAGTGCGGCTCTCGTCTCTTCGGTGAGCTCGAGCAGCACGAGCCCGACGCCTTCGCAGGCGTCGGCGCAGAGGATGCCCAGGCCGCCGGCATTGGTGAGCACGGCGACGCGGTTCCCTCGGGGCAGCGGCTGGGTGGAGAAGAGCACCGCGGCATCGAGCAGCTCCTCGAGGGTGCCGGCACGCAGGACGCCTGCCTGCCAGAACAGCGCGTCGACAGCAGCGTCCGAGCTCGCAAGCGCGGCGGTGTGGGAGCTCGCGGCGCGCGCGCCGGCGCGGCTCGTGCCGCTTCGCATCGCGAGGATCGGCTTCGAGCGGGCAACGCGCCCCGCGACGCGCGCGAACTTCCGCGGATTGCCGAACGATTCCAGGTAGAGCAGGATCAGGTCCGTCTCGTCGTCCTCTTCCCAGTACTCGAGCAGGTCGTTCGAGGAGACGTCCGCCTTGTTGCCGATCGAGACGAAGCTCGAGAGACCGAGACCGCGCGCGTCGGCCTCCTCGAGGAGCGCCAGCCCGAGCGCGCCGCTCTGCGACGAGAACGCTGACCGGCCGGCGGGAAGCGCACGGCGGGCGAACGTCGCGTTCAGGCGCTGCGCCGTCGAGGCGATGCCGAGGCAGTTCGGCCCCACGAGACGCGCACCATGCGCACGCACGAGCGCCAGCAGGTCGTTCTGCCGCGCCATCCCCTCCGCACCGGTCTCCGCGAAGCCGGCCGAGATGACGCAGAGGGCCTTGACGCCCGACTCGAGCGCAGCGCGGGCCGACTCGAGCACGGCACCGCCGGGCACGCAGATCATCGCCAGGTCGACGGTCACCGGCACGTCGGCGAAGGTCGCGTAGCCCGCGACGCCGCCGACCGGCTCCGCGCCGCGGTTCACCGGATAGGCCGCACCGGTGAAATCGGCCGCCAGGATGTTGCGGAAGAGTTCGCCGCCGATCGTGCCGCGCCGCGGAGATGCACCGACGACGGCGACCGAGCCGGGGTTGAAGAACGGCTCGAGCGATGCCGAGACTGCGATGTGGTCGCGTTGGTCGCGGTGCTCGGCGACACGCGAGGCTGCAGAGCGAAGGCGAAGCACCACCTCGATCACGCCAGACTGCGACGTCCGCGCCGTCTCGAAGCCGGCGTCGTCGAATACCCGCAGCATGGCGCCGTTCTGTGAGAGCACCTCGGCCACAAACTCGTCGATCCCAGCCGACGATGCATGCGCGGCGAGGCGCTCGAGCAGGCGCGTCCCGATCCCTCGGCCGTGCAGGTCGTCCGCGACCGCGAAGGCGACCTCGGCCCGCAAGGGGTCGTGCAGGCGGACATAGGTTGCGAGCGCAACCGGGCGGACGACCCCCGCTTCGTCTGCAAGCTCTCCAAGCAGCGAGCCGCGTGTGGGCCAGTCCGTCTCGAGCGCCCCGGCGACGGTCCTCTGGTCGATCATCGTCGCGCCGTGAAAGCGGAGGTATCTGCTGTCCGGCGACAGCGCGCGAAAAAAGTCGATGAGCATCGTCTCGTCGCCCGCGGTCGGCATGCGAAGGCGCAGGGTGGAGCCGTCCCGCAGGACGACGTCTTCTGCAGCCGGCACGGGGAGGTCGGCCGTCGAGGTCATCGGGGCATATTCGCCGGTTCGGCCGGTTCGTGGATCGGCGGTCGACCGCGCAGGTGTTGCGGATAACTACGACGCCGCTCCCGCGCCTCCCCGGATTCGCGCTTGGCCTGCGAGACGGACACTCGCGGCGACCCGCCAAAAGGAGGACACCAGATGAGGCCCATACTGCTCGCGACCGACGGCTCTCCGTCCGCGGAGGCAGCAACGTTGGAAGCAATTGAGCTGGCGCGTGCGCTCGACGCGCCGCTGATCGTCGCCTCGGTCGCACACACGGCACTGCCGACCTACGGCGGCGTCTACGGGTACGGCGAGATCGCCGCCGACCTGAAGAAGCTGGAGGCTGAGCACGCCCGGCAGTTGCTCTCGGAGCTCGAGCACCGGCTGGCGACGGCGGGGCTCACGTGCGAGACACTCCCACTCGAAGGAATCCCCGCGGGCGACGCGATCTGCGAGGCGGCAAAGAGCCGCGAGGCGAGGCTCGTCGTGATCGGGGCGCACGGCTGGGGACGTCTCGGCCGGCTCCTGCACGGCAGCGTTTCGACCTACGTCCTGCACCACGCTCCCTGCCCCGTGCTCGTCGTCCACGGCGAGCAGGCGCAACAGGCCCGCGTCGAAGCTGCGAGCGCGTCGGCGATCGCCTTCTGAGCCCCCGGCGGAGAGCGCGACCCCGCGCCCTCCGCCGCTTCACTCGGTCCGCGGGGCGCTCCGCTGACCTCGTGAGTAGCCTTGGCGCTTGATGGCCACGACGCGGGACGACGGTCGGCTGCGGGATCTCTTCCAGGCGAGCCTCGCGCTCAACTCGGAGCTCTCGCTCGACGGGCTGCTGCAGAAGCTGGTCGAGACCGCCGCCTCGCTGACCGACGCGCGCTACGCCGCCCTCGGCGTGATCGGCGAGCCGGGCGGTGGGCTCGAGCGGTTCGTGACGACCGGCCTCGACGCCGAGCAGCACGCCGCGATCGGCGAGCTCCCGCACGGCCGTGGCATCCTCGGAGTGCTGATCCGGGACGCGACTGCGCTCCGGCTCGCACGCCTCGGCGACGACCCGCGGTCGGTCGGCTTCCCTCCGAACCACCCCCCGATGAACTCGTTCCTCGGCGTGCCGGTGATGCTGCGCGGAGAGGCGTTCGGAAACCTCTATCTGACCGAGAAGGACGGCGGCGGCGAGTTCACCGTCGAGGACGAGGAAATCGTCGGGCTGCTGGCGGCGCAGGCCGCTGTCGCGGTCGAGAACGCGCGACTCTACGAGTCTGCAACGCGTTGGTCGCGGCAGCTCGAGACCCTGCACGAGGTCGTCCGCTCGCTCGTCGAGGAGATGGATCTCGATCGTCTGCTCGCGCTTGTGTGCGCCCGCCTCCGAGAGCTGATCGGCGCCCGCCTCGCCCTGATCGCGTTGCCCGAGGCGCCCGACGGGGACCTGCTGGTGGCCGCGGCCGACGCCGACGCGTCGTCGGGGCCCGCGCTCGACGGTCAACGGTTCAGTCGCGAACGCTCGAAGAGCGGCCGGGTGCTCGAGCGCCGGCACAGCACACGCGTCGACTCTCTCCTCGACGACCCCGAGGTCGATCAGGACGAGGTGCGGGGGATGGGCGTGCGCACCGGGCTCTATGTCCCGCTGATCGCGCGAGGGCGCGCGATCGGAATCGTCGTCCTGCACGACAAGCTCGGCGCCGACGCCCGTTTCACCGACGAAGACGTGCGGCTTGCCGAGATCTTCGCCGCGCGCGCTGCGGCCGCCGTCTCGCTCTCGCAGCGTGTTGCGAGAGACACCGTCCGCCGGGTCGTCGAGGCACAGGAGCTCGAGCGACGGCGGCTCGCGCTCGAGCTGCACGACGAGACCGGGCAGGCCTTGACCTCGATCCTGCTCGGGCTGAAGGCAATTCGGGCGTCGAGCAACGAGGCAGACGCGGAGCGCGCCGAAGCCGACGTGCGCGCGCTCGTCGTCCAGGCGCTGCAGGACGTGCGTGCGCTCGCTGTCGAGCTAAGGCCGGCTGCGCTCGACGACTTCGGCCTCGTGCCCGCATTGCAACGCCTCGCCGAGACGTTCTCCGAGCGCAGCGGGATCGAGACGGTCGTCGAGACGAGCGTGTCCGCACGCATGCTCCCCGAGATCGAGACGACTCTGTACCGCGTCGTCCAGGAGGCGCTGACGAACGTCGTCAAGCACGCCGGCGCCGAGCACGTGAGCATCGTCGTGTCGAGCCGCGGCCGCACCGTCGCCGCCACGATCGACGACGACGGTCGCGGGTTCGACCCGGAAACGATCCGGAAGGACGCCCTTGGGCTGCTCGGCATGCGCGAACGGCTCGCGATCGTCGGCGGGACGCTGGCGGTCGAGTCGTCGCCGGAGTCCGGCACGACGCTCGCGGCGGAGGTGCCGCTTTCCGGCTCGAGCTTCTAGATGGTTGAGGCGGCGGCGGGGACGACGTGTGCGGTGAGCTCGTGCAGAGTTCCGATCCCTTGCAGGCTGGCGATGCCGACTGTCTCGCCCCCGGCCAGGGTCAACCTGAGCACGGGCAGGCCGTGGATCCGAACCGTCGCGCCGCGCTCGATCGCAGCGCTGACGATGTCGCTGAACGGAATCGAGCACGTGCGACTGCGCGTCCGAAGCTCCAGCCGGTCGCCGATGATCTCCAGGCGACCCGAGTAGACGTGCCCGTAGAGTGTCCAGAGAACCGCGATTGTCCCGCTCATGAGCCGAACGGTAGGACGTGGCGGCCCGCTCGGCATCGGCGTAGCACCGTGGGCTGTTTGCGGGGTTTTTGGTATAGCTCGCCGGGGCCGACGGGCTAAGGTCACGCGATGGATCCGCCGGTGAGGGTGCTGATCGTGGACGACCACGCCGTGGTGCGGACCGGTATCCGCCTGCTGCTCGACCAGGAGCCGGACATCGAACCGGTCGGCGAGGCGGGCTCCGGACGAGAAGCCATCTTCGAAGCGCGTTCCCTGAAACCGGACGTCATCCTGATGGACGTCGTGATGCCGGACGGGAACGGCCTGGACGTGATCCCGACGCTTTTGAAGGAGCAACCCGAGCTGAAGATCCTCGTCCTGTCGATGCAGGACGACCCCCGCTACGTCCGCGAGGCGTTCGCCGCGGGCGCCAGCGGCTACGTCCTGAAGGAAGCGGCCGACATCGAGGTCGTCGCCGCAGTGCGCGAGGTCGCGCGCGGCGACCGCTATGTCCACCCGAAGCTCGGCGCGCGGCTGATCGCAGCCGATGCCGACGCTGCGCGCAAGGCGGAGGAGGATCCGCTGTCGGAACGCGAGCGGGAAGTCCTGCGGCTCCTGGCGCTCGGCCACACGAACCAGGAGATCGCCAAGCAACTCTTCATCTCGGTGCGCACCGCCGAGACCCACCGTGCCCACATCATGCAGAAGCTCCATCTCTCGAGCCGCGCAGAGCTCGTTCGGTACGCAATCACGCAAGGGCTGCTCGAAGACGACTCGTAAAACGACGAAGTAAACGACGAAGGGCCGCGGTTGCGGCCCTTCGACAGATCTCGGTCGGGTGTGGCTGTTATGCCGTCGCGACCGGCTTCCGGACGCCGGCACTGCGCTTCGCGAACATCTTCAGCGCAGTCTCGGGGTTCCGCAGGGCTCCACCGACCGCCAGGATCGCAAACCCGATCCCGGAGAGCAGCAGGGCGATGCCGACGACGAGGCCGAAGAGCGAGAGCTGCTCGGCCATGTAGCTCGTGTTCAGCGCCGTCGCCAGGGCCGTTTCGGTGACCCAGACGTTACGGGCGGCGTTGTCGACGGGCCGGCCGTTTGCCAGCAGGGCCGTGGCCGGGTCGTTCGTGCCCTTGCCGTCGGCCGTCGCGAACCGCGGCATCTGCGAGAACGTAACGCCATCGGTCGCCTCGAGCGCGTGGATCCGCATGTAGCTCGCGAATGCCCTCGCCCTCGCGCCGGAGTTGATCGGCTTGCCGGCGACGTCAACCGTCGGCAGCTTGATGGAAGCGGGCAGGCCCGCCTTCTTCGCCTCGGCGGCAATCGCCGACGGGGTCATGTCGGGCGTGCCGACGATCTGCTCGAGCTTGAGGCTGTCACGGACGGTGCTCCGGCCGTTGATCCCCATCACGATGGCGGCAACGCCGAACGCGATCAGGACTGCAGCGGCGACGAGCCCTCCGATCTCCAGGAACTTACGCATGTTTCCTTCTCCTTCCATCCGGGCCGATGCTCGTCTCCGCGCTTTCGACCGTTGCTTGTTGTCAGCAGTGTCTGCGCGGCCGGCGCCTGGGCCATCGTGGCTGCCGCGGAAACCCCCTTCGGCTTTCCCACATTGATGCGCAGCACATTGACGCTCAGTGGAGGAGGCCGCGTTCCAACGCCCAGCGAACGAGCTCTGCACGGCGCGCGAGACCGAGCTTGCGCATCAGCCGCGCGCGCTCGGATTCCGCAGTGCGAACAGAGACGTTGAGCCTCTGTGCCACGTCGCGGTTGGTGTGGCCGTACGCGAGCAGGACTGCAGTGGTCCGCTCTCGCTCGGTCAGTGCTTCTTCGATCATGCAGTCACGATCGGCGATCGACAGCAGACCGTCATCGGAAACCACACCGACCCGGATTCGTACTTTCTACGGCATGCGGCTAATCCGCACCTCGAACCCACAGGTCTACCGATGTCGGCCGCGACGATGGACGCAACACTTTTAGAGATGACGCCTCTCCCAGCCGACCCTCTGGTGACCGCTGCTCTGGTCGCCGCTGCGGCGTACCTGATGACGAACGCCGGGGTCGCAAAGAAGAGACTGACGTTTCCCGGTGCCTCCTGCCCCGTCTGCCACCGGCCTCGCGCCCTGTGCACGTGCCGGTGGCGCTGAGCGCCGGACGGGACGTGTGAGCATGTCTCACCCCTCAGCATCGTTCAGCGCAACTGTCCGGGTCCGCCTCGACGACGCTCCCGGTTCGTTTGCCCGGCTCGCCGCGGCGATCGGCGACGCGGGCGGCTCGCTCGGCTCGATCGACCTGGTCCGTGTCGAGCGTTCGACCAAGCTCCGCGACGTCGCGATCCTCGCGGGCGACTCGGAGCAGCTCGCCTGCGTCGTCGCAGCGATGAGAGGTGTGGCCGGAGCCGAGGTCGTCCACGTCGACGACCGAACGTTCCTGATGCATCACGGCGGCAAGATCGAGGTCGTCTCGAAGCTCCCGGTGAAGACACGGGATGACCTGTCGATGGCATACACACCCGGCGTCGCGCGTGTCTCGCAAGCGATCGCCGACGACCCGCAGAAGGTATGGACGCTGACGACGAAACAGCACATGGTCGCCGTCGTGACCGACGGCTCAGCCGTGCTCGGCCTCGGGAACATCGGGCCGGCAGCGGCGCTGCCCGTGATGGAGGGCAAGGCGATGCTCTTCAAGGAGTTCGGCGGCGTCGACGCCTTTCCGATCTGCCTCGACACGCAGGACGTCGACGAGATCGTGTCCGTCGTGCGGGCGATCGCCCCGGGGTTCGGCGGCATCAACCTCGAGGACATCGCCGCTCCTCGCTGCTTCGAGATCGAAGAGCGACTTCGGGCCGAGCTCGACATCCCGGTGTTCCACGACGACCAGCACGGCACCGCGATCGTCGTCCTCGCCGCGCTGCTGAACGCGCTCCGGGTCGTCGGCAAGCATCTCGAGGACGTGAAGATCGTGACCACCGGCTGCGGCGCGGCCGGCACCGCGGTCACCAACATCCTGCTCGACGCCGGGGCGCGCCGGATCGTCGGCTGCGACGAAGGCGGGGCGCTGTATGTAGGCCGCCCAGGGCTCGCGTACGCGAAGCGAGCCTATGCGGCCGCGACGAATCCCGAGCTCGAACAGGGCTCGGCGGACGACCTGCTGCAGGGGGCGGACGTCTTCATCGGCGTCTCCGTCCCGGGCGCCGTCACGAGCCACGGCATCGCACGCATGGCCGACGACGCGATCGTCTTCGCGCTCGCGAATCCCCGCCCCGAGGTCGATCCGGAGGAGATCGAGGGTCTCGCAGCGGTGATCGCAACCGGTCGCTCGGACTATCCGAATCAGATCAACAATCTTCTCGCATTCCCCGGCGTGTTCCGGGGCGCGCTCGACGTGGGCGCCTGCACGATCAACGCCCTGATGGAGATCGCTGCGGCTCAGGCTCTGGCGGCAGTGATCGGCCCTGGTGAGCTCTCGCACGACTACATCGTTCCAAGTGTGTTCGACCGCTCCGTTGCTCCCGCGGTCGCCGCAGCCGTTGCGGCTGCAGCGCGTGCGTCCGGCGTCGCCCGGTCGGAGCACGGTGCTCCCGCGCCCGCGCCCGCGCCCGCGGCGGCGTCGGGTAGCACGCTGACCATGGATGGAGGTGCTCGATGACTGTTCTCGTCGCATACGCCAGCAAGCACGGCGCCACGGAGGAAATCGCACGCTCGATCGGTGAGGTGCTCGAGGCACAAGGCCTCGACACCGAGGTTCGGCGGATGGAAGACGTCGACACGGTGATGCCGTACGACGCATTCGTCCTTGGCAGCGCGATCTACGTCGGAAGTTGGCTACGCACGGCTCGCAACTTCGTCGACGAGCATGCCGAGCTGCTGAGGACTCGGCCGGTCTGGCTGTTCAGCTGCGGGCCGATCGGATCCCCACCGCATCCGGCGGCGAGCGACTCGTTCGACGCGACCGACCTCACTGCGACAACGCATGCTCGCGACCATCAGCTCTTCGGCGGCAAGCTCGAGCGGGACGAGCTCGGGTTGGCGGAACGGGCGCTCGCGGGCGCGTTGAGGGTGCCGGCAGGCGACTACCGCGAGTGGTACGCCGTCACAGCCTGGGCGGTTGCCGTGGCGCGCGTGCTCGCCGGTGAAGGCGTAGCCTCCCGCCCGTGATCCGCCGGCGGAGACAGGCGTGAGCTCCTCCGCGCTCGCCCCGCAGGAGGTCGCGCTGCTCGACGCCTACTGGCGCGCGGCCAACTACCTGTCGGTGGGTCACCGATCTACCTGCTCGACAACCCGCTCCTCAAGGAGCCGCTGGAGGCGCACGTCAACCCGCGCCTGCTCGGCCACTTCGGCACGACGCCCGGCCTCAACTTCGTCTACGCGCACCTGAATGGCGCGATCAAGGCCCTCGATCTCTCCGCGATCTACATCACCGGTCCGGGGCACGGCGGACCCGGCCTGGTTGCGAACGCCTACCTGGAGGGCACGTACTCGGAGCTCTATCCCGGCATTTCGGAGGACGAGGCGGGAATGCGCTCGCTCTTCCGCCAGTTCTCGTTCCCGGGCGGGATCCCGTCCCATGTCGCTCCCGAGACGCCCGGGTCGATCCATGAGGGAGGCGAGCTCGGCTACGCGCTCTCGCACGCTTTCGGCGCGGCCTTCGACAACCCGGATCTCGTCGTCGCCTGCGTCGTCGGCGACGGCGAAGCCGAAACGGGCCCGCTCGCGACGAGCTGGCATTCGAACAAGTTCCTGAACGCCGTCACCGACGGAGCAGTGCTGCCCGTGCTGCACCTGAACGGCTACAAGATCGCGAACCCGACCGTGCTCGCCCGAATCCCCGAGCGCGAGCTGACGTCGTTGTTCGAGGGCTACGGCTGGCGGCCGTTGATCGTCACGAGCGAGCTCGACGAGCCGCCGGCGGACGCCCACCAGCGGTTCGCCGCCGCGCTCGACGACGCGCTCGACGACATCCGGTCGATCCAGGCTGCAGCGAGGACCGGAGGAAACACGGAGCGACCGGCCTGGCCGATGCTCGTGCTCAGGACGCCGAAGGGCTGGACCGGGCCGCGAGAGGTTGACGGCGTCCAGATCGAGGGCACCTGGCGAGCGCATCAGGTGCCGGTCCTCGGCGCGCGCGAGGATGCGTGCCACCGGAAGATCCTCGAGGACTGGTTGCGCAGCTACCGCCCCGACGAGCTGTTCGACAATCGGGGCGCGCTTCGTCCGGAGCTGCGGGCACTCGCGCCCGACGGCGACCGGCGCATGAGCGCCAACCCACACGCGAACGGCGGCGAGCTTCTCCAGGATCTGGTCCTGCCGGATTTCCGCGACTACGCCGTCGAGGTCGAGCGCCCCGGCACGACCTTCACTGAGCCGACCCGCGCGCTCGGCGCGTTCCTCCGCGACGTGATCGTTAAAAACGCGCAGACCTTCCGGCTCTTCGGCCCGGACGAGACGGCATCGAACCGGCTCGGCGACGTGTTCGGGGTAACCGCGCGCGCGTGGGACGCCGAGACCAAGGTCACCGACGAGGGGCTCGCCCCCGACGGACGCGTGATGGAGGTGCTGTCCGAGCACCAGTGCCAGGGCTGGCTCGAGGGGTACCTCTTGACCGGTCGGCACGGCCTCTTCAATTGCTACGAGGCGTTCATCCACATCGTCGACTCGATGTTCAACCAGCATGCGAAGTGGCTGAAGGTGACGCGTCAGATCCCCTGGAGGCGACCGATCGGGTCGCTCAACTACCTGCTGTCGTCGCACGTCTGGCGCCAGGATCACAACGGCTTCTCCCACCAGGATCCCGGGTTCATCGACCACGTCGTCAACAAAAAGGCGGAAGTAATCCGCGTCTACCTGCCGCCCGACGCGAACACGTTGCTGTCCGTCGCCGACCATTGTCTGCGCTCGCGCAACTACGTCAACGTGATCGTCGCCGGCAAGCAGCCTGCGTTGAACTATCTCTCGATCGACGACGCCGTCATCCACTGCACGCGCGGCGCCGGGATCTGGGAGTGGGCGTCCAACGACGACGGCGCAGAGCCCGACGTCGTGATGGGCTGCTGCGGCGACATCCCGACGCTCGAGACGCTCGCCGCGACGGCGATCCTGCGCGAGCACCTGCCGACGCTGAAGGTGCGTGTCGTCAACGTCGTCGATCGGATGCGCCTGCAGCCCGACACGGAGCATCCGCACGGCCTGTCCGACGCGGAGTTCGACGCGTTGTTCACGCAGGACAAGCCGATCGTGTTCGCTTACCACGGGTATCCGTGGCTGATCCATCGCCTGGCCTATCGGCGAACGAACCACCACAACCTCCACGTGCGTGGGTACAAAGAGGAGGGAACGACGACGACGCCGTTCGACATGGTGATGCTGAACGACCTCGATCGCTTCCACCTCGTGATCGACGTGATCGACCGTGTGCCGGGGCTCACCGCCCGTGCTGCGCACCTGCGCCAACAGATGCAGGAGCGCCGCATCGCCGCACGGGCCTACACACGCGTTTACGGTGACGACGATCCCGAGATCCGCGACTGGACGTGGCCCGACTGACACGCGACGTCCTCGTCGTCAACGCCGGCTCGACCAGTCTCAAGCTCGCCATCGTCGACGAGCACGACGACTCACGGGTGATCGAATCGCTCGCCGAGGCGCCCAGTGTCGTAGCAGTCGGGCACCGCGTCGTCCACGGCGGGGACCGGTTCTCGACACCGACCGTGATCGACGACGACGTGGCGGCGGAGCTCGCCGGGCTGGTCGAGCTGGCGCCGCTGCACAACAAGCCGGCTGTCGAGGCGATCCGTAAGGCAAGGAAGCGCCTTCCCGGCGTGCCGCACGTCGCTGTCTTCGACACCGCGTTCCACTCGACCCTGCCGGCCCTGGCGAGGACGTATCTGCTGCCCGAGCGCTTCCGCGCCCGCGGCATCCGCCGCTTCGGCTTCCACGGGCTCTCGGTCGAGTGGGCGTCGGAGCGCGTTCGCGTCCCCCGGCTGGTCGTCTGCCACCTCGGTGGCGGCTCGTCCGTGACCGCAGTTCGGGACGGGCGCTCGGTCGACACGACGATGGGCTTCACACCACTCGAGGGGGTGCCGATGGCGACCCGTGCCGGCTCGCTCGATCCCGGCGCCCTGCTCTACCTGCTCCGTCATGGAGTGGCGCTCGCGGAGCTCGACCACGCGCTCGAGCACGAGTCGGGCTTGACCGCTCTCGCCGGCAGCGGCGATGTCGCAGAGCTGGAACGGACGGCCTCCAGCGATTCACAGCTCGCGCTGGACATCTATTGCTACCGCGTCGCCCAGGCGGTCGCGAGCATGGCGACAGCCCTGGAGGGGATCGATGCGCTCGTCTTCACAGCCGGCGTGGGAGAGCACTCGATCCGGGTGCGCGCCGCGATCTGCGGGCGACTCGCATTCCTCGGTGTCGTGCTCGACGAGGAGGCGAACCGGCACGCTCGAGGAGAGACCGAGATCGCCGTGAGCTCTTCGCGCGTGCGTGTCACGGTCGTGCCGTCGCGCGAGGACGTGGTGGTCGCCCGCGCGGTGCGGGCAACCGTCGGCCTTCAGTCATTCGACCGCGAGACACAGCCGAATCGCCCGCGAGACTCAGAGCATCTGGGGGTAGCCGCCGAACCGAACGAGCGCCCAGCTCGTCCTGGCTCGTTCGACCGCGACCCGGATCGGCGCGCCACCGCGAGTGTGCTCCTGAGGGAGCGGCCGCAGCAGATACCGCCCGCTCGGCACTGCGACTGTGAACTGGCCGCGGTCGCCGGACGAGATGATCTTTTGAGTGCCCTGGATTGGCCTGTCGTTGGCGGCCAGCCGGGCGATCTCAAAGCGCGCGTGCGGGAACCGAGTCCAACGTTCGCAGGGTGGAGCTCCCTCGCGCACGGGCCCTGGACAACCGAAGCTGATCTGCGTCACTCCTGAGATCCGCCCTGGTTGTGAGCTTGCGGCGACGTCACCGACTGCTGCGCCGGCCACGAGCGCGGCCGCAACGATCCCGAGCATCAATCTCGAGCGCACGTCTCCTCCTCGGTGGCGTCGATATCCATCTCTCAGGATACGTCACCGGTTCCGTTTGCGTCACTCAGCGAGGCCGGCGCGCGCTCAGGGCTCGCGCAGGTGCAGCTGGAAACGCTCGTGCACCGCGTTCACGGCGGCGCCGACGGCGTCCTCCTCGATCACGCAGGAGATGCGGATCGACGAGGTCGAGATGATCTGGATGTTGATACCGGCCTCCGAGAGCGCCTCAAACATGTCGGCGGCAACACCCGGGTCGCTCTTCATGCCGGCGCCGATCAGCGAGACCTTGCCGATGCCGCGATCGGCGACCACGCCCGCAGCCGAGAGGCGGCTCGCAACGCCCTCGAGGATCGTCGTCGCCCGCGAGAGGTCCTCCTCAGGGAGGGTGAACGAGATGTCGGTGTGCCCCTGCTCCGACACGTTCTGCACGATCATGTCGACGTTGATCGCAGCGTCGGCCAGCGGCCGGAAGACGGTGGCGGCGACCCCCGGCTGGTCTGGGACCGCGAAGAGCGTCACCTTCGCCTCGCTCGTGTCGTGCGCGATGCCCGAGATGATCGCGTGTTCCACTGCATCCCATTCGTCGTCTACCCAGGTCCCTTCATCCTCGCTGAAGGATGACCTGACGTGGAGTGAGACACCAGTCTTACGTGCGTACTCGACCGAGCGGAGCATCAACACGCGCGCGCCACACGCCGCGAGGTCGAGCATCTCGTCGTAGGAGACGCGGCTGAGCTTGCGCGCGTTCGGCACGAGACGCGGGTCGGCTGTGTATACGCCGTCGACGTCCGTGTAGATCTCGCAGACGTCTGCGCCGAGCGCGGCGGCGAGCGCGACCGCCGTCGTGTCCGAGCCCCCGCGACCGAGCGTCGTCACGTCGAGATCCTGCGAGAGACCCTGGAAGCCGGCGACAATCGGGATCTCCCCACGCTCGATCGCGGCCGCAACCCGATCCGCGCGCATGCCGATGATCCGCGCGTTCCTGTGGCTGCCGTCAGTGAGGATCCCGGCCTGCGGCCCCGTCAGCGACACCGCGGGTAGCCCGCGGTCTGACAGCGCCATCGTCAGCAGCGCGATCGAAATCTGCTCGCCGGCGGCGAGTAGCATGTCGACCTCGCGCGGATGCGGATCGCCGGAGACCTCCGCCGCGAGCTCGAGCAGGTCGTCGGTCGTCTTGCCCATCGCCGAGACGACGACGCAGACCGCGACTCCAGTGCGCGCGGTCGCTGCGACCCGGTCTGCGACGTGGCGGATTCGCTCGGGCGTCGCGAGCGACGAGCCGCCGAACTTCTGGACGACGAGCTTGGCGGTCTCCCGCCGATTCGATGCCTCGGTCGTCATGAACGGCTCACGTCACCTGCGCCGAGGTTCCGCGATGGGTGAGCGGAATGCCCGACGAGGGCGGGCGCGGCGGTCAGCACCGAGACGGGCACGACCTCGTAGGGGACGCCCGCCTCGGCGAGTGCAGCCAAAGCGCGCGCCGTGCTCGACGAGCAGCTCGTTCACCTCGCGTTGGGTCATACCTTCACGTGCGATCAGATGTCTCCAGTTGCCTTCGCGACGAGCTCGCCGGAGACGAGCCGGTCATAGATAAGGATCTCGCAGGACTCTAAGGTTGCCATGGTCTCCTGCGGATCGGAAATCGTACTGGCAATACTTCAAAACGTAAAGCTATGCGACGACGAGCGTCGCGCCGACCTCGGCGCGGACTCCTTCGCGTGCGGCGGCGAGCGCCGCTTCGAGTTTCGGGAGGATCCCGCCGCTCAGCGCGCCGTTCAGCCCGGCGATGTCCTGTGCAGACAGCTCCTCGACCACCTCGCCGTCGACGATCACGCCCGCGACGTCGGAGACGAAGACGAGCCGGTCCGCGCACAGCGCGATCGACAGGACGGCGGCAGCATCGTCGGCATTGACGTTCAGCGGGCCGCGCGCGAGCGGAGCGATCACCGGCACGCGCTTGATCTCGAGCAGGCGCCAGAGACTCGGGGGGACGATCGGCCGCAGCATCCCCACCCGGCCGAACCCCGGCAGCAGGTCGGCTTCGAGGCCCAGGTCGTCGCCCATCAGGCCGTGGGCCCGCGCGCCGATCTGCCGGCAGAGCTCGCCGTTCTCCCGGCCGAACGCCTCGCGGACGAGCGGCAGCGCCTCCTCGCTCGTCACGCGCCGCCCGCCGACGAAACGAGACTCGATGCCCGCGCGGCCGAGAGCCGCAGAGATGCGTCCGCCCGCGCCGTGCACGACACAGGCTCCCTTCCCCGGCTCCACGAAGCGGTCGAGGACGAACGGCTCCCTGGCCAGTGCGGCACCACCGCATTTGACGACCGTGAGCCTCATCAGCTCTCACTTTACATTATGAAGTTTTGGAATCGCGCTCCGGCTGGCTGAGTGTCACGTTGAGCGCGCCGTCCGGACCGCGGCGGAGGCGCAACGAGTGGACGCCTCCCGAGCCCGAGCGGACATCGACATCGATCGGCAGGCCGGCGCGGCCACGGTCCCGCCGGGAGGCCAGCAGCTCCTCGTGGCGAGCGACGGCGGCGCGCACGGCGGGCACGATGTCGCCCGCGCGAAACGGCTTCACGAGGTAGCCGAAGACGCCTGCCCCGATCGCCCGGTCGACGAGCGGCGGGTCGGAGTACGCAGTCAGCATCACGATCGGAATCGGGCGCTCGGCGTAGATGCGGCGCGCGGCCTCGATGCCGTCCAGGTTCGGCATCTTCACGTCGAGAATCGCGAGATCCGGCTCGGTCTCGCGCGCGAGCTCGATCGCTTCGAGCCCGTCGCGCGCTTCGGCGCAGACGACGAGCCCCTCCTCCTCGAGCAGCTGCCGCAGGTCGAGGCGAATGATCGTCTCGTCCTCGGCGATCAGGACGTGCAGGCGGTCGTCCATCGTCGCGCTCCTTTCGCCAATGCTTTATCTTTTGAAGCGAGGTGGCACAGATCCGCATACCCCCGGTGCTGAGACCCGACGCCGCAGGCAACCGCACCGTCGCGGTCGAGGCGGCGACGGTGCGCGAGGCGCTGAGCGCGCTGGTGTCGATCCACCCGGCCCTCGAGAGCCGGCTCCTTGAAGGCGACGGCGTGCCGAGCTACCTGAACGTGTTCGTCGATGGCGACGACATCCGCCTGCTCGGCGGCCTCGACGCGGCCGTCTCGCCGGCGGCGACGATCCTGCTGCTGCCGGCGGTCGCCGGCGGGTAGCAGGGGAGGGAACGGACTCGTAGCCGAGACGTCCGCCCCCTCCCCCATGTTCAGGACTCCCCGACCGTTGTCGGCGCGTGCACGGCGAGCGGCGTGTGCTGCGACCGCCCCCCGCCCGTCCCGAGATGGCTATGGGTATCGGTGCCGTAGCCGCCCGGAACCGGGATGTAGAACTCGGGGTAGCCCCACATGCCGTGCTCGTGAACGTCGAGGCCGCCGGTCTCCACCTCGGGTGCGACGCGGATCCCCCAGACCTTGTGCATCACGAAGAGCGCGCCGAACGACGTCGAGAACGTGAACGCCCCAACGGCGACGAGGCCGAGCGCCTGGATGCCGAGCTGGTGGAAGGACCCCGTGTAGACGAGCCCGCCTGTGCCGGTTGCGAGGTTCTTCGCCAGCAGCGGGACGGCGAAGATGCCGGTCGCAAGCGTGCCCCAGACACCTGACATCCCGTGCACTGCGACCGCGCCGATCGGGTCGTCGATCCCGATCCGCTCGACGAAGATCACGCCGAAGACGGCGATGAAGCCGGAGCCGACGCCGATCAGGATCGCCGCCCACGGCGCGACGAAGCCGCTGGCGGCGGTGATCGCCACCAGCGCGCCGAGCGCGCCGTTCAGCATCATCGAGATGTCGGGCTTGCCGAGCTTGACCCAGGCGACGCACATGCCGGTGACCGCACCCGCGGCCGCGGCGATGTTCGTCGTCAGCGCGACGTAGGCGAAGTAGCCGAAGCCGCCGTAGTCGACCGACAGGGTCGAGCCCGGGTTGAACCCGAACCAGCCGAACCAGAGGATCAGCGTGCCGAGGACGGCGTACGGGATGTTGTGGCCCGGGATCGGGTTCGCGCGCCCGTCGGTGCCAAACTTGCCGATCCGCGGCCCCAGGATCAGTGCGCCCGCCAGTGCTGCGAGTGCGCCTTGGTAGTGGACGACCGTCGAGCCGGCGAAGTCCTGCATGCCGTGCTTGAACAGCCAGCCGTGCGGCGACCAGATCCAGTGCGAGACGATTGAGTAGGTGATCGTGAACCAGACGCCGAAGACGAAGTAGACCCAGAGCTTGGCCCGCTCGGCCATGGCGCCCCAGACGATCGCGAGCGAGACGCCGGCGAAGACGACCTCGAACAAATAGCCGGCCGCCCCCGGTATCTCCGAGAACCAGTCAAACGGCGCCTTCCCGACCGAGGTCAGCGCGACGACCGACGGGAAGAACCCAGCCGTCCCGACGAGGCCGTTGCCGTCGCCGAAGGCGATTCCGAAGCCGACCGCCCAGTAGACGATCGAGCAGATGCCGAAAATCAGCACGTTCTTGCCGGCGATGTGCCCGGCGTTCTTCATCCTCGTCAGCCCGGCTTCCAGGAACGCGAAACCGGCCTGCATGAACATCACGAGCACCGCCGTGATCACGACCCAGATGGTCGACGCGGCAATCAGCAAGTCATGGTTCTTAGGCACCGACACCAACCTCCTCCAGGCTGACGCCCGTCCGGTTGTGCATCACACTCGACACGGGCGAGGCCCAGCAGAGCCCGTCGCCCGACTCGTTCCCGCTCCGCGCCGCATCGACGATCGCTGCGATCGCGCCGTCGGCCAGCGAGTCGGCGACGACGAAGACGAGCATCGCCTTCGGCAGGAACCGGGACTCGAACACCCGGCCGCGGTACTCGTGCGTGACGCCACGCTCGCGGCCATGACCGATCGCCTCGATCACGGTCACACCGACGTGCCCGGTCGCCTGCTCCACCGCGTCGATCACCGTCTCCACCCGCTCACGGATCACAATCGCCTCGACCTTCACCACCGCTCCACCTCCCGTTTGGACACAAAAAAAAGGCCTCGGGAGCACCAAAAAACGGTGCTTCCGAGGCCTCGATGCCTCTGCCGGCCGCCTGCAGCGGCGACCGGACGAGTCCGATACTACACAAACTGAAGCGAGTAGTTGAGGTTTTGCCGCCGTCGCTGTAGACTTCTCCGCATGCGCCCCGCAGCGACGATGAAGCCGGTTTTTCTCATTTCGGCCATCGCCTGCGCGCGACTGGCCTAGCCGGACACACCCGTCCCCCCGGTTAGGTTCCACAATTTGGACGGGGGACTGCAGCAGATGAGCCCGTTCTCGCACGGCTCCACCGCATTGCGCTGCCGCGTCTGCGAAGAGGTGACCGAGCTCGAGCCGCTCGACGCGTGCCGGCGCTGCGACGGCCCGACGGACGTGGCCTACGACTGGCGGCGGATCGGCCGCCTCGTGAGCCCCGCATCGGTGGCGGCCGGGCCGCCCTCGCTGTGGCGCTACTCGGCGCTCTTGCCCACAGCAGCCGCCATGGGCGTCCAGGCGGGCTGGACGCCGCTCGAGCGCGTCGACTCGCTCTCGGACCTGCTCGGGATCGACCTGCTGCTGAAGCTCGAAGGCGAGAACCCGACCCGCTCCTACAAGGACCGGATCGCGACCCTTGCGGTCTCGGCGGCCCTCGAGCACGGGTTGACGACTGTCTGCTGCTCGTCGACGGGCAACCTCGGCGACGCCGTCGCCGCCGCGGCGGCCGCCACCGGGCTCGAGGCGATGGTGCTCGCACCTGCCGGCGTCGGCGCCGGGACCGTTGCCGCGCGTCACCCGGGCGCCCGCGTCTTTGCCGTCTCGGGCACCTACGACGACTGCCGCCGCCTCGAGCTCGAGCTCGGCGCGCTCTTCCCATGGGGCTTCGTCAGCGGCAATCTCCATCCCTACGCGAGCGAGGGTGCGAAGACGATCTCCTTCGAGATCGCCGAACAGCTCGAGTGGCAGCTCCCCGACGCCGTCGTCTGCCCCGCCGCAAGCGGGACGTTGTTCTCGAAGCTCGCGCAGGGCTTCTCGGAGCTGACGCGCGCCGGCCTCTCGCACGTGCCCGTGCCGCGCCTCTTCGCAGGGCAGTCACAGGGATCGAGCCCGATCGCCGACGCCTTCGCCGGCGACCGCAGCATCTCCCGCGTCGAGGCGAGCACCGGTGTGCCGTCGCTCGCGGTCGGTAACCCGTCACACGGCGACCTCGCACTCGGCGCCGCGCGCGCAACGGGAGGCGCCGTCCACGCGGTGTCCGAAGAGGCGATTGCGGCGCACACCGCTCTGCTCACCGAGACAGTCGGGATCGAGGCCGATTGCGCGGGCGGCGCGGCGTTTGGCGCACTCGTCGAGGCGATCCGCCGCGGCGAGATCGAGGCCGGGTCGCGCGTGGTGCTCGTCGTCACCGGGTCGCGGCCGCAGCTCGACCTCGCCGGCGTCGGCAGTGCGCAGGCGATCGCCCCCGATGCCCGCGAGGTGCTCGCGGCACTCGGCCTCGATTCGTAGAGGCTTGATGTGGATTGGGGTGCTTGCGGGATGGCTCAGACCAAGCAGCTCGTTCGGGCGGGCGAAGCGCATAGCGGTGACTATGTCCAAGCCCGACCCGGGCGAGCTGTGACGTGTCTGAGTCACTATCCGCGAGTGCATGAGATCCACATCAAGCCTCTAACGCTGAAACCGTGAGCCTGCCGAGTGACAGCGCCGCGCCGCTTCGGCACGACGTGCGCCTGCTCGGCACGATCCTCGGGCGCGTGCTCGTCGAGCAGGAGGGGCCGTGGCTGCTCGAGCTCGTCGAGACGATCCGGCGTGTGGCGCGGGCCGCGCGCAGCACCGGCCCCGCAGAGCACGCAACCGAGCTCGCCGGCGCCGATCCGCAGGCGCAGGCCCTCGTGCTCCGCGCGTTCGGTCTCTACTTCCAGCTCGCGAACCTCGCCGAGCAGCATCACCGCCTGCGGCGCCGGCGCGAGGACGCCCACGACGGCCGGCCCTCGAGGGAATCGCTCGACGACGCGTTCCGGCAGCTCGAAGCGGTGGAGCCCGCGGCGCTCGAGCGCCGCGCGGGCCGCACGTCGATCCGGCTCGTGCTGACGGCGCACCCGACCGAGACCACTCGCCGAAGCGTGCTGCTCGCGCACATTCGAATCCGGGCGCAACTGGTCGTGCTCGATGACGCGCGCGTCTCTCCCGCCGAGCGGCGCGAGGCAGAGGAGCGCATCGCCGAGGAGGTGACGCTGCTCTGGCAGACCGACGAGGTGCGGCACGACCGCCTGCGCATCTCCGACGAGATCCGGCACGTGCTGTGGTTCTTCGAACACAGCCTGATCTCCGCCGCGACGGACGTGCTCCGTGACTGGCGTGAGCGGGTGCCGGGCGGACCGTCCCCGCTCGCGTTCGGCACCTGGGTGGGCGGCGACATGGACGGCAACCCCGCGGCAGGGCCGGCCTCGATCGACGAGGCGTTGCAGCGCGCCCGGGAGCTGGCGTTCGCGCGGTACCGCGACGAGGTGCGCGCGCTCGCGGTCGAGATCGCCGCGGCACGGTCGCTCGTCACCGTCTCCGACGAGCTCGAGCGATCACTCGAGCGCGACGCGCTCGCCCTGCCGGCGTATGCGGCGGAGATCGGCGCGCGGAACCAGCTCGAGCCCTACCGGCGCAAGCTGTCGTTCATGTGGTGGCGGCTCGGCAACGACGGCTACCGCGACGCGAGCGAGCTGCTCGACGACCTGCGCGTGATCCGGCAGAGCCTGACTGCAAACGGCGGCGAGCGCGTCGCGAACGGGCGCGTCGCCCGCCTTGCGCGGATGGTCGAGGTGTTCGGCTTCCACGTCGCCAAGCTCGACATCCGCCTGCACGCGCGCGACCTTGCATCGAAACGCGCGCGTGACGCAGTCGCAGCGGCAGAGGCTGCGCGCGGCCGTCACGGCTCGGCCGCGCTCGACACGTTGATCGTCTCGGGCACGAGCTCGGCCGCCGACGTCGTGCGCGCGCTCGAGCTGACCAGCGAGCCGCTCGCGATCGTCCCGCTCTTCGAGACCGTCGACGACCTCGAGCGCGCGCCGGCGATCCTCGACGAGCTGCTCGCGGACGAACGGTTCGCGCAGCGTGTCGACGACCGCGGCGGCGCGGCCGAGGTGATGGTCGGCTACTCGGACTCCGGCAAGGACAGCGGCTACCTGGCCGCGCAGTGGGCGATCTATCGCGCACAGGAGGGGCTCGCCGCCGTTGCCGAGCGGCACGGCGTCGAGCTGACGATTTTCCACGGGCGCGGCGGCAGCGCCGGGCGCGGAGGCGGCCCGACGCACGCCGCGATCGTCTCGCAGCCGCCGGGACATCCGCCGGGCCGGGTGAAAGTGACCGAGCAGGGAGAGACGGTCTCGTTCAAGTACGGCCTCGAGGGGCTCGCGCGCCAGAACCTCGAGGCGGCTCTCGCGGGGACGCTGATCGCGACCTTCCCCGAAGTGCTCTCGCCACCACCGCGGCCCGACGACCGCGCGATCCTCGATCGGCTCGCGGCGAGCTCGCGGCGGGCCTACCGCGCGTTCGTCTGGGAGGACGACGCGTTCGTCGAGTTCTTCCGCGCCTTCACGCCGGTCGACGAACTGGCGTTGCTCGAGATCGCGTCACGCCCGGCCCGCCGGCCGGACGACGTCGATTACCTGGCGTCGCTGCGGGCGATTCCCTGGGTGTTCGCGTGGACGCAGAACCGTGTGCTCCTCCCCGCGTGGTTCGGTTGCGGGACTGCGTTCGCCGAGGCCGGGCTTTCGACGCTGCGCGACCTCTACGAACGCCTGCCGTTCTTCCGCACGGTCGTCGACAACCTCGAGATGACCCTTGCGAAGTCGAGCCTGTCGATCGCCCGCGGCTACCTGCCGCTCGTGCGCGACCGGGCGCTCTTCGAGACGATCGAGGCCGAGCATGCGCGCACGGTCGCCGGCGTGCTCGCGGCGACCGGCGTGTCGCGGCTGCTCGAGCGCCAGCCGATGCTCCGCCGCTCGGTCGACCTGCGCAATCCGTACGTCGACCCGATGAACGCGCTGCAGGTCGAGCTCCTCCGCCGCCACCGCGCAGGCGACGCCGCCGCGCAGTTGCCGCTGCTCCGTTCGATCGCGGGCATCGCGGCGGCGCTGCGTAATACGGGCTGAGACAGACTGGGGTTGGCTGGGATCGCGCAACACCCCAGCGGCGAATGTATATTCTTTCACCCGACCGCGAAGAAACTGCGCAACTGCGCAGATGTTGATCCCCAAAAAAGCGGACAACGTATTACCGTCTGGAGCGGCCAAGAACCATCGGGAACGACGATCGCTACCGTCAAGCGTGAGGTTCACGTGTATGAGTTTCACGGCGCGGCCATCCCAATCAAGGTGTACGAAATCTTGATGACCGGCCGACACCGTTCGAACCGTCAGAAGGTGTCGAAGACCAACGCGTGCGGCCCTGGCTTCGTCAGGCGGGCAGCGAACGAGCGTCGAAGCGCGACTCATGCGACGACTCGAACTGCGCGATCACACCATCGCGGAGCAGCGTCCGCGCGATGTCGTCCAGACCGTGTACGAGCGTCTGCTGGGCGTACGGGTCGAACGGGAAGGAGAGACGCAACCCGCCGGGATGGGCGATCGTCAGGCTCTCCAGGTCGACCGTCAGCTCGTTGCGTGACTCGAGCGCCGTCCGCAGTTGCAAGATCTCGTCCGGCTGGAGGACGATCGGCGCGAGGCCCGTCTTGACGGCGTTCGTGTGGAAGATGTCGCCGAACGACGGCGCGAGCACGATGCGGTACCCGAAGTCCTCGAGCGCCCACGCCGCATGCTCGCGCGATGAGCCGCAGCCGAAGTTCCGCCCGGCGAGCAGGATGCTCGCACCCTGGGCTTCGGGCCCGTTCAACTCGAAGTCGGGATCCTTCATCCAGTCGAAGAACAAAAACTCGCCGTAGCCGGAGCGCTCGATGCGCTTCAGGAACTGCTTCGGGATGATCTGATCCGTGTCGACATCGGGGCGGTCGAGGATCGCGACGCTGCCGGTGACCGAGCACAACGCGTTCATACGAGCTCCCGCACGTCTGTGAAGTGGCCGCTGACGGCAGCTGCGGCAGCCATCGCCGGGCTGACGAGATGCGTGCGCCCGCCCGCGCCCTGGCGGCCTTCGAAGTTGCGGTTCGAGGTGGAGGCGCAGCGCTCACCGGCGGCGAGCACGTCCGGGTTCATGCCGAGACACATCGAGCAGCCGGCGCGCCGCCACTCGAAACCGGCCGACTCGAACACGTCGTGCAGCCCTTCCTGCTCCGCCTGCAGCTTCACCTGCGCAGAGCCGGGGACGACGATCGCCTGCACCCCGGATGCGACACGGCGGCCGGCGACGACCTTGGCAGCCGTCCGCAGGTCCTCGATGCGCGCGTTCGTGCACGAGCCGATGAAGACCTTGTCGATCCTGACCTCGACGAGCGGCGTGCCCGGCGTCAGGTCCATGTAGCTCAGCGCCCGCTCGACGGCGTCACGCTCGTCGGCGTCGTCGTAGTCGGCCGGATCCGGCACGACCCCGTCCACGGACGCGACCATGCCCGGGTTCGTCCCCCACGTCACCTGCGGCTTCAGCTGCGAAAGGTCGACCGTCGTGACCGCGTCGTAGGACGCGTCGTCGTCGGTGCGGAGCGAGCGCCACTGCTCGAGCGCGCGTTCCCACGCCGCGCCCGTGGGGGCGGCAGGCCGACCCTCGAGGTAGGCGAACGTCACGTCGTCGGGCGCGATCATCCCGGCCCGCGCGCCCGCCTCGATCGACATGTTGCAGACCGTCATCCGCCCCTCCATGCTGAGCGCCTCGATCGCCGCGCCGGTGTACTCGAGCACGAAGCCCTGGCCGCCCGCGACGCCCAGCTGCCCGATCGCGGCGAGCACCAGGTCCTTCGCCGAGAGGCCGAACGGCAAGTCGCCGTCGAACGCCACCTGCATCGTCTTCGGCAACGCCTGCTGCAGCGTCTGCGTCGCGAGCACATGCTCGACCTCGGAGGTTCCGATCCCGAACGCGAGCGCACCGAACGCGCCGTGGGTCGAGGTGTGGCTGTCGCCGCAGACGAGCGTCATCCCCGGCTGCGACACGCCGAGCTCGGGGCCGATCACGTGCACGATTCCCTCGCGCCCACTGCCCGTCGCGAAGAGCCGCACGCCGAACTCGTCGCAGTTCGCGCGCAACGCTTCGAGCTGGGCGCGCGCAAGCGGGTCGGCAATCGGCCCGTCGAGCGTCGGGACGTTGTGATCCATCGTCGCGACCGTCAAGTCGGGGCGGCGCACCGTCCTGCCCGCCAGGCGAAGCCCTTCGAACGCCTGCGGGCTCGTCACCTCGTGTACCAGGTGCAGGTCGACGTAGAGCAACGTAGGCGCAGCGTCGGGCGCCTCGACGACGTGCGTATCCCAGATCTTGCGGAAGAGCGTCGTCCCGCTCACCGCGCGACCTCGGCCGCATAGGAGCCGAACAGCCGCAGCTCGCGAGTCAACGCGCGCAGCTCGGCCAGTGCGGGCCGTACCGACGGGTCGAAGACGTGCCCGTCCAGGATGACGTCGAAGCGGTAGCGCCACGGAGAGTTCGGCAACGGCCGCGAGACGAGCTGCCGCAGGTTGACGCCGTTCCGGGCGAGCGGCCCTAGCGCGCGAAACAGGGCGCCGGGCTGGTGGTCGGTCACGAACGAGAGCGCCGTGCGCCAGCCGTCGCCACCCGCGAGCTGCGTATACGGAGCGAGCGCGACGAAGCGGGTGAACGCGGCCGGCTGGTCGCCGACGTCGTCGGCGACGACCTCGAGCCCGTAGTTGGCGGCCGCCTCGCTGCTCGCAATCGCAAGCTGTGACGGGTCGCACGCCTCGGCCACGCTGCGCGCAGCATCCGCAGTCGTCGCCATCGGGACACAGCCCACGTCCCAGTCTCCGAGCAGCTCGCGGCACTGGTCGAACGCGGCCGGATGCGACCAGACCGCGGTCGCGCGGTCGAGGCGCGCGCCCGGCACGCCGAGCAGGCAGTGACGAATCGGCAGGGTCGCCTCACGGATGATCGAGAGCGCAGAGCCGTAGAGCAGGTCGTGAGTCTCTGCGATCGGGCCGACGAGCGAGCTCTCAATCGGCAGGACACCGAGCGTCACCTCCGCCGCTTCAGCGGCGGAGATGACCGCGGTGAAGCTCGGCAGGCCGATCGAGTCGGCCGCATCCGGCACGAGCACCGACGCGGCTGCGCCACTGTGGCTGCCGGGCGGGCCTGGATATCCAACCGTCAAGCTCACCGGATCGCGAAATCCAGGCGGACGGGCAGCCCGCACGTCGAGCAGTGCGTCCGTGCGGCGCCCTTGCGGAGCGCGCGCACCTCGGGGACCGGGACCGTGCAGGCGCAGACAGTCAGAGGCTCGGTCCTCGGCGACCGGTCGGCCTCGGTGATCACGTCACGGCGGCGTTCCATGCTTCCTCCTTCGTCGAAACGATGCGGTCGAGCGACGCGAGCACCGCGTCGCCGAAGTCGGTGGTCGTGGCGTTACCGCCGGCGTCCCGCGTCGGGCGCGAGACGAGCGCCTCGTCGACGGCCGCTGCGACGGCGGTCGCGAGGTCGGGGCGCCCGAGCCCGTGCTCGAGCAGCAGCGCGACCGAGCGGAGCATCGCCGCGGGGTTGGCGGCGCCTGTACCTGCGATGTCGGGCGCGGAGCCGTGAACCGGCTCGAAGATGCCGGGGCCTGCATCGCCGAGACTGGCGGAGGCAGCAAGCCCGAGCCCGCCCGTGACGGCCGCGGCGACGTCGGAAAGGATGTCGCCGAAGGTGTTCTCGGTCACGACCACGTCGATGCGCTCGGGCGAGCTCACGACCTCCATCGCGAAGCTGTCGACGAGCGCGTGCCGCAACTCGATCTCCGGAAACTCTTGCGACACCTCGGTGACGACGCGGCGCCAGAGTCGTGAAGTGTCGAGCACGTTCGCCTTGTCGACCGACACGAGCGAACGGCTGCGACCGGCCGCGATCGCGAACGCGCGCCGTGCGATCCGCTCGACCTGCGACGGGTGGTACTCGCACGTGTCGAAGACCGTCCCGTCCTCGCGCACGCCCCGGGCGCCGTAGTAGAGACCGCCGACGAGCTCCCTGACGATCACGAGATCGACGTCGCCCAGACGGGCAGGTCGCAGGTTCGCGTAGACATCGAGCGCCTTCCGCAGGCCGATCAGCCCCTGCTCGGGACGCACGGCGCCGCCGTCCCACTTGGGGCCGCCGACCGCGCCGAGCAGCACCGCCTGCGCGGTTCGGCACGCTGCGAGCGTCTCCTGCGGCAGCGGGTCGCCGTGCTCGTCGATCGCTGCTCCGCCGAACGGGAGCCGAACGATCTCGACGTCGACCGGCAGGCTCTCGAGCACGCGCACGCCCTGTTCGAGCACCTCGGGGCCGATGCCGTCGCCCGGCAGGCATGCGATCAGCGCGCTCATACGCTGACCCCGAGCCCGGCAAGCAGCTCGTCGACGTCGGCGTCGATGTGTGTGCCCTCGCGGACGTCGACCACCTGGGGCGTCTTCAATCCCGAGCCGGTGATCAGCGCGACGACGCGGTCTCCCTCGCCGATCTCACCGGAGGCGGCCGCCGCGCGCAACGCGCCGATCGTCACACCGGCGGCGGTCTCGCCGAAGACACCGCAGGTTCCTGCGAGGAGCGACATGTTCGCGCCGATGTCGTCCTCGGCGACGGCGTAGATCGTCCCGCCAGATGCATGCGCGGTTGCGATCGCCAGGTCGCCGTCGGCGGGCGCTCCGATCGCGAGCGAGTGCGCGATCGTCGCGGGACGGATCGGCGAGACCGGCCGGCCTTCGGCATAGGCGTGCGCGACAGGCGCACAGCCTTCGGCCTGCCCGCCGTAGATGCGCGGGCTATCACCGTCGACCAGGCCGAGACGCCCGAACTGCTCGAACCCCTGCCAGAGCTTCGTGAAGAGCGACCCGGATGCGACCGGCGCCACGACCGCGTCCGGCAGCTGCCAGCCGAGCTGCTCGGCGATCTCGAACGCAAGCGTCTTCGATCCCTCTGCGTAGTACGAGCGCAGGTTCACGTTCACGAACGCCCAGTCGAGCTCGCCGGCCAGCTCGACCACGAGGCGCGAGCAGTCGTCGTAGGTGCCGCGGACGGCGTACATCTCGCCGCCGTACACCGCGGTCGCAAGCAGCTTCTCCGGCTCGACGGTCTCCGGATAGAGGACGACGGAGCGCATCCCGCTCGCGGCCGCGCGGGCGGCGACGGCGTTCCCGAGGTTGCCGGTCGATGCGCACGCGAGCGTCTCGAGGCCGAGCTCGGCGGCCTTGGCGGCGGCGACGGCGACGACGCGGTCCTTGAAGGAGTGCGTCGGGTTTGAGTGGTCGAGCTTCAGGAACAACTCGGCGATCCCGAGCGCCTGCGCGAGCCGTGGCGCGCGCACGAGCGGCGTCCACCCCGGCCCGCCGGCGGCGTCTGCAGGAGCTGCCGTCGGCAGGAGCGCCTCGTAGCGCCAGAGGGACGCCGGCCCTGCCGCGATGCTCTCGCGGCTGACCGCGCGCGCGACCGCATCCCAGTCGTAGACGGGCTCGAGGGGACCGAAGCAGCGAACGCACACCCCGCTTGCGACGGCGGGGTATTCCGCTTCACAGACTCGACATCTGAGCGTTTCAACAGCCATGGGCTCTCCTACAATACTTTCCGAAATGAAGTTTTACCGGATCGACGACCTGCCGCCCTACGTCTTCGCGACGGTCGACCAGTTGAAGCGCGAGCTGCGGCACGAGGGCAGGGACATCGTCGACCTCGGCTTCGGCAATCCCGATCTCCCGTCGCCGGCGGTCGCGGTCGAGAAGCTGCGCGAGGCGGCCCTCAAGCCGGCCAACCACCGTTACTCGGCGAGCCGCGGCATCGCGCAGCTTCGCCTGGCCGTCGCTGAGCACTACGAGCGCTCCTTCGGGGTCGACCTCGACCCGGAGACCCAGGTCGTGAGCACGATCGGCGCCAAGGAAGGGCTGGCGCATCTGATGTGGGTGCTGGCGGCGCCCGGCGACACCGTGGTCGTGCCGACCCCGGCCTATCCGATCCACCGGGTTGCGCCGCGCCTGGCCGGCGCGACGGTCGTCACGCCGCTTGCTGCCGACGGGATCGATGCGATCGCCGACGCCGTCCGCGCGGCGAAGCCGCGCGTCGTGATCGTCTCCTTCCCGCACAACCCGACGACCGCTGTTGCGACCGGGGCCGACATGCAGCGCCTCGTCGACCTCGCGCGCGAGCACGACTTCGTGCTCGTGCACGACTTCGCCTACGCCGACGTGGCGTTCGACGGGCACCGGCCGCCGTCCGTGCTCGCGGCCGACGGCGCCGCAACGTGCGCGGTCGAGCTCTACAGCCTGACCAAGTCCTTCTCGATGGCCGGCTGGCGCGTTGGCTTCGTCGTCGGCTGCCCGGAGGTCGTCGCGGCGCTCGCGAAGCTGAAGTCCTACCTCGACTACGGAACGTTCCAGCCGATCCAGATCGCCGCCACGGTCGCGCTCCGGCAGGCATCCGACTACCCCGCCGAGGTCTGCGAGGTCTACCGCCGCCGCCGCGACGCGCTGTGCAGCGGCCTCGACCGGGCGGGTTGGCCGGTCGAACCGCCACGCGGGACGATGTTCGTGTGGGCACCGATCCCCGAGCCGTACCGTGCGCTCGGATCTCTCGAGGTCGCCCTGCGCCTGGCGCGAGAGGCCGGCGTCGCGGTCAGCCCGGGGATCGGATTCGGGGAAGGTGGTGACGGTCACGTGCGCTTCGCGCTCGTCGAGAACGAGCAGCGAATCGGCCAGGCGACGCGCGCGATCAGGAAGCTGCTGGAGCGAGCCTGACCTCACGTCGTCGCACCCTCGGCGGCTGAGCGCACGATCGCCGCGTACTTGGCGAAGACGCCGGTCGTGTAACGAGGCTCCGGCTGCTGCCACTCTGCGCGCCGCGCTGCCAGCACGCCGGCGTCGACCTCCATGTCGAGGCGCCGGTTCTCGACATCGATCACAACCGTGTCGCCGTCGCGCAGGTCGGCGATCGGGCCGCCGCGGAACGCTTCGGGGGCGATGTGGCCGACCATCAGCCCATGCGTCGCGCCCGAGAAGCGGCCGTCGGTGATCAGCGCCACCTCGTCGCCGAGCCCTTCGCCGACGAGCGCTGCGGTCACGTGCAGCATCTCGCGCATCCCGGGGCCGCCGGCAGGCCCCTCGTAGCGGATCACGACCACGTCGCCGGGGCGGATCGAGCGCTCCTTCACTGCGGCGAAGCACTGCTCCTCGGAATCGAAGACGCGCGCGGGGCCGCGATGGAGGAGCCGCTCGTGCCCCGCGAGCTTGACGACGCATCCGTCGGGCGACAGGTTGCCGTGCAGGATCGCGAGCCCGCCGCTCGGCTTCAACGGCTCGTCCCAGCTGACGACCACCTCCTGGCCCTGCTGCTCGAAGGCGCCGTCTGCGACCTCGCGCAGCGAGCGGCCGTCGACACCGCGCACATTCTCGTGCATCACGCCTGCGCCGATCAGCTCACGCGCGATCAGCGAGACACCGCCAGCCTTGAACAGGTCAGTCGCGACGAAGCGGCCGCCCGGCTTGATGTCCGCGACGATCGGCGTCTTCGCAGAAATCGTGTCGAAGTCGTCGATCTCGAGGTCGATGCCCGCTTCGCGCGCGATCGCGAGGAGGTGCAGCACGCCGTTCGTCGAGCCGCCGGTGCCAGCGATCGCAGCGATCGCGTTCTCGATCGACTCGCGCGTCAGGACCTGCGACGGGCGCGTGTCCGACTCGACGAGCTTCATCACGAGCTCACCTGCCCGCACGGCGGCCTGCGGCTTGCCCGGGTGATTCGCCGGGATCTCATTCAGGCCGGGCGAGCTGACGCCGAGGAAGTCGAGCGCGGTCGCCATCGTGTTCGCGGTGAAGTGGCCGCCGCAGGCGCCTGCGCCCGGGCACGCGACGCTCTCGAGCGCGTGCACCTCCGCCTCGCTGACCTTGCCGGCCGCGTGCGCGCCGACCACCTCGAAGACGTCCTGGATCGTCACGTCCCTGCCGCGGTAGCGGCCGGGTGCGATCGACCCGCCGTAGAGCACGAGCCCGGGCAGGTCGAGGCGCGCGAGCGCCATCACGGCCGCCGGGATCGTCTTGTCGCAGCCGACGAGGCAGACGAGGCCGTCGAGCAGGTGGCCGCGCGCGACGAGCTCGATCGAGTCGGCGATCACCTCGCGCGAGACGAGCGACGCGCGCATCCCGGTCGTCCCCATCGAGACGCCGTCGGAGACGGCGATCGTGTTGAACTCGAGCGGCGTGCCGCCCGCGCGGCGAATGCCCTGCTTGACGTAGTTCGCGAGCAGCCGCTGGTTGAGGTTGCACGGCATCGTCTCGATCCAGGTCGTCGCGACGCCGACGAGCGGCTTCGCGAGATCGGCGTCCGTGAAGCCGACGCCTTTCAACATCGCGCGCGCCGGCGCCCGGTCGGGGCCGTCGGTGAGTGCCGCGCTGTGACGCTTGGCCGGGCTGCTCTTGCCGTAGACGCTCACTGAATGGTGGCTCCTTCCGGGGCAACCGCGAGCGGCAGCACCTTCGTGTCGGCGGGAACGATGCGCTCGAGCTCCGCCGCGACGCACGCAGCGTCCTGCTGCCGCGCCCAGACGACGACGGATGGGCCGGACCCGGAGAGGGTGACGCCAAGCGCGCCGTCCGGCGCCTCGTCGCGCAGGAGCCGCAGGAGTGCTGACGACCGGTAGGGCTCGTGCAGGAGGTCGTGGAACGACTCGGCAAGGAGCTCGGCGTTGCCCGCTGCGATCGCGGCCCCGAGCAGCGCTGCACTCGCCGCGTTCGCCGCTGCGTCCAAATGCGCGACGCTCGCGGGTAGCGCGGCACGCGAGCCCTTGGTGCTCGTGCGCTCCGACGGCACGGCGACGATGGGGGCAAGCGGCATGTCGTCTGCGATGCGGGCCGCGGTGATGCGTCCGTCGCGACGCCAGGCGAGGCAGACGCCGCCCCAGAGTGCGGCCGCCAGGTTGTCGGCGTGGCCCTCGAGCGGCTCGCCCGCCTCGAGCAGCTCTTCGAGCGTCGCCGCCTTGCCCGCGACCGCCGCACCGGCGACGAGGCCGAGGGCGATTGCCGCGGCGCTCGAGCCGAGGCCGCGCTCGAGCGGGATGCGGTTGACGAAGCGGAAGCTGTGACCCTCGGGCGAGGCGAAGAGCGAGAACGCCCGCACCGTCAGGTGGCGCTCGTCGCGCGGCAGCTCGTCGGCGCCTTCGCCGCTGATTTCAACTGCGCCGATGTCGATCGAACTGCCCTCGACGACGTGCAGCTCATTCCAGAGATCGAGAGCGGCGGCGGCCGTGTCGAAGCCGGGGCCGAGATTCGCGGTCGAGGCGGGGGCGCGCACCATCACGCGAGCGCCTCCAGAATCGCCTCGAGACTCGCCTCGATGTTCGGGACGGCCGGATCGTCGACCGCGTCCGAGTCCTTGAGGCCGTGCCCGGTCACGATGGCGACCGCGCGCGTGTTGCGCAGGCCGAGCTCGCCCAGGCTGAGCTTGCGAAGCGCGGCGACGCCCGCGGCGGACGCCGGCTCGCAGAAGACTCCCTCCGCCCGCACGATCCGCTGCCAGTCGGCGCGCAGCTCCTCGTCCGAGAGCGTCAGCACCTCGACGCGGCCCTCGGCGACGAGCGCTGCGACCTGCGCGGCGTGCGCAGGCTCGGCGATACGGATCGCGCTCGCCCAGGTGGTCGCGCGCGTCTGCGATTCGCCGACGACGATCCTCGGCGTTGCGCCGACGGCCGCGAGTGCTGCCGCGACCGCGCACGTGTTACCGCCGCCGCCGAACGGCAGCGCAATCACGTCCGGCACGTCTGCGAGCTGGTCGAGCACCTCGGAGACGACGCTCTGCTGACCTTCGATGCGATTCGGGTTGAGCGAGTTCACGAGCACGTAGCCCGGCTGCTCGGCAAGCTCGCGGCAGAGCCGAAGCGCGTCGTCGAAGCTGCCGCGCACCTCGAGCACGCGTGCGCCGGCGGCGCGCGCCTGGGCGCGCTTGGGGCCGGCCGTCGCACCGGCCGGTGTGAGCACGATCGCCTCGAGCCCGGCCCGCGCGGCGTAGGCGGCCGCCGAGGCGGCGGTGTTGCCCGTCGACGCGCAGACGACGGCGCGCGCGCCTTCATCGACCGCGCGACCGACCGCCACGACCATGCCGCGGTCCTTGAAGCTGCCGGTCGGGTTGAGGCCATCGCACTTCAGATGCAGCTCGAGGCCGAGCTCGGCCGACAGCGTCTCCGCGTGCACGAGCGGCGTCGAGCCCTCGCCGAGCGAGATCGCGGCGATCGCCGAGGTCACGCCCATCCGAGCTCCACAACCCCGCGGTCGGAGATCACCGGCAACGGAAGAGAGCGGCTGCGCACGTCGTCGAGTGAGTCCATCGCGACGAGCGCGTCGTCGAGCGAACCGCTGCGCGCCTCGTGCGTGACGACGTGGATCGAGGCGCCGTTGCCGTTCTGGTGCTGAAGCAGGCGCGCGATCGAGATCTCGCGCTCGGCGAGCTCCTCGGCGACCCGCGCAAGCGCGCCGGGCCGGTCGTCGACCGAGAGGCGGAAGTAGTACGGCGAGCGGCTCTCGCCGTCGGCGAGGCGCGGCAGCTCGCGCCAGGCCGCATCGTTCTGCAGGAAGCCCGTGCCCATCGTCCCGATCACGCTCGCCATGTCCGCGATCACCGCCGACGCCGTCTCGAGCCCGCCGGCGCCCGGGCCTTCGAGCGTGATCTCGCGAATCGCGTCGCCCTGCAGCATCACAGCGTTGAAAGCGCCGTTCACCTTCGCGAGCGGGTGCCGCTTGTCGACGAGTGCAGGCTGGACGCGCACGTCGAACGCTCCGTCGACGAGGCGCGCCGTGCCGACGAGCCTGATCACCATCTCGAGTTCGCGCGCCGCGGCGACGTCGAGCGGGTCGACCTCGACGATCCCGCGGTAGGTCACGTCGGCGAGCTCGACGCGTGAGTTGAACGCGACGGTCGCGAGGATCGCCATCTTCGCGGCCGCGTCGGCGCCCGAGACGTCGTCGGTGGGGTCGGCCTCGGCGTAGCCGAGCGACTGCGCTTCGGCGAGCGCCTCGGCGTAGGTCTTCCCTGCCTCCATCTCGGTCAGCACGAAGTTCGTGGTCCCGTTGACGATCCCGAGCACGCTGTGGACGTTCGTGACGACGAGCGACTCGCGCAGCACCTTGATCACCGGGATCGCAGCGCAGACGCTCGCCTCGAAGCGCAGCTGCACGCCCGCGGACGAAGCAGCAGAAAACAGCTCGGCGCCTCTGCGGGCGACGAGCTGCTTGTTCGCCGTGACGACGTGCTTGCCGCTGCGCAGAAGCTCGAGCACGTAGTCACCGGCCGGCTCGACCCCACCCATCACTTCCGCGACGACGGCGATCGACGGGTCATCGAGCACGTCGCGGATGTCCGTGGTGAGCGTCCCGCTCGGAGGCGGGTAATCACGCTCCTTCCCGGGATCGCGCACGAGTGCCTTCACCACACGCAGGCGGTGGCCCGTGGCCCGTTCGATGTCGTCTGCGGAATCGGTCAGCAGCCGGCTGACGGCGGCACCGACCGTGCCGTAGCCGAGGAGCGCAACCGGTACGTCAACCGACGCCATGAACCTCCGCGGCCTCTTCCCGCACGTTCAGCGCACGGAGCCGCGCACCGACCTGCTCGATCTGCGTCTCCGCGAGCTTCGCGCGGTACTCGTCCAGCACCGGCTGGCCGCGGTCCATCTCGGCGACCCAGTCGCGCGCGAACGTCCCGTTTTGGATCGCCCCGAGGACGGCGCGCATGTTCTCGCGCACGTGCTCGTCGACGACCTTGGGGCCGATCGCGTGCGAGCCGTACTCGGCGGTGTCGGAGATCGAGTAGTGCATCCGCTCGATCCCGCCCTCCCAGATCAGGTCGGTGATCAGCTTCAGCTCGTGCAGGCATTCGTAGTAGGCGACCTCGGGCTGGTAGCCGGCCTCGACGAGCGTCTCGAACCCGAGCTGGATCAGCTGTGTGACGCCGCCACAGAGCACCGTCTGCTCGCCGAAGAGGTCGGTCTCGGTCTCTTCCTGGAACGTCGTCTCGACCATGCCCGCCCGCGCAGCGCCGAGCGCGGCACCGTAGGCGAACGCGAGCTCCCGCGCCTGGCCGCTCGCGTCCTGCGCAACGGCGACGACGGCCGGCGTGCCGTAGCCCTCTGTGTAGAGGCGGCGCACGACGTGCCCCGGGCCTTTCGGAGCGACCATGATCACGTCGTGGCCCGCGGGCGGTGCGATCCGCTCGTAGTGCACGTTGAACCCGTGCGCGAAGAGCAGCGCCGCGCCCGGCTCGAGGTTCGGCGCGACCTCCTGCTCGAACAGCGCCGGCTGTGCGCCGTCGGGCACGAGAAATGCGACGAGCTGCGCGCCGCGCACCGCGTCGGCCGTACTCCGCACGGTGAGTCCCGCCTCCTCGGCGGCCGCCCACGACGGGCTGCCTTCGCGGAGGCCGACCTCGACCTCGACGCCGGAGTCGTGCAGGTTGAGCGCGTGCGCGTGACCCTGGCTTCCGTAGCCCAGGATCGCAACCTTCCCGAGCAGGGAAGGATCGCCGGTCTTGTGGATCTCTGCCATCAGTGAATAGTCCTCTCTATGCGAGTGCGGGTGACGGGAAGCGGCGGGACGAGCTCGTGCGGCGCAGGCCGATGCGGCCCGTCCGCGCGAGCTCGCGCACACCGTACGGACGAACGAGCTCTTCGAACGCGTCGATTTGATCGGGACGTCCGACGATCTCGAAGGTGACGGCGTCGCGGCCGACGTCGGCGACCTGCGCGCCGGCCACCTGGCTGAGCGCGATCAGCTCCGGCCTGCGCTCGGGTGGCGCGGCGACGGTGATCAGGGCCAGCTCACGCTCGACCGCCTCTTCGGGGCGAAGCTCGGTCACGCGCAGGACGTTGACGAGCTTGTGCATCTGCTTCTCGATCTGCTCGAGCGAGTGCTCCTCGCAGTCGACGCGCAGCGTCAAGCGCGAGATGTCCGGGCTCTCGGTCGGGCCGACCGCGAGGCTCTGGATGTTGTAGCCACGACGCGAGAAGAGCTGCGAGACGCGCGCCAGCGCACCCGGCTTGTTTTCCAGCCGCACGGAAATCGTGTGACTGCTCACGCCGACACCGTTTCTTCGTCGGGCGCCTCGATCACGTCGACCGCCGCGGCGCCCGCCGGGATCATCGGGAAGACCTTCTCGGCCGGGTCGCAGCGCACATCGACGACTGCGGTGCGCCCGCAGTCGAATGCCGTCGTCAACGCGGTCTCGAGCTGGTCGTCGTGCTCGACGGTGAACCCTGCGCAGCCGTAGGCCTCCGCGAGCTGTGCGTACTCGGGCACCTGCTGCGTGAGATGCGTCTGCGCGAAGCGCTCGTCGTAGAACATCTCCTGCCACTGGCGCACCATCCCGAGCCAGCCATTGTTCAGCACGACGGCGACGATCGGCAGACGCTCGAGCGCCGCCGTCGCGAGCTCCTGGCACGTCATCTGGAAACAGCCGTCGCCGTCGATGCAGACGACGGTTGCGTCGGGGCGAGCGGCCTTGGCGCCGATCGCGGCCGGAATCCCGTACCCCATCGTCCCGAGGCCGCCCGACGTGATGAACGAGCGCGGCTTGTCGCACTGCAGGTACTGCATCGCCCACATCTGATGCTGGCCGACACCCGTCGTCCAGATCAGGTCGTCGCGCCCGGCCGTCAGGTCGCGCAGCGCCTCGACCGCCGTCTGCGGCTTCACCACCCCCTCCTCGCGGCTGTAGCGGAACGGGTAGCGCTCGCGCCATTCGTCGAGCTGGCGCAGCCACGGCGCATACCTCGGTTCGGTCCCGAGCGCGTTCAGGGCGTCGGCGAGGTGTGCAAGGGCGACGGCGAGTGGGCCGACGACCGGGATCTCCGCGTGGCGGATCTTCCCGACCTCGGCGGCATCGACGTCGAAGTGGATCACGCGAGCGCCGGGCGCGAATGCGCTCAGCTTGCCGGTGACGCGATCGTCGAAGCGGGAGCCCACCGCGATCACGAGGTCAGCCTTGTTCAGCGCCCAGTTGGCGAACTTCGAGCCGTGCATTCCGGGCGCGCCGTAGTTCTGCGGGTGCGAGTCGGGCAGGCAGCCCTTGCCCATCAGCGTCACGACCGTCGGCAGGTTGCCCTCGTCGACGAGGCGCAAGAGCTCTGCGCAGGCCTCGCCGTTCAGGACGCCGCCGCCGGCGTAGACGATCGGCCGCTCGGCGGCCGCGATCGCGCGCGCCGCTTCCCCGATCTGGCGCGCATTCACCTTCGAGGGCGGCCGCCAGCCCGGCAGGTCGACCTCGTCCGGATAGTTGAAGTCGAAGACGGCTTCCTGCACGTCCTTGGCGACGTCGACAAGCACCGGGCCCTGCCGGCCGGTGCGCGCGATGTGGAATGCGGCCTTCAGCACGCCGGGCAGCTCCTCGACGTCCTGCACGAGCCACGAGTGCTTGACGATCGGCATCGTGATGCCGGTCGCGTCGATCTCCTGGAACGCGTCGGTGCCGATCAGCGACGTGCGCACCTGACCGGTGATGCAGACGAGCGGTGTCGAGTCCATCCACGCATCGGCGATCGGCGTCACGAGGTTCGTCGCGCCGGGCCCCGAGGTCGCGATCGCGACGCCGACCTTGCCGGAGGCGCGCGCATAGCCCTCGGCCATGTGGCCGGCGCCCTGCTCGTGCCGCGCGAGCACGTGGCGCACCGTCGTGCCGCGGGCAATCGCGTCGTAGGTCGGAAGGATCGCGCCCCCGGGGATTCCGAAGGCGACGTCCACCCCCTCGAGCTCGAGCGAGCGGAGGATCGCGTCGGATCCCAGCATCCGGTTGGTTCCCTTGCTCAACGCCAGACCTCATCGCGCCATACCTCATCAAAGTGCTCGACGTCGGTGCGCGTCTCCGGCAGCAACGCCATCACGGCATCGGTGAAGCTGCGCGTCTCGCGCGGGAGCGACCCGTTGCGCGCGGCCGCAGTGCCGACTGCCCGCTCGAGCGTGCGCGAGGCCGCGCGGCGCTTCAGTCCCTCGCCGAGCAGCAATGACGCGGTCAGCAGCATGCCGGTCGGATCCGCGGCGTCGAACCCGCCGTTGTCGTCGGACTCGCTCTCGCCCGGCGCGAACACCCCAGGCCCGCTGTCGGGCATCCAGCCGTGGGCGACCGACGCCTTCGAGCCGGCGAAATGCGATGCGGACTCGACGAGGCCGTCGAGGAGGTGGGACTCCGTGACGACGACGTCGATCTCCTCCGGGCGCTCCTTCAACCGCACGATCGCCTCGCCGAGACCGAGCCGCTCGGCCTGCATGCCGGGCCAGCGGCCCTGCTCCCGCTCGACGAACGCGTACCAGCTGTCGTCGGTGCTGACGGCGGTGACGCGCCCCCGTCGTGTCGAGGCGCACGAGAACGCGCGCTCGACGGCGATCGCGTCTGCCCAGGCGCCCATCGGTGCGATCACGACGACGTCGGCGCGCTCGCCGAGGTGCACGCGCGCGATGCGCCACGCGAGCTCGAGGTCTGCCTTCACCCCTTCGAACGCCGGCTCGTGCCGGGAAGCGACGAGGATCGCGTCGACGCCGCGGTAACCGTTGCGCGTCTCCGGTGGCAGAGGATGGCCCGACCGCGTCATCGCCTCGCCTGCGAAGGGCAGGTGGACGTCGTCGACCTCGAGTGAGTGCAGATGCGCGACGCGGTCGAGCGCCCGCGTCGCGGCGGCCATCAGCTCGGGGCCGACACCGTCGCCCGCCAGGCACGCAACGATCTTCGTGTTTTCGGGGCTCATGCACGGACCTCCTGAAAGACGTCGTCGATGGATGGAGCGACGCCGGTGTCGGCGAGCTGTTTGAAGCGGCGGAAGGCCGCGGCGATCTCGGCCGGGTCGAGCGAGATGCCCGCTGCGGCGCACGCACGCGCGAAGGCGTGGCGCCCGGAGTGCTTGCCGAGCGGCAGCGACATCGCGACGCCGAGCTCGGCCGGGTCGATGATCTGGTAGGTCGAGGAGTCCTTGAGCATCCCGTCCTGATGGATGCCGGCCTCGTGCGCGAAGGCGTTCGCGCCGACGATCGGCTTGTTGCGCGCCACGTCGTACCCGGTCAGCTCGGCGACGAGACTGGAGGCGTCGCGGATCATGCTCGGATCGGCCTCCGTCGCCGCGTCGTAGACGTCGGAGCGGACACGAAGCGCCATCACGATCTCTTCGAGCGCAGCGTTGCCCGCGCGCTCGCCGATGCCGTTGATCGTGCACTCGACCTGGGTCGCTCCCGCCGAGATGCCGGCGAGCGAGTTCGCGACCGCGAGCCCGAGGTCGTCGTGGCAGTGCACCGACAACTCGACGTCGTTCAGCTCGGGGCAGCGCTCGCGCAGGTCGTCGAACATGCGCGCGTATTCGTCGGGCGTCGAGAAGCCGACGGTGTCGGGCAGGTTGACGATCGTGGCGCCGGCTGCGATCGCCGTGCGGCAGGCGGAGGCGAGGAATGCGCGGTCGGAGCGGGTCGCGTCCTCAGCCGAGAACTCGACCTCGTCCGCGCATTTGACGGCATAGGCGACCGCCCAGTGGATCCGCTCGAGCACCTCGTCCGGGGTCAGGCCGAGCTTCCGCTCCATGTGGAGCGCGCTCGTCGCCATGAAGATGTGGATCCGACTTCGGGGCGCGCCGCGCAGCGCGCGGGCGGCGGCGTCGATGTCGGCCTGCGTCGTGCGGGCGAGGGAGGCGACGGTGACGCGCGTGACGGCCTGGGCGACCGCTGCGACGCCTGCGAAGTCGCCGGGGGACGAGGCGGCGAAGCCGGCCTCGATGATGTCGACTCCGAGCAGTTCGAGGGCGCGACCGATCTCTGCTTTCTCCTCCGGGCGCAGCGCGATGCCCGGCGATTGCTCTCCGTCTCTCAGTGTCGTGTCGAAGATCTTGATCCTGCGCATTCCATGCTCCTCGCCGGCGTCGTTCCGAAATGGAGACGCACTACTTCCGTTTTACGGTGGGCGTGTGCGGCGTTTGACTGCCGCGTGAGCGTGTTCTCCCCCTAGAGGGGGAGAATGAGAATGACCGTGAGAAGAAGAACGAGCCCGAGCGCCGACGTCGCCGCAAGCGGCTTGGTCGTCGGCATCGTCAGGGCTTCACGAGTCATCGAAGACGCAGTGTGCACGCAGGTTGTGATGTTGTCAAGCTTCAGAACTTGAAGCGATAACGCTACTGCGTCAGCGGCGTGCTGCCGGAGCGCGCCGGCGTTTCACGGGCTGGGTGATCATCCAGGCGCGCCCGAAGCGGCGCATCTCCCTGACGATCGGCAGCAGCGCGCGTCCCTTTTCCGTCAGCTCGTACTCGACCCGCGGCGGCGATTCCGGATAGCTGCGACGGATCACCACACCCTGCCGCTCCAGCATGTCGAGGCGTTCGGAGAGCGTCCGCGGGCTGATTCCCGGGCAGGCGTGCTCGAGTTGCATGAAGCGCCGGGCGCCTTCGGAGAGGTCGTGAATGATCAGCGGCGTCCACTTGGTCGCGATGATCTCGGCGGTCGCCGCAACTGCGCAGCCCTCATCGTGTGTGTCGTTCATCGTCCGTTTCATGGCCCGCAGTCTACTCCGTGCCGCGACTCGAAGCTATCGAAACAAAAGTGGGCTGTTCGCGTGACCCAGCGCCCGCGTCGAGCCACTGCCGCACCACCTCGGCGCAGCGACGACCCTCGTCGATCGCCCACACGATCAGCGACTGCCCGCGCCGCGCGTCACCGGCCGCGAAGACCCCGGCCCGCGAGGTGGCGAATCGTGCGGCGGCGACATTGCCGCGCGCGTCCCGGTCGAGGCCGAGCCCGTCGAGGAGCGCCGGCTCGGGGCCAAGGAACCCCATCGCGAGCAGCACGAGGTCGGCTGGACGCGACTCCTCGGTCCCCGGGACGAGATCGAACGGCGGGCTGCCGGTGTTGTGCTGCCAGACGATCCGTTCGACAGCGCCGTCACGCCCATCGAACCGCGTGGTCGAGATCGAGAAGTCGCGCTCGCCGCCTTCCTTGAGCGCATAGGAGGTGCGCAGCTTCATCGGCCAGAGCGGCCACGGTGTGAGCTCATCGGGGCGCGCCGCGGGCGGTTCGCCGAGCAGCTCGATCTGCGTCACCGACGCGGCGCCTTCGCGGTGGGCGTGCCGCACGCAGTCGGCGCCGGTATCACCGCCGCCGATCACGACGACGTGCCTGCCGGCGGCCGAGATAGTCGCCGGGGCCGTTCCGGCGATCACGCGCGCCCGCTCTGCGAGGTACTCCATCGCGAAGTGCACACCGCGGAGCTCGCGCCCCTGCGCCGGCAGGTCGCGCGGCACGCGCGACCCGATCGCCAGCACGACGGCGTCGTGGCGCGAGCGAAGCTCCTCGACCTCGAGGTCGGTGCCGACGTCGACGCCGAACCGAAACTCGACGCCTTCGGCGACGAGTTGCTGGACACGACGCTCGACGAGGCGCTTCTCGATCTTGAACTCGGGCACGCCGAACCGGATCAGCCCGCCTGCTGCCTCGTCGCGCTCGTAGACCGTCACGTGCTCTCCGGCCCGCGCGAGCTGTTGCGCGCACGCGAGCCCCGCAGGGCCGGCGCCGACGACAGCGACGCGCCGGCCCGTCGCGCGAGCAGGCGGCTGCGGGACGATCCAGCCCTCGTCCCAGGCTCGGTCGACAATCGCGAGCTCGATCTGCTTGATCGAGACGGCATCACCCTCGTTGATCTCGAGCACGCAGGCCGCCTCGCACGGCGCCGGACAGAGCCGGCCGGTGAACTCGGGAAAGTTGTTCGTGCGATGCAGCTGCTCGCTCGCCTCGGCCCACCGGTCCCGGTAGACGAGGTCGTTCCAGTCGGGAATCAGGTTCCCGAGCGGGCAGCCGCTGTGGCAGAAGGGCACGCCGCACTCCATGCACCGCGACGCCTGCTCACGAAGCTCGACGAGCGGGAGTGTCCCGATGAACTCACGGAGGTCGCCGATGCGCTCGGCCGGCGCACGCTCGGGCGCCTCGGCGCGGCGGACGTTCAGGAACGCCCCGATCTTGCCCATCAGGCGGCTTCCTCGGATTCCTTGGTCACGAAGCCGACGCCGCCTGCCGAGACGGGATGGTCGTGATAGCGAATCTCGTCGCCGAGCTCGGCGAGCGCGCGCTTGTAGTCGTGCGGGATCACCTTCACGAAACTCGCCGCGCTCCAGTCTGCGAGCAGCCGCGCCGCGACCGTCGAGCCGGTGCGGTCGGCGTGCTCCTGCACGAGCGCGAGCACGATCGCCTCGTCTTCCGCCTCGAGCGGGTCCAATCCGACGAGCTGGCGGTTGCAGCGGCTTGCGAACGCGCCGTCCTCGTCGAGGACGTAGGCGATCCCGCCGCTCATCCCGGCGGCGAAGTTGCGGCCCGTCGGGCCGAGCACGATGACGTGACCGCCGGTCATGTACTCGCAGCCGTGGTCGCCGACACCTTCCACGACGGCGTCTGCGCCCGAGTTGCGGACGGCGAACCGCTCGCCTGCGACGCCGCGGAAGAACGCGCGCCCCGCGGTTGCGCCGTAGAGGACGGTGTTGCCGACGATCACGTTCTCCTCGGCCGGGAAGGTCGCCTCGAGCGGCGGCCGCACGGCGATCGTCCCGCCCGAGAGGCCCTTGCCCGCGTAGTCGTTGGCCTCGCCGGTCAGGGTCAGTTCGATCCCCGGTGCGAGCCAAGCGCCGAACGACTGCCCGGCCGAGCCGCGCAGGTCGAAGCGAATCGTCCCGGGCGGCAGCCCCGCGCGGCCGTGGAGCTTCGTGACGTGGTGTGAGAGCAGCCCGCCGATCGTCCGGTCGACGTTGCGCACCGCGAAACTGGCGCTGACCGTCACGCCATCCTCCAGAGAGCAGCGCGCGGCGTCGATCAACGCCCAGTCGAGTGCCCCACCGAGCGGCGAGGCCTGCGACTCGACGCGCCGGAGCGGCGTGCCCGCAGGCACATCGGGTGCGCGCAGGAGATTCGAGATGTCGATACCGCGTTCCTGCCAGTGCTCGAGCGCGTCGTCGGGCTCGAGCAGGTCGACGCGGCCGACAAGATCCTCGAATCGGGCGACGCCGAGCGAGGCCATGAGCCGCCGCACGTCCTCGGCGACGAGGAAGAAGAACTCGATCACGTGCTCCGGCTGGCCGCGGAACCGCGTGCGCAGCTCGGGGTCCTGGGTCGCGATCCCGACCGGGCAGGTGTTCAGATGGCAGGCGCGCATCATCACGCAGCCCGTTGCGATCAGCGGGGCGGTGGCGAATCCCATCTCGTCGGCGCCGAGGAGCGCGGCGACGACGACGTCGCGGCCGGTCTTCAGCTGTCCGTCGGTCTGCACCCAGATGCGCGAACGGAGGTCGTTGAGCACGAGCGTCTGCTGAGTCTCCGCGAGCCCGATCTCCCAGGGCACGCCCGCGTGCAGGATCGACGAGATCGGCGAAGCGCCGGTGCCGCCGTCGTGCCCGGAGATCAGCACGTGGTCGGCGTTCGATTTCGCAACGCCCGCAGCGACCGTGCCGACGCCGACCTCGGCGACGAGCTTGACCGAGATGCGCGCGTCGGGGTTGGCGCAGCGCAGGTCGTAGATCAGCTGCTTGAGATCCTCGATCGAGTAGATGTCGTGGTGCGGCGGCGGGGAGATCAGCCCGACGCCCGGAGTGGTCAGCCGCACGCCAGCGATGTACCGGTCGACTTTGTGTCCGGGCAGCTGTCCGCCCTCGCCGGGCTTCGCGCCCTGCGCCATCTTGATCTGGAGCTCGTCGGCGTTCGTCAGGTAGTCGATGTTGACGCCGAAGCGGCCGGATGCGACCTGCTTGATCTTCGACCGGCGCTCGTCGCCGAACCGCTCCGGATCCTCGCCGCCCTCGCCGGTGTTGGAACGTCCGCCGATGCGGTTCATCGCGACGGCGAGCGTCTCGTGAGCTTCGCGCGAGAGCGAGCCGAGCGACATCGCACCGGTCGAGAAGCGCTTAACGATGTCGGCGGCCGGTTCGACCTGCTCGAGCGGGATCGCTCCGCCCGCGGCGACCCGGAAGCGCAGCAGGCCGCGCAGGGTGGAGCGCCGGGCGCTCTCGGCGTTGACGGCCGCCGCGAACTCGTCGTAGGTCTGCCGGCCGCCCCCGCGCACTGCGTGCTGGAGCAACGCGATCGTCTCAGGATTCCATTGGTGATGCTCGCCGTCTCGCCGCCAGGCAAAGAGCCCGACGACGGGCAGCAGCTCGCCGGGCGTGCCCGGGTAGGCACGGGCGTGGCGCACGAGGACGCCCTCGGCGAGTTCGGCGAGGCCGATGCCGCCGATCCGCGACGCCGTGCCGGTGAAGTAGCGCTCGATGAGCGCCGAAGAGAGCCCGACAGCTTCGAAGACTTGCGCACCGCAATAGGACGAGATCGTCGAGATGCCCATCTTCGAGATCACCTTCAGGAGGCCCTTGCCGACCGCCTTGATCGCGCGCTCCTCGGCCTCCTCGCGCGAAAGCTCGATCCGCCCCTCGTCGACGAGCTGCCCGATCGTCGCGAGCATCAGGTACGGGTTCACGGCCGCGGCGCCGTAGCCGATCAACACGGCGACGCTCTGCACGCTGCGCGGCTCGCCGGACTCGACGACGAGGCCTGCCTGCAGCCTGGTACCGGCGCGAACGAGATGGTGGTGCACCGCGCCGACCGCGAGCAGCGACGGAATCGGCGCGCGCCCGGCGCCGGCGGCGCGGTCGGAGAGAATCAGGATGTTCGCCCGCTGCGCAAGGGCAACATCGGCGTCTGCGCACAGGCGCTCGAGCGCGCGCTCGAGACCGGCCGGCCCTTCCTCGACTGGCCACGTGACGTCGAGGGTGTGCGCCTTGAAGATCTCGGAGTCGACCTGACGCAGGCTCTCGAGCTGCGAGTCACGCAGGATCGGATTCTCGATCACGAGCTGCCGCGCGTGCTCGGGCGTTTCGTCGAGGAGGTTGCGCTCGGAGCCGACGAGCGACTGGACGCTCATCACGATCGCCTCACGGGTCGAGTCGATCGGCGGGTTCGTGACCTGCGCGAAGAGCTGCTTGAAGTAGGAGTAGAGAAGCGGCCGCCGGTCGGAGAGCGCCGCGAGGGGCGTGTCGTTCCCCATCGAGCCGATCGCCTCCTCGGCGTTGACGGCGAGCGGCGCCAGCATCACCTTCATGTCCTCCTGCGAGTAGCCGAACGCGAGCTGCAGCCGGCGCAGCGGCTCCGCCGGCGCCCGGCGCGTCGTGCGCTTCGGCAGGTCGGCGAGTCGCACGTGCTCCCGCTCGAACCACTCGGCGTACGGCTTGCGCGTCGCGACCTGCTGCTTCAGCTCGCCGTCCGGGACGATCCGGCCTTGCTCGAGGTCGACGACGAACAGCTTGCCCGGCTGCAGCCGTCCCTTGCGCAGGACGTTCTCGATCGGGATCTCCAGCACACCGGCCTCGGAGGCGAGCACGACCCAGCCGTCGCGCGTCTCCAGCCAGCGCCCTGGCCGCAGGCCGTTGCGGTCGAGCGTCGCGCCGATCAGGCGTCCGTCGGTGAACGCGATCGCCGCCGGGCCGTCCCAGGCCTCCGTCAGGCAGTCGTGGAACGCGTAGAAGCCGCGCAGCTCGTCGGAGACATCCGCCCGGCCGGCGTGCGCCTCGGGCACCATCATCATCAGCGCGTGCGGCAGTGAGCGGCCCGAGAGGACGAGCAGCTCGAGCACGTTGTCGAATACCGCGGTGTCGGAGCCGCCCGGCCGGACGACCGGCAGAACCTTCTCGATGTCGTCGCCGAAGAGCTCCGAGGCGAGCTGCGACTCGCGTGCGCGCATCCAGTTGACGTTGCCGCGCAGCGTGTTGATCTCACCGTTGTGCGCGATAATGCGATAGGGATGGGCGAGCTCCCAGCTCGGGAATGTGTTCGTCGAGAAGCGGGAGTGCACGAGCGCGAGCGCGCTTGCGAAGCGCTCGTCGGCCAGGTCGGGGAAGAAGCGCCCGAGCTGCGGGGAGGTCAGCATCCCCTTGTAGACGAGCGTGCGCGCCGAGAAGCTCGGCAGCACGAGCCCGGCGCGGCCCTCGGCGACGCGCCGGATCACGTAGAGCCGCCGCTCGAACGCCGCCGCGTCGTTCGCAAGCTCGGGCGAGGCGGCGACGAAGAGCTGCCGGATGCACGGCGCGAAGAGGCGTGCGTGCGATCCCACATGTCGGCTGTCGACGGGCACGTCACGCCAGCCGAGCACGGTCTGGCCCTCCTCGGCGACGACTTCCTCCAGCACGCGCTCGAGCTCGAGCCTCCGCGCTCGCTCCTGCGGCAGGAAGCAGACGGCAACGCCATAGGTGCCGGCGGGCGGGAGCGCGATCCCCGACACGCTGCGCAGAAATGCGTCCGGCATCTGCACGAGGATCCCCGCGCCATCGCCGGTCTCTGCGTCGGCGCCGGCCGCCCCGCGATGCTCGAGGTTCTCGAGCGCAGTCAGCGCACGCCTGATCGCCTCGTGGGTCTGCACGCCGTCGAGCCGCGCCACGAATGCGACGCCGCATGCGTCATGTTCGTAGGCCGGGTCGTAGAGCCCCGTCGCTTTCATCGGCTCCACCTCCCGCCTGGCTCTAGTCTAATGCTTCAAAGAGTAAAGCAATGGAGACTCGCGCGCAACTCGCGCCAAGCTTTTCGCCATACGGAGTTGCGCTATACAAAGTAAAGCATTAGCCTGCGCGGATGACTCGAGCCGGCTGGTCGAACGCCGGAGGCGAATGGAACGACGAGCTCGTCGCCTACGCGCTCGACCTCTACCACCGCCGCCATCTGCGCATCCCGACGGTGCGCGAGCTGCGCGCGGGAATCGACGACCTACCGAGCCACGCGACGATCCGGCGGATGTACGGATGCGCGTCCGCGATGTATCAACGGCACGGGTACCGCCCACGCCGGCGCGGCGGGCAGCCCGGCCGCAGCACGAATCTGCCCAGAGACGGCGCCGGACGGTTCCTGCGAAGCGGCGGTTGACCGACCCTCGGTTGACGGCCTTTGGCGGGTAAACCGCGGTCCCGTCCGCCAGAGTCGCTTCAATCCTCGGCTCCACTCGACTGAGGAGACCACATGCCCCTGACCCAACTGCAGCTCGCCGACGCCGTCGCCGAGCGTGCCGACCTGACCCGTGCCGATGCGAAGCGAGTCCTCGCCGCCCTCGAGGAGGTTGTCCTCGAGGAGATCTCCAATGCGGAGAAGGTGAAGATCGGCAGCCTCGTTCAGCTGACGGTTCGCCTGAAGCCTGCGACGAAGTCCCGCAAGGGACGCAACCCCGCCACGGGCGAGGAGATCACGATCGCCGCGAAGCCGGCCTCCGTCGACGTGCGTGCACGCGCGCTCGCAAGGACGAAGACCGCGCTCCCGACGGTCCAGAAGGCGCGCAAGCGCCTCGCTGCCTGATCAGCGCTGCCTGACCGAGTTCCGATGTGGGCGGGGCGAGCGGCCCCGCCCACATACGATCGAGGCCCGATGTCCAACAGCCGCCTCGTGTACTCGACCGGCGACGGCGACCGGCGCAAGCGGGCGGCGCCTGAGCGCGCGACGACCTCAAGCGGGCCGGAGCTTCCGCGCGACGGTGTCGTGCGCGTGTTCCGCGACAAGAGCGGCCGCCGCGGCAAGACGGTGACCGTCGTGCGTGGGCTCCCGCCGTCGCACCTCGCTGAGGTCGCGAGCGACCTGAAGCGCCACTGCGGCTCGGGCGGCGCCGTCAAGAACGGAGCGGTCGAGCTCCAGGGAGATCACCGCGACAAGGTCGCAGAACGGCTGCGGGCCGGCGGCTACGAGGTCAAGCTCGTCGGCGGTTGAATCGCGGCAATCAGCCCGCGTCGAGCTCGCGGACGAGCTCCGCGACCCGGGCACGGATGTCGTCGCGAAGGGCCCGCACATCCTCGAGCGGGCGCCCTTTTGGATCGGGCAGCTGCCAATTCATGTACCGCTTCCCGGGCACGACGGGGCAGGCGTCGTCGCAGGTCGCGACGACGACGTCAGCCCAGTCCACGAGCTCGCCGTCGAGGAGTCGCGGCGTGTGGTCGCGCGCGCCGATGCCGAGCTCGTCGAGCGCGTCGACCACGACGGGATGTGCGGCGGTGCCGGGCGCGCTCCCGGCTGAGCGCGCCTCGTGACGATCGCCTGCCTCCTCGCGGAAGAGCCGCTCCGCCAGCACCGAGCGGCCGCTGTTCGCAACGCACACGAAGAGCACGTTGCTCACGCCGAGCCCGTCAGCAACAGCCGGCTCGGGTCGCGGCTTCGATCACCGGTAGCCCGCGCCGCTCGGGCGTCGTCGTCTTCAGCGCCTTGACGATCGCGCCGTGCATGCCCTCGGCCACCTCGTGCGTGAAGGTAACGCTCACCTCGTCGAAACCGGCCGCGCTCAGACCTTCCTCGTACTCGGACTTCGAGAGCGCACCCGCGATGCAACCGACGTAGCTGCCACGCTCGGCGCGCTCGGCCGGGCTCAGCCGGTCCTCGGCGACAACGTCGGAGATCCCGATCCGACCGCCGGGCCTCAGGACGCGCGCCATCTCGATCAGCACCGCTGCCTTGTCGACCGAGAGATTGATGACGCAGTTCGAGATGATCACGTCGACCGACGCCGCGGGCAACGGGATCTCCTCGATCACGCCCTTGAGGAAGATCGCGTTCGAGAGCGAAGCCGTCGCCGCGTTTGCACGCGCAAGCGCCAGCATCTCGTCGGTCATGTCGAGCCCATAGGCGAGCCCCGTCGGCCCGACGCGCTTGGCGGAGAGGATCACGTCGATGCCGCCGCCGGAGCCCAGATCGAGAACGACCTCGCCCTCGCGCAGGTCGGCGACCGCGGTCGGGTTCCCGCAACCGAGTGAGGCGAGCGCCGCGGCGTCGGGCAACTCGCCGCGCTGCTTTGCGTCGTAGAGGGCCTCGCCGAACGTCGCAGAGCCGGTGTCGTCGGCGCAGCACGAACCGCTGCCGCAGCCTGACGAATCCGAAACGGCCCGGGCGGACTCGGCGTAGCGCTCCCGCACCTGTTCACGCAGATCGTTCGCTGCGGTGGTCATCAGCAGCACGCTCCCTTGAGGTCGGCGACCGCAGCAAGCTTCTCGATCGCAGCCGGATTGATTGAGTAGTAGGCCCATTTGCCGTCCTGCTCACGCTCGAGCAGGCCGGCGTCGACCAGCTTCTTCATGTGATGCGAGATCGTCGGCTGCGAGAGGCCGATCGGCTCGATCAGCTCGCAGATGCACACCGGACCGCTGCTCGTTGCGAGCAGATTGACGATCCGCACACGAGCCGGGTCGCTAAGGGCGCGGAACACAGCAGCCGCGGCCTCGGCCTCGTCGTCACCGAGAGTCGTCGCCGTCAGTGGCGAACAGCACGCGGCTGTCTCGAGCACCGTCATCGCGTCTGGTCACAGATCGACACTCGTCGATGTATAGACGAACGTCGATGCGTTGTCAAGAGGGGTACACGTAGGCTGGCAGCACGCGCTCCGCCTGCGAGACGATCTGTTGGGCGTGCGCGATCTCTGCGTCGGTGAAGCGGGCCGGCTCGAGCCGGTAGGGCTCGACGAGGCCCCACGCCGTCTCGCCGTCCCGCAGCGAGAGCATCAGCACAGCTTTCATCGCCAGGTCGTCGAGCACGCCGACCTCTGCGGGGTCCGGATCGCTCTGGTCGACCGAGACCATGCGCGCGCGCCCGCTACGGAGCACCTCGCCAGTCGTCGGGAACTGCGAGACGAGAAAGCCGCGGCCGAGCTGGAAGATGCGCCCGTCAGGAGCATGCTCGGCAACCTGGACGAGCACGTCGCCGATCACGCGCGAGACGATGCAGCCGACCCCGCCGACCTCGCGGTCGAGCGCCTCGCAGAGACGCTGCGTGAGCTGCCACACGGTGATGGCGTCCTCGAACGCCGGCGTACCGCTGTCGTTCATGCGCCTAGTCAATCCGAGGTCGGGCAATCCCGCTAGTCTCGGCCGCCGGTTCACGATGAGCAGCGAACGCTTCGAGCCCAATCCCGACCGAGCCGCAGCCGAGCGGCTGGGCGCAGCGTTGCGCAACGTCGGCTACGACGAAGACTCCGTCGCCGACCTGCTGGGAGAGGATGGAGCCTCGACCGATCTCAGCGAAGTGCCCGTCTACGAGCGCCGGCTCCCCGAATCGCCGCTCGCGACGACGATCCGGCTCTTCCTTCTGCAGCTGAGCGTGCCGCTCTCGGATGCGGTTGCCGCGCTCGAGCAGGGCGGCGTCGATGCTTTGCTGACGACACGGCTCGCGGAGGTTGACGGCACGGAGCTCGTCCCGCGGGCGCGCATCGTCCCGGCCGAGGAGCTCTACATGGCGTTCGACGGCTTCGCGCGCGGCGCGGACGACCCCGTCGGTTACGTCGCGCCCTATACCCCGACCGCTTCGTGGCTCGCCGCGCTGACGCCGCGCCGGCACTTCGCGCGCGCGCTCGACGTCGGCACCGGGAACGGCGTGCACGCACTGCTCGCCGCGCGCCACAGCGACCAGGTGATCGCAACGGACATCAACGAGCGGGCACTGGCGTTCACGGAGATCAACGCGGCGCTGAACGAGCTCGACAACGTCGAGACCCGGCTCGGCAGCCTCTTCGAGCCCGTCACCGGGGAGACATTCGACCTGATCACGTGCAACGCGCCGTACGTCGTCTCGCCCGAATCCAAGTGGCAGTACCGCGACGGCGGACTGCCCGCCGACGAGCTCTCCGAACGCGTCGTCAAACAGGCGGCGGCCTCACTCGCCGACGACGGGTTTGCGACGCTGCTCGTCAGCTGGGTCGGGCCGGACGAGGAAGAACCGGACGTTCGGCTCGACGGATGGCTGGACGGCTCCGGCTGCGACACCTGGATCCTCAGCCTCGCCGGTTCCGACCCGCTGGATCACGCTGCCGGTTGGAACGAGCATCTCTCCGATGACGCCGACGCCTACGGCGCGGCGCTCGACGAGTGGACCGCGTACTTCGACGCGCTCGACGTCGGTTGGGTGAGCGAGGGCGCAGTTTTGCTGCACAAGCGCGACGCCGACGAGAACGTGATCCGCATCGACACGGTCGACGCGGACGACCTCGAATTCGCCAGCGAGCAGATCGAGCGAGTGTTCGCCTCGCACGCGCGGCTCGACGGGATCGACGACACCGGGCTGCTCGAGCAGACGATCGTGCTCGCGCCCGACGTGCGCGTCGAGCGGCTGCTCGATCCGGGCTCGCGCGAGCCCGACACGGTGCTCGTGCTCGACGAGGGCACGAACGTCGAGTACGAGCTCGACCCCGACGTGGCCGAGGTGATCGCCGTGCTCGACGGTGGTCTGACGCTCGGGCGCGCGATCGATCGGGTCTCGCGGGCATTCGAGCTCGACCGCAGAGAGGTCGCAGAGCTGCGCGGCGACTCGATCGACGAAGCGCGCGACCTGCTCGCCCTCGGCATCGCCGAACTGCGTTAGCTACTGCGACTCGTCGGAGAGCTCGCGGGAGCGCTCCGTCGCGGCGGTGATCGCGTTCAGGAACGCAGCGCGGACGCCGGAGCGCTCGAGCTCCCTGATCGCCCGCGTGGTCGTCCCGCCGGGCGAGGTCACCGCCTCGCGAAGCTCGACCGGATGCATCTGCTCGTCGCGTAGGAGCAGCGCACTCCCGAACATCGTCTGCACGACGAGGCGCGTCGAGACGTCGCGGCTGAGGCCGAGCAGCAGACCGGCCTCGATCATCGCCTCAGCGAGCAGCGCAAAGTAGGCCGGGCCCGACCCCGAAAGCGCGGTCACGGCGTCCATGTCGTCCTCGGCGACCCGCACCACTGCGCCCAGATGCCCGAGCGCCTCCGTCGCGAGCTCGAGGTCCTCGTCGCGGGCGTGGGCGCCCCCGCAGAGGCCCGCGATCCCTTCGTGGACGAGCGCCGGCGCATTCGGCATCGCGCGCACCACGCGGGCGCCGTCGGGCAGGTGCGCCTCGATCGACGCCGTCCTCGTGCCCGCGGCGACGGAGAGGATCGTCTGCTGCGAGTCGACCGCAGGCGAGATCTCCGCCAGGACGGTTGCCATGTCCTGCGGCTTGACGGCGACGATCACGAGCGCGGCGCCGTCGACAGCCGCTGCGTTGTCTGCCGTCGCCTCGACTCCGTAGCCCTCGTGGAGCTCCGCGCGCCGCTCGGCACGACGACTCGTCACAACGAGCTCGCTCGGATTGCGCCAGTCGGAGCTGAGAAACCCGCGCAGGAGCGACCCGCCCAGACGGCCTGCTCCGAGGATCGCGACGCGGTTGCTCATCACGCGACGCTACACAAACTACGAACGTGACCGACCGACGCGTTCGCTTCACTTACGACGGATGAAGCTTGCAGCGCTGCTCTTCGTTTGTGCGGCCGCGGCCGCAGGCGGCTCCGAAGCGCAGGACGTTGCGATCGCCGGCGATGCGGGCCCGGTCGCGGCGGCCCGCCCAACGGTGGCCGGGACGCTACAGCAGGGAAAGAAGCTGACGGCGAACCCCGGGACGTGGACGGGCAGCGGAACGATCACGTACAGCTATCAGTGGTATCGCTGCGACGGGAACGGCGCCCACTGCAGCTCGGTGCACGGCGCCACGAAGGCGACCTACACCGAGGTCGCGAAAGACCCGGGCCACTCACTCGGGCTGACGGTTCGCGCAGTCGACCCGACCGGGGCGAGCGCGGGCTACGCGAGCCCCGCGGGGCTCGTCGCCG
>JBBQQI010000001.1:0-71772 GCA_038216085.1 Gaiellales bacterium | reverse complement strand
AACCGGGATCCGCGTCGCGATCGTCGCCCAGCCGCTCACGATCGTTGCGAGCGCAGTGCCGACGATGTCCTCGGTCGAGAGGCGAAAGAGACGCAACGCCGCGCGGTTGATGACGACGACGTTGCCATCGTCGTCGAGCAGAGTGGCCGGCTGTCGCGGATCCTCGACGAGATCCTGCTCACCCAGAGGCTGGACAGCGGCGACCTGCCGGTGGAACACACGGCGTTCCCGGTGGCGGCGGTCCTCGAGCGTGTGATCGACGCGTCGCGCAACTGGCGGCACGCTCAGCCGGTGACGGTCCTCGACACAGACGACATCAACGCGGAGGGCGATCCGGCGCTCTTCGAGCAGGTGCTCGTGAACATTCTCGACAACGCCATGAAGTACAGCCAGCCCGGCTCCCAGGTGGCGGTGCGCATCGAACGCCGCCGCTCGAGCGCGAGAGTGACGATCGCCGACGATGGCCCCGGTGTGGCACCCGAGGACCACGAGCGCGTCTTCGAGAAGTTCTTCCGGGTCGATCCTGAGCAGCTCACCGGCGTGGCCGGGACGGGCCTCGGCCTCTACATCTCACGGGAGCTCATTCGCCGAATGCACGGGCGGGTCGGCATCCTGACCGGCACCTCGGGCGCGACGTTCTTTATCGACCTGCCGCTCGCGAGGTAGCGGGCCTCGACGGTCTTCGTGTGCGCTGCGCGCCGGCGCTAGGCGAAGCGGGCGGCTGTTAGCGACTGGCCGTTCACCCGCGTCCACGCCGCACGGATCGACCCGCGAGCCGCCGCTTGGCTGGACTGACTCCGCACCGCGCTCTGTACGGTCGCCTGAACGACGAGAGGAGCGTCGATGTGCGCGTACATCATCACGAGGATCCAGGTCGGCGACTACGACACGTGGAGGACGATGTTCGATCAGGATCGCCCTGGCACGAGGGAGAAGGCGACGGCGCAACGGATCTTTCGAGTCATCGACGATCCGAATCATGTCTTCGTCATGCTCGAGTTCGGTTCCGTCGAGGACGCAAACGAGGCTCGCGGCCGCCTCGTTGATTCAGGCGTTCTCGACCGCTTCGAGGACAAGCATGGGCCGAACGTCGTCCAGGAGGCGACACACTGATCGTGCATCGCTGACCGAGGGGAGATCGGAGATGACCGAACGGACGAGTTTCAGTAGCGACGAGGCACGGCGCATCGGGGAGGAGATCGGCATCGACTGGAGCTCGTCGCCGTTCGAAACCGAGCAGTTCCGCATGGGGATGGACGTCGAGCTCGAGCATGGCCTCCACGACCTGCTGACGAACGTCACCGACAGCGATCCGCTCGTGACCGGGAAGATCGCGCTCGCACATCTGAAGGAGTTCCCGGACTACTACACCCGGCTCGCGCGGATGGAGGAGGAAGCGACTCGAGCCAACCCTTAGAAGACGCTAGCCGAAGCGTGCGGCCGAACGCTCGCGGCGGCGTTGCGCTTCGAGCTCGCGATCCTTGGCGGGCGCTGTCGTGACAAGCGCGTCGAGCAGCTCCCGGGTGGCACCGGCGACGGCGTCGATCGCGTTCGCGAAGGCTTCCTCGTTCGCCTTGGACGGCTTCTGCATCCCGCTCACCTTGCGGACGTACTGCAGCGCGGCAGCCTGGACCTCATCATCCGACGTCGGCGGCTCGAAGTTGTAGAGGATTCTGATGTTGCGGCACATGCGGCCAGTTTAGCGGTCTGCCGGTGCGCTCAGGGCTTCGAGACGTCGACAGTGAACGCCCCGCGGCCCGAGATCCTCTGCACCTTCAACGTCAGCGTGCGCTGACCGCAGATCGTGTAGCGCACCGAGGTACCGCCGCCGAGGAGCGTCGAGCCTGCATACAGCGAGAGCCGCAGGTTCGACTTCGTCGGTGCGCGCAGGCGCGCGACGAACGACCCGTCGAGAGTGGTCTTGACCGAGAACGTCCGGACGACGCCGTTTCCGAACGAGCTCTTGAGGTGCGAGACAGTCGGTCCTGTCCACGGGTTCACGACGTCTTGTTCGAGCAGCGAGAGGGCCGTCGCGTCCGGGTAGAGGCTTGGATCGACGATGTCCCAGCCGATGTTCGTCGCGCCGGCGCGGGTCAGGTTCAGGACGCGGTAGGCCTCGGCGAACGCCTCGCCCGGGTTCTCGGTGTACGCCGAGCCTTCATCGCCGGGTGAAAGCTCGCCCGTCGCAGAGCGCTTGCAGATCTGCATGTACGAGGCCCAGCGCTTCGTGCCGTAGCTCTCAGCGTCGAGCGGCGTGTCGAGCCGGTTGTTCGCGATGTGATGCCCGTATTCGTGGGCAACGATCTGCTCGGCCGGGGGGGAGTCGAGCTCGCTGTCGGGCGAGGCGAGGATCGTCTCGGTGTTCGGGTCGTAGCAGGCGAGCGCGTCCGGGCCGCACTCGCCCTGCACCTCGCCAAGCGGCGCCAGGTGAAGGGTCAGCTTGGAGATCTCCGTGCCGTGGATCAGGGTCCCGAGATACGTGGCCCATTTCTGAGGCAGGGCCTGGTCGACCGGGTAGGTGTCCGACACGTTGATCGCGACCTTCGAGCCGCGGGGATCCCCGGTCGGGTACGTGCCGCCCCATGCCAGAGCAGCGGCTGGAAGCGCGAGCCCGAGCACGGCGACGATCACGAGGGCGCGCTTCACGCCCGCAAGGATGCCCGCTCTTCCTAAGAACTGCGTAAAGAGTTGACTACGCTGGGGGCGAATGGCCACCGTCGAGCTCCACATGGTCTCCGACTCGACCGGCGAAACAGCCCAGCGGCTCGTGCAGGCGCTCGAAGCTCAGTTCCCCGATCAGGAGTTCGAGGAGATCCGCCACCCGCGGGTCGAGAACGTCGCAGACCTGCAGCTCGCGGTCGACCGGATGAAGGGCCGCTCGGCGGTCGTCATCTACACGCTTGTCGAGCCCGAGCTCCGCGACTCGATGCGCACGCTCTGCCGCAGCGCGAAGCTTCACTACTGCGACCTGCTCGGCCACCCGATCGAGGCGGTCGCTCGCGTCTCCGGGCAGCCGGCGCGGATGACGCCGGGGGCGCGGCCGCCGTTGAACGACGCGTACTTCCGCCGGATGTCTGCGATCGAGTTCGCCGTCAAGTACGACGACGGAGTCGGCTCGGGCCTCGAGGACGCGGACATCGTGCTCGTCGGCGTCTCGCGGACCTCGAAGACGCCGCTCTCGATCTACCTCGGCTACCTGGGCCACAAGACGGCGAACGTCCCGCTCGTGAAGGGGATCGAGCCGCCGGCCGACCTGTTCACGATCGACCAGAGCAAGGTCGTGGGGCTGACGATCGACGCGCAGCGCCTCTCCGAGATTCGCACCGAGCGCATCCGGTGGATGCGGGGCGACCGCAAGTACGCGGGCCTCGTCGAGATCTACGACGAGCTCGAATACGCGGCGATCGTCCACCGCCGGCTCGGCTGCCCGGTGCTCGAGGTCAGCGAGCTCTCGATCGAGGAGATTTCGCACCGGATCATCCAGCTCGTCGCCCGGCGCCGCGCCGAGGGCGCGACGGTCAGCGCATGAAGCCGAAGCCGCCGGTCCCGAAGTGGCGCTGGGGCGTGTGGTACACGGCCCTCGGCGCAGCGCTCGTCCTCTTCTACGGGCTGTTCACGCCGTTCTGGTTCGGTCTCCGCGCGCTCGCCTGGGCGGCGGAGTTTCGCGCCAGGCGCCGCCGCGAGGCGGACCCGCCCGTCTCGGCCGACCTGCACGGATAGATTCCCGCCTCAATGGCCGTCCGGTATGTCTACGACTTCGACGAGCCGGCCACGGGTGGCCGTGAGCTGCTCGGCGGCAAGGGGATCGGTCTCGCTGAGATGACCCAGATGGGAGTGCCGGTCCCGGCCGGGTTCACGATCACGACCGACGCCTGCCGTGCCTACATACAGGAGCGCGAGCTGCCCGCAGGGCTCGAGGCCGAAGTGGACGACCACGTGCGCCGGCTCGAGGAACGAACCGGCAAGCGCTTCGGCTCCGAGGACGACCCGCTGCTCGTCTCGGTCCGCTCGGGCGCCGCCGTCTCGATGCCGGGGATGATGGACACGATCCTCAACCTCGGGTTGAACGACGAGGCGACCGACGGGCTCGCGGCGCGCACCGACAACCCGCGCTTCGCCTACGACTCCTACCGCCGCCTGATCCAGATGTTCGGTGAGGTGGTGGAGGGGATAGACGGCCACCGCTTCGAAAGCGCGCTCGCCTCGCTCAAGCAGGCGCGCGGCGTCCAGCAGGACACCGACCTCTCCGACGACGACCTGCGCGAGCTCGTCGGGACGTACAAGGGGATCTACCGCGAGGCGACGAGCGCCGACTTCCCGAGCGGTGCGCGCGACCAGCTCCTGCGTGCCGTGCGGGCTGTCTTCGAGTCGTGGGACACACCGCGCGCACAGGTCTACCGGCGCGCCCACGACATTCCCGACGACCTCGGGACGGCGGTCAACGTCGTGCAGATGGTGTTCGGCAACAAGGGTGAGCGCTCAGGCACCGGGGTTGCGTTCACGCGCGACCCGTCGACGGGTGAGTCGGGCCTCTACGGCGAGTTCCTGGCAAACGCGCAGGGCGAAGACGTCGTCGCGGGGATTCGCACGCCCCAGCCGATCGAGTCGATGCGCGAGACGCTGCCGAAAGCCTTCGATCAGTTCGTCGAGACGATGGCGCGCCTCGAGGAGCACTACCGCGACATGCAGGACATCGAGTTCACGGTCGAGGACGAGCAGCTCTACCTGCTGCAGACGCGTGCTGCGAAGCGGACCGCCGCAGCCGCGCTGAAGGCCGCCGTCTCGATGGTCGACGAGGGGCTGATCTCCCGCGAAGATGCCGTCGGGCGCATCGACCCGGCGCAGCTCGACCAGCTGCTGCATCCGATGATCGACCCGAAGGCGTCGCTCGACGTCGCTGCAAAAGGTCTCAATGCGTCGCCGGGCGCAGCGAGCGGAGCGATCGTCTTCGACGCCGACACGGCGGTCGAGCGCGCGAAGGAGGGCCCGGTGATCCTCGTCAGCTGGGAGACGACACCGGACGACATCCACGGGATGATCGCGGCGCAGGGGATCCTGACGGTGCACGGCGGCATGACCTCGCACGCAGCCGTGGTGGCGCGCGGGATGGGCAAGCCGTGCGTCGCAGGCTGTGAGGAGCTGACGCTCGGCGACGGGACGGCGAAGATCGGCGAGCACGTGTTGCGAGAGGGTGACGTGATCACGATTGACGGCGGCACCGGCCGCGTCTTCGTCGGCGAGGTGCCGCTCGTGCCGCCACAGATCAACGACGACTTCGAGACGATTCTCGGCTGGGCCGACGAGCAGCGCCGCCTGAAGGTGCGCGCGAACGCCGACAACCCGGAGGACGCAATCCGCGCGCGTGCGTTCGGCGCCGAGGGGATCGGCCTCTGCCGTACCGAACACATGTTCTTCGGCGACCGGTTGCCCGTGGTGCAGGAGATGATCCTCGCGGACACCGAGGCGGAGCGGCGCGCGGCCCTCGATCGGCTGCTGCCGTTCCAGCAGTCCGACTTCGAGGGGATCTTCGAGGCGATGGCCGGGCTGCCGGTGACGATCCGGCTGCTCGATCCGCCGCTGCACGAGTTCTTGCCCGACGAGAAGGACGCAACCGACGAGAAGATGCGCGAGCGGATCCGCGCGCTCAAGGAGTCGAACCCGATGCTCGGCACGCGCGGCTGCCGGCTCGGGCTGATGTTCCCCGAGATCTACGAGATGCAGGTTCGCGCGATCGCCCGGGCTGCGAAGGCGGTGCTCGAGCGGAGCGGCGACGTGCCGCTCGTCGAGGTGATGCATCCGCTCGTCGGGTTCCGCGAGGAGCTCGCGCGGCTGCGCGACTTGACCGAATCGGTCTGGGAAGAGGAGGCTCCCGGCCTCGAGCACCTCGTCGGGACGATGATCGAGGTTCCGCGCGCCGCGCTGCGCGCAGATCAGGTCGCGGAGGTCGCCGACTTCTTCTCGTTCGGCACGAACGACCTGACGCAGACGACACTCGCCTTCTCACGCGACGACGCGGAGGGCAAGTTCCTGACGCGCTACCTCGAGGACGGCGTGCTCGAGCGCAACCCGTTCGAGGTGCTCGACATCGACGGCGTCGGCGACCTGATGCGCATCGCCGTCGAGCGGGGGAGGGCGACGAAGCCGGAGATCAAGCTCGGCATCTGCGGCGAGCACGGCGGCGAGCCGCGCTCGATCGCGTTCTGCCACGAGCTCGGCCTCGACTACGTCTCGTGTTCACCCTTCCGCGTGCCGCTCGCGCGCCTCGCCGCGGCCCAGGCGGCGCTGAAGGAAGCGGGCTCCGGGTCTTACGTCGCCGCGGGCGGCTGAAAGCTATTCGTAGCGAGCGGTGATCTCGTCGAGCTGCTTGCGCTCGATGTCCGGCACGACCGCGTCGGGCGCGGGATAGCCGACCGGGATCAGGATGAACGGCCGCTCGTTCTCCGGCCGCCCGAGTTCCGCGCGCAGGAACCCCATCGGAGACGGTGTGTGCGTCAGGGCGCAGAGGCCGCTGACCTGCAGCGCTGCGAGCAGGTAGCCGACGGCGATCCCGACGGACTCGCGCACGTAGTAGTGCTTGAGCTTGCTCGTGCCGTCTGATCCGTAGCGCCAGGGCTGCTCGAAGACCACGATCACGTAGGGCGCGTCGGTGATGTGCGTTTTCACCCAGTCGGTGCCGATCGGCTCGATCGCGTGCTTCCACTCGTCGGTTGCGCGCCGCTCGTAGAAGTCGCGCTCCTCCGCCTCGGCCGCCGCCCGGAGGCGCATCTTGAGAGCGGGGTCGCTGACGACCGCGAACGTCCACGGCTGCTGATGCGCGCCGGAAGGCGCGGTGCCTGCTACCTCTAGCGCGTTGTCGATCAGCTCACGCGGCACCGGCTCCGTGGAGAACGCGCGCACCGATCGCCGCGCGCGCATCGTCTCGAGAAACGCCTCGGAGCGCGCAAGCGCCTCTGGAGGATCGAGCTGCTCCCATTGCAGGGGTACGGGGGCGTACTTCATCGGCGCTAGGAGTAGCCGCGGACCTTCGAGTACGTGATCGCGAGGCTGATCGCGATGAGCCCCGCGGTCGCAGCGATGCTGTACGCGGGTGAGCGCCGCGAATTGAGCAGGAGCCACATCAGCGCGACTCCGCCGATTAGGCCGCCGACGTGACCGCCGACCGAGATCGAGTTCGAGAGTGCGAACGTAAAGACGAGGTTCAGCACGATCAGCCCGGCGATCTGGCCTCCGGTCGAGATGTGCCGTCGGCGTTCGAGCACGAAGAGCGCGCCGAGGATCCCGAAGATCGCACCGGATGCACCGACCGTGACGCTGTTCGGACTGAGCCAGATCGCGCCCGCGGAGCCGGCGATGCCGGAGCCGAGGTAGAGCATTGCGAACCGCCAGCGGCCGATTACCTGCTCGAGCAGCGTCCCTGCAAAGAAGAGCGAGTACATGTTGACGCCGAGGTGGAACGGCCCGTAGTGCAGGAAGGCCGCGGTCACGAGCCGCCACCATTCGCCCTGGGCGACGCCCACCAGATGGAAGCCGGGCGGTGCCGGTACATGAGCCGGCAGCGTGCCGACGCCTCCCGGGACGTATGCGCCCGAGGCGAACAGCGCGCCGTGCTCGAAGATCCAGTTCCCTGTGCCGTTCAGCGAGCCGCCCGCCGCAAGCTCGAGGGCGAAGACGGCGACGTTGATCCCGATCAGCGCCATCGTGACGGCGTTGACGCGGCTCGAGCCGGCGCCGGTTGCGGCGCGCTGCACCGGCGAGGTGACCTTGCGGATCCCCTGCGGCTTCCCGGAGTGGTCGGGACAGCGCAGGCCGACGGCTGCGGGAGTCATGCACTCGTAACAAATGGGACGACCGCATTCCGAGCATGAAAGGCCGGTCTCGCGGTCGGGGTGGCGGTAGCAGTAGCTCGGTTCGTCCATCGGGCTAGCGTATCGGCGTGCGCATCCATGTCGCCTTCACGCTCGCGGAGGAAGCCTCGGCTCACGTCGGCATCGTGGTCGACGTCGTCCGCGCGACCACCTCGATTGCGCAGGCGCTCGCCTCGGGCTACGAGCGCGTGCTCTGCTGCGCCGAAATCGACGAGGCGACGTCGCTGCGGGCCGAGTTGGGCGCCGAGGCGGTTGTCGGAGGCGAGCGGAACGCCGTCGTCGTCGAGGGCTTCGACGTCGGCGCCTCGCCGCGCGACTTCGCCGGGCCGCCGCTCGCAAAGACGCTGATCCTGACGACGACGAACGGCACGCGCGCGATCCTCACCGCAGCTGCGCGCTGCGAGGTCGTTCTGCTCGGCTCGCTGCTCAACGTCTCGGCGCTCGCAGACGCAGCGCGCGAGGCCGGCGGAGACGTGGCGGTCATCTGCTCAGGCTTCAAGGGCGACTTCGCCCTCGACGATGCGTACTGCGCCGGCCACATCGTCGCGGCCCTCGACGGCGAGCCCACCGATGCGGCGGTCGCCGCCAGCGTGCTCGCGCGTGCGTGGCCGTCGCCCCTCGACGGCCTGAACGCGCGCACCTACGGGCCGCCGGGGCTCGAAGCCGACATCGAGTTCTGCGCACAGGTCGACCTGCTCGACACCGTGCCTCGCTTCTCCCGGATGATCGGCACGGCTGCGGAGATCGTCGCGTGAGGTTGCTCGGCACGTTGCCGTCGCGCGAAATCGAGCATTTCGAGTCGCAGGGATTCGCCCATTCGCGCGTCGCGCACGGCCGGCTTCATGTCTCGTTCGCGCAGCTGGACGGTGTGATCGGAGGCCACGAGGCCGCGTCGCAGCAGCGGTTGATCGTCCTCGCCGGGCGCGTGACCGTCTCGACGCGTGAAGAATCGGCGGAGCTTGGTGTCAGCGAGGCCGTGGAGTGGCAGGAAGGGGAATGGCACGAAACGCGTTCTCTTGAATCGTCAGTTCTCTTGATCGTGGAAGGAGCATTCGAATGAGCGAAGCGGAGACCCTCTTTGGCGAGGCGCACGTGCGCCGTTACCGCGAGACAGGCGGCGAGGTCGGGCACATCTGGAAGGAGGGCTCGACCGTCCTGCTGCTGACGACCAAGGGCCGAAAGACCGGCGAGGATCGGACGGCGCCGCTCATCTACGCCGAAGACGGCGACCGGTATGTGATCGTCGCCTCGAAGGGTGGGGCTCCCGAGGATCCCGGCTGGTATCGCAACCTGGCGCAGACCCCCGAGGTCGAGCTCCAGGTCAAAGGCGACGTGTTCCGGGCGCACGCGCACACCGCGGCGGGCGAGGAGCGCGAGCAGCTCTGGCGCAAGGCGAACGAGATCTGGCCGCACTACGCCGAGTACCAGACGAAGACCGATCGTGAGATTCCGGTCGTCGTGCTCGAGCGTGCGTAGGCCCTAAAGCGCGCGCCCGGCCTGCTGCCCGAGGTAGACCGCGATGATCCCGAGCACGACGCTGCCGCCGATGTAGGCGATCGCCTCGACGACGTCGCGTGCGTCGACGAGGTCGAGCGCCTCCTGCGCGAAGGTCGAGAAGGTCGTGTAGCCGCCGATCACCCCGACGACTAGGCCGACCCGCAGCCACGCAGGCAGGTGATGGCGATCGATCAGCGAGGCGGAGATGACGCCGATCAGGAAGCAGCCACTGACGTTGATCGTGAACGTCGCCCACGGGAAGACGGCAAAGCTGCGAGCTTCGATCGCACGGTCGAGCAGGTAGCGGGCGGAGGCTCCGAGCGCTCCACCGAGAGCGACGCCGGCAATCACAGGCACGGATGAGCTCCTTTCGTTGCACACAGGAGCCATCAGCCGAGTCGTCACAAACGGGATCGGCGGTCGAAGGCGAGCCCCATCGCCCGGATGTGAGGGAGACGATATAGGCGTAAGCGGACCCGCTCTTTTCGTCCTGCGCAGCGGCTCCCGGAACGCGCCTCAAGACGGTGCCTGGCACCGGTTTTAGGCGCGGCGAACATCTGTCGCGGATGTGTGACGTTTTCTCCACAGGGTTCCGCTTTGTCTGTGTTCATGCGACGCTACGGGTCCTGCGGGTGGGATGCCCGTCCTGTGTCCGGCGTTCGAGCTCGCCTCGGCACCTGTACGGATCGGACCTGACCCGCGCCGGCGCGGGAGGCCGCCGCGTTGCCGCACCCGCTTGCCAAATCGACTGCGCAACGAACACCGGTTGACTCGCCTTGACAGAAGAACGTGTGTTCGTGTAGAACATACGTTCTCGTGATCGCTGCAATCGTCATTCCGGCCTTTGATCTGCGGGCTGCTCTGCGGCTTCGGCCCAGCCTGCAGGCGAAACCGGCCGCGCTCGCGCCGCTGCCCGGGACGGAGCCGCTGATCGGCTCGATCACCGCCACGGCGGAGGCCAAAGGGGTGCGGCCGGGGATGCGCCTGGGGGAGGCGCTTGCGACCTGCCCGCAGCTCGAGCTCGTCGAGCAGGACCCGGCGACTGGCGAGCAGGCATGGGAAGAGATCCTGCGCCGGCTCGAGGATGCCGGGTTTGCGGTCGAGCCCGGCGACCCGGGCACGGTCTTCTTCGAGACGAAAGGCGTTGAGCGGCTCTACGGCGGCCTCGAGCCGGCGCTCAAGCGGGCGCTCGCCGCGGTCGGCACCGTCTGGGACGGGCGCGCCGGCGCAGCCGAGCGGCGCTTCGCTGCGCTCGCTGCGGCCAACGTCGCACGGGCGGGGCAGGCGCTGATCGTCTCCGACGATCGCACGCGCTCCTTCCTTGCCCCGCTGCCGCTGACGCTGCTGCCGCTCGAGCGTGACCGCTACGAGGAGCTGGAAGAGCTGGGAGTTCGCACGATCGGACAGCTTGCTGGGCTACCGGGTGCCGCCGTTGCCGAACGCTTGGGGCCGGACGGCCGGCGCGCCTGGAGCCTGGCGAGAGGACTGCAGGACGGGAGGGTGACGCCGAGGAAGCCGGCTGCGACCCTGTTCGAGACGCTCGAGTTCCCGGAGGCCGTCGGCAACGAGCTGACGCTCCGGCGCGGGCTCGGGGTGCTGCTCGACCGCCTGCTTGCACGCCCGGAACGCGCGGGGCGGCCGCCGAGGAAGGTCGCGGTGTGGGCGCGACTCGTCGGCGGCGCCTCGTGGCGCCGGACGGTCACGCTGCGCGACCCGACCGCCGACCCGGCGCGGCTCCGGGCGGCACTCGCGCCCAAGCTGGCCGAGCTGCCCGCGCCCGCGCTGAAGTTGAGGCTGGAGCTGTCGGAGCTCGCCGAGCACACCGGAGAGCAACTCGAGCTGCTTGCAGCAGAGGGCTCAGTCAACAAGGGCTCAGCAAACAGAGTTCGGCTCCAGGAAGGCCTGCGCCAGGTGAAGGCAGCCGTCGGCGCAGGCGGGGTCTCAACGGTGGTGGAGGTTGCTCCATGGTCACGCATACCCGAGGCGCGGGCGCTGCTCGTTCCCCGCGACGACTAAATGCACAACGTCTCAATACGCCGCGTCCGGCGCTCGTGGAAGGACATGGGAACGGCACGCCGAGGAGGGTGAACAGGCAGGACGTCGCCGTCGTGCGAGAGGAGTGGCGCGTCGTCGACCGCTGGTGGACGGAGGAGCCGGTCTCGCGCCGCTACTTCGACCTCGTGCTCGAAACGGGAGAGAACGCCGTCGTCTTCCACGACGACGACGCCGGCTCGTGGTTCACCCAGCGTGCGTGAGCACGAGCTGGCGCGATCGTCGAAAGAGCCGGCACCGTACGCCGAGCTGCACGCGCACTCGGCGTACTCGTTCCTCGACGGTGCGTCGCTGCCGGAAGAGCTCGCCGCGCGCGCCGCCGAGCTCGGCTACGAGGCGCTGGCGCTCACAGACCACGACGGCGTCTACGGGTCGCTCGAGTTCGCACACGCGGCCAAGCACTTCGGCGTGCGCCCCATCACCGGCGCCGAGGTCACGCTGGACGGCGGTGCGCACCTGACGCTCCTCTGCGAGACGCAACGTGGGTACTCGAATCTCTGCCGCATTCTCACCGACGCTCACGCCCGCACTCGCGTGCCCGGCAAGGAGCGAGAATTGCTGCCGCCGCAGACGTGCATCGAACTCGTCGCAGACCACGCCGAAGGGCTCGTCGCACTGTCGGGCTGCGCGCGTAGCGGGCTCGGCACCGTCGACCCGAACGCCGCGGCGCTGCTCGGCCGCGCGTTTCCGAATGCGTTCTACGTCGAGCTGCAACGTCCGTTCGAACGCGGCGACGGACGCAGAAATGCCGCCCTGCGAGGGCTTGCACAGTCGCTCGGCGTCCCGACGGTCGCAAGCGGCAACGTCCACGCACACCACGCACGCCGCGCGCGGTTGCAGGACGCGCTCGTCGCGATCAAGAGCCGCACGTCACTCGACGGCTGCGAGCGCGAGCGTCGCGGCAACCATCAGAGCGTGCTCGTGGCGCCGACCGAGATGCTCGAGCGGCTTCCCTCCGATGCGGCACAGCGGACACTCGAGATCGCCGAACGCTGCGCCTTCGACCTCACGCAGGAGCTCGGCTACCGCTACCCGGACTTCTCCGACGGCCCCGATCCTGCAGAGGTCCGGCTGCGCACGATCTGCGATCGCGCGTTCACTGACCGGTATGCAGGCGCGAACGGCCACAAGCGCCTCGCCCGCGCACGGCTCGACGACGAGCTGCAGCTGATCGGCCGTCTCGGCCTCGCAGGGTTCTTCCTGCTGCACTGGGAGGTGCTCGAGTTAGCGCGCGAGTGCGCGCTCGAGGTGCGCGGCCCGGGCAGCCCCCGACACGTGCTCCCACCGGGACGCGGGCGCGGCTCGAGCGTCGGCTCGATCGTCTGCTACTTGACAGGCCTCTCGCACGTCGATCCCGTCGAGGCCGGACTGTCGCTCGGCCGCTTCATCAACGACGAGATGGCCGCGGTGCCCGACATCGATCTCGACTTTCCACGCGACATCCGCGAGAAGCTGATCGTCCGCGTCACCGAGCGCTGGGGCCGCGAGCACGCGGCGCTCGTCGCCAGCTTCTCGACCTACCGCTCCCGCGGCGCGATCCGCGACGTCGGCAAGGCACTCGGCCTGCCGTTCGCAGAGCTCGAGCGGCTGGCGCTCGTCACCGACGGCTGGGACGCCACGCGCATCGCAGACGAGCTCGCAGGCGTACCGGGCTCACACACCGGGCCGCGCTGGGACGCGTTTCGAGAGCTGACACGTGAGATCGCCAGCCTGCCGCGCCACATCAGCCAGCACCCGGGCGGCATGGTGATCTCGACGCGGCCGCTGATCGACCTCGTCCCGGTGCAGCCGGCGGCGATGGCGGGACGGCAGATCTGCCAGTGGGACAAGGACAGCTGCGGCGATGCAGGCTTTCTGAAGATCGACCTGCTAGGGCTCGGCATGCTCTCGGCCGTCGAGGAGGCGATCGACCGCATCGCCTGCCTGCGCGGCGAGACGATCGACCTCTCGCGCATCTCGCTCACCGACGAAGCCGTCTACGCGGAGATCCAGCAGGCCGACACGGTCGGTGTCTTCCAGATCGAGAGTCGCGCGCAGATGCAGAGTCTGCTGCAGACGCGTCCCGAGAACCTCGACGACCTGACGGTGCAGGTTGCGCTCGTCCGTCCCGGGCCGATCCAGGGGAAAGCCGTGCATCCGTACATCAAGCACCGGCAGATGCTGCGCGAGGATCCGTCGTTCGAGCCGCCCGTCGATCACGAGTCGCTGCGCGAGGCGCTGCGCGACACGCTCGGCGTCGTCGTCTTCCAGGATCAGGTGCTCGACGTCTCGATGGCTGCCGCCGGGTTCTCGATCGGCGAAGCGGAAGGACTGCGCCGCGCGATGAGCCGCAAGCGAAGCGAGGAGGCGATCGAGGCGTTCCGGGAGCGCTTCGTCGACGGCTGCCTCGGCAACGGCATCGACGAGGCGATTGCGCACACGATCTACGACAAGCTCGTCGGTTTCGCCGGCTTCGGCTTCCCGAAGTCGCACGCAGCCGCGTTCGCGCTGCTCGCCTATCAGTCCGCGTGGCTGCGTCGGTACTACCCGGCCGAGTTCCTCTGCGCGCTGCTGAACGCGCAGCCGATGGGCTTCTACCCACCGTCGTCGCTTGTCCGCGACGCACAGCGGCGCGGGGTGGAGGTACGCCCACCGCACGTCAACTGCTCGGAGGCGCAGTGCTCGATCGAGAACGGAGCCGTCCGGGTGGGGCTCGGCTACGTGCAGTCGGTCGGCGAGACAGAAGCGACAGAGGTCGAAGCTCGGCGGCCGTACGCCGATCTGGGCGACCTCGCGCGTCGTGCGTCGGTGAAGGCCGACGCGCTCGAAGCGCTCGTCGCCGCGGGAGCATGCGACGAGTGGGGGCCGCGTCGCGAGCTTCTCTGGCGACTCGGCATCACCGCGCGCGGTGAGACGGTTCCCGGCGGCAACCGTCAGCTCGCGCTGCCGCTCGAACCGACCGCCGAGGTGCCGAAGCTGCCCGAGCAGACGCCGTGGGAGCAGATGCTCGCCGACTACAAGCACACATCACTCTCGGTGGGCGTGCATCCGCTCCAGTTGCTGCGGCCTCATCTTCCCGCGAGCGTCGCGACAAGCAGCGACCTCTCCGAAACACCGAACGGCTCGCTAATCCAGGTCGCCGGGATGGCGATCGCGCGTCAGCGGCCCGCGACGGCAAACGGCATCGTCTTCATGCTGCTGGAGGACGAGCACGGGCAGTCGAACCTGATCGTGCCCTCGCATGTCTACGAGCGCTACCGCGCGATCGTCCGCGGCGAGCCGTTGATCCTCGCGCGCGGCAAGCTCGAGCGGCGCGGCCGCAACATCAACCTGCTCGTCTCGGAGCTCGCCTCACTCGGGCCGCTCGCCCGCAAGGCTGCGAGCGAGGCGGAGGTCACCTCGTCACTCCCGCGCGCGCACCACTTTGGAAGTCGCTAGGACTGCGAGCGCTGGTGCATCGGCCCGATGTGCTGCGAGAGGTTGTAAGCCGAGTTGACGAGGCCGACGTGTGTGAACGCCTGCGGGAAGTTTCCGAGCAGACGCTTCGCCGACGGGTCGTACTCCTCCGAGAGCAGGCCGAGATCGTTGCTGAGCGCGACGAGCCTTCCGAACAGCTCGCGCGCTTCCTCGTCGCGTTCGAGCATCAGCAGGGCATCGACGAGCCAGAACGAGCATGGGAGGAACACACCCTCGCCGCCGCTGAGGCCGTCGACCTCGTTGTGCGTGTTCTTCGGCTGGTAGCGATCGACGAATCCATCCCGGGTCAGATCGCGCAGGATCGCGTCGACCGTGCCGACGACGCGTGGGTCGTCTGGCGGCAGGAACCCGACCAGCGGGATCAGCAGCGTCGAGGCGTCGAGCTCCTTCGACCCGTAGGACTGCGTGAACGAGTTGAGCTCGGCACTGAAGCCCTCGCGGCAGACCTCCTCGTGGATCTCTTCACGCAGCCGGCGCCAGTGCTTGACGGGGCCTGGCATGTCCCAGCGCTCGCAGCCCTGGATCGCCCGGTCGAACGCGACCCAGGCAAGCACCTTCGAGTGCGTGAAGTGGCGTCGCGGCCCACGCACCTCCCAGATTCCCTCGTCGGGGCTGTCCCAGGCGCCTTCGAGGAACTCCATCACCTTGCGCTGCAGCGCCCACGCGTGGTCGTTGGGGGCAAGGCCATGAGTTCGTGCGAGGTGCAGTGCGTCCATCACCTCGCCGTAGACGTCGAGCTGGAACTGCTCGTGCGCGGCGTTCCCGACCCGCACCGGCGCCGAGCCCGCATAGCCGGGCAGCCAGTCGAGCTCGAGCTCCGGCACCCGGCGCTCGCCGGCCACGCCGTAGAGGATCTGCATTCTCGCGGGGTCGCCGGCAACGGCGCGCAACAACCAATCACGCCAGCCGCGCGCCTCCTCGACAAAACCGGCGTTCATCAGCGCGTAGAGCGTGAACGTCGCGTCGCGCAGCCAGCAGTACCGGTAGTCCCAGTTGCGAACACCGCCGATGTCCTCCGGCAGCGAGGTCGTCGGCGCGGCGACGATGCCGCCGGTGGGCGCGTAGGTGAGAGCCTTCAGCACGAGCAGCGATCTGTGCACGGCCTCGGTGTGCTCCCCCTCGTAGCTGCAGCCCTGCATCCATTCGCGCCAGTACTGCTCGGTGTCTGCGAGCGCATCGTCGGCCGCGACCGGCTCCGGCGGCGGCTGGGAAGACGGGAACCAGGTGAGGACGAACGGCATCCGCTCGCCTTCCCGCACGACGAACTCAGCCGTGTGGGTCATGCCCTCCGGCTCGAGGTCGACGGGCGTGCGCAGCGCCAGCGCGTCGGGGCCACCAACGGCGACGAGCGTGTCGTCCTCCAGGCGCCGCACCCAAGGGATGATCGACCCGTAGTCGAAGCGGATCACGAGCTCGGTGCGCATTACGACCCGACCCTCGAGCCCTTCGACAATGCGAACGATGTCCGGGTTCGTGCCCCGCGGCGGCATGAAGTCGATCACTCGCGCACGGCCCGTCGGCGTCGTCCACTCGGACTCGAGAACGAGCGTGTCGTCGCGGTATGAACGATGCGTCGCGCTGCCGCTCGAGGCAGGCGCGATCAGCCAGCGTCCTTCGTCGCTCGAGCCGAGCAACGCCCCGAAGCACGAGCCCGAGTCGAAGCGCGGAAAGCAGAGCCAGTCGACCGAGCCCGTGCGCCCGACCAGTGCGGCCGTCTGCAGGTCGCCGATGATGCCGTAGTCCTCGATCCGTTCGGGCATGCGGTTCAGCGATTCTCGATCTCGAGGGCAAATTCCGGCAACTGGCGTTTGACGGTGCGGTTGAACTCGGCGATGTACGGGTCGCTCTCGGGCTCGTCGAGCGAGGCCGCGTAGTGGTCGCGCAGGTCGGCGAGGATCTCCGTGCCCGTCTCGACGGCGTCCACGTAGTCACCGTAGAGCTCTTCAGCCTCGTCGCGCTCGGCTGCGTTGTAGCGCTCGAGTCGCAGCGCGACATCCTCAAGCACCTCAGTGTTCTCGCGGCGGAACAGGTCGAGCTGCGCGTCGATCACATTGGCGAACCGTGCCCGGCGGAAGATCACGCGAGCTCCCGGTAGAGGTCGAGGTGCTGTTTCGCCGAGGCATCCCAGGTCAGCTCCTGCCGTGCACGGTCGGCGCCTGCTCTGGCCCGCGCGAGCGCGTCGCTGTCTTCCAGCAGCGTGCGCACTGCGTCGGTGAGGGCGTCGACGTCGCCGGCCGGGACGACTGCGCCGGCGCCGTAGGCCCGAATCAGTTCGCCGAGACCGGCCACGTCGTAGACGACGGCGGGCACGCCGGCGCCGAGCGCCTGCAGCAACGCCCCCGACTGGTCGAGCTCGGCGCGATAGGGAAACACGGCGACCGTCGCTTCGGAGAGCGCGCGGTCGAGCTCGGCGGTCGACAGGTATCCGAGGCGCCACTCCGTGCGCTCGGCGGTGCGAAGCCCGTCGAGCGGCATGGCGGGGTCGCCCGCGACGAGCAGGCGCGCGCCCGGCAGCCGCCGTGTCGCCTCGATCGCATCGGGCAGGCCCTTGTACGGGCGGATCACCCCGAGCGACAACAGGGTGCGACCGTCGTCGGCGCGGGTTGCGGCGCTCGGATAGGCGGGGTGGGGAATCACCCGCGCGTCGATTCCGAGCTCGGCCAGGTTCTCGCGGCCGCGTTCGCTGTGCACGACGACGCGGTCGAAGCGACGCAGGAGCCGTGTCCAGAGGTCGCGGCGCCCGGAGGTCCGCCGGGGCAGCAAGTCGTGCGCGGTGAACACCGACGGTGCGCGGAACCGGAGCCGCACGTCGGCCTGGGGGAGGGCGAGCCACTGCAGGTGCAGCACATCGGGTCGCGCGCGGGCGAGCGAGGTCATCACGCCGAGATGCTCGACCGCCTTCAGCGGCAGCCGCAGCTTCGACCGTTTGAAGAGCCGCGAGGAGAGCGGATAGAAGCGCTCGCTGCGCCGGTAACCGTCTGCCTCCGGCAGCTCGCCGAAGCGAAAACGAGACGTCGCGAGCTCCACGTCGGCGCCTGCACGGGCGAGTGCTGCGGCGAGCTCGTGGTCGTACCAGGGGGTGAACGCCGGCGGATCGGCGAGCAAGATGCGCACGGGCAGTAGCGTAGATGCGTGCTGGTCCGGAGCTGGAACCTTTTTCACGGCAACACCAAGCCGCCGCAGCGGCGGGCGTTCCTCGAGGAGATGCTGCTGCTCGCGACCGCCGACGACCCCGACGTCCTCTGCGTCCAGGAGGTGCCCGCGTGGGCGCTCGAGCGGTTCACGGTCGGCGATGTCGCTGCCCGTCCGATGCTCGGGCCGTTGCCGATTTCGCGCGAGCTCGGGCGCATCCTTACCGAGCCGAACCATGGGCTCTTCCGCTCCGCGTTCACCGGCCAGGGGAACGCGATGATGATCGCCCCGCGCCTGCGTGTGCTCGAGCACAAGAGACTGACGCTGAACACGCGGCGGTTCCGGGACGCGCAGGCCCGGGTGCTCGGTCTCGGGGCGCTGGCGCGCCTCGCGTGGGCAAGGGAGCGGCGCATCGTGCAGTCCGTGCGCCTCGAAGCCGCAGACGGGCGCACGTACCTCGTCACGAACACGCACTGCACGAGTTACGCAGCCGACACCCGCCTGGCCGACGCCGAGCTGCTTCGCGTCGCGTGGTTCGCTGTCTCGACGGCAAAGCCCGAAGACATCGTCGTGCTCGCTGGCGACTTCAACCTCACCGCCATCGGTAGCCAGACTCTCCGCGACCTGACCGGTTCCGAGTGGGAGTTCTCAGCGGCCGGTCCCGGCATCGACCACGTGCTAGTGCGAGGGGCGCCGTCGACATCCGTGCGACGCTGGCCGGACGAGCGACGCGCGCACGGCCGCAGCCTCCTTTCGGATCACGCACCGGTCGAAGTCGAGATCGGATGAGCTGGGCCGAGGAGCGTACGCGGTTTCCCGTGCTGCGGAACCACACCTACCTGAACGCGGGCACGAACGGGCCGCTCTCCGAGACGACCCTTGCCGCGATGTCCGAGCTGCGCGGCTGGGAGGCAGAGCACGGACGTGGGGGAAGGGCTTACTTCGACGCGATGCTCGAGCGGCGTGAGCGGGTCCGCGCGCTCCTCGCCGCGCAGATCGCTTCGCCCGCCGAACACGTTGCGCTGACCGAGTCGACGACGCAGGGCGTGCACATCGTCGTCATCGGCCTCCGCCTCGGCGCAGAGGACGAGGTGGTCACGACCGATGCCGAGCACTTCGGCCTCACCGGACCGCTCGTCGCGTCCAACGCGCAGCTCCGCATCGTCCGCGTCCGCGACGCGCCCGCAGCTGACGTCTTCGAGCTGATCCGCCGCGAGGTGACGCCACGCACCCGCCTGATCGCAACCTCAGCGATCTCGTGGATCGACGGCAAGGTCATTCCGTGGCGGGAGCTGCGCGACGCGAGCGGTGTGCAAGTGCTGATCGACGGGGCGCAGTCGGTTGGGGCGGTCGAAGTCGACGCAACGGCCGCAGATTTCTACACCGTGAGCGCGCAGAAATGGCTCTGCGGCCCGGATGCGACCGGGGCTCTCTACGTGCGAGAGCCCGAAGCGCTCGAGCCGCGGCTGATCGCGTATCCGTCCCAGGCGGAGTACGACATCGCCGCCGGCACGTGGGAGCCGAAGCCGGGCGCCGCGCGGTTCGATTCCAGCTTCTCGCCTGCCACGTCGCTGGCCGGCCTCGAGGCCGCGCTGACCGGGCTGCCCGACGGCCGGTTCGAGCGCGCACGCGCGCTGACGGAGCGCTTCCGCTCCGGGCTCACAGCCGCGGGCCATGACGTCGTCACCGAAGCTGGGCAGGGAACACTCGTCTCGTTCCGCACCGGTGGCGATTCCATCGATGTGGCGGCCGCACTCTACGAACGCGGAGTGATCATCCGCGAGCTGCCCGGCACCGGCCTGCTGCGTGCTTCGGTCGGTTGGTGGAACGACGAGAGCGACCTCGACCGCCTGCTCGAGGCGCTCGCGCCGTAGCGAACCACAGCCGGCTCACTCGGAAGGTCGGGGCGGGACCTGTTGGTCTTCGACACCTTGTGAGGGTGTTCGAGCTGTCACGGCCGGTTCGAAGATGTGTCGAAGACCTTTGCGGTCGCCCGGCTCGGGCGGGCTCTTAGATCGAGGTCTCGGTGCGTAAACCGAGCTCGGCCGCGATCGGCTGCAACGCGGCGACGACGTTCGTGATGTGCTCGTCGAGGCCGATCTCCAGCAACTCGGCGCCGTCGTAGACATCCTCGCGCGACACACCAGAGGCGAACGACGGCTGCTTGAGCTTCTTCTTGACCGACTTCGGCTCGAGGCCTTCGAGGCCGGTCGGTCGCACGAGGCCGCACGCATGCACGAAGCCCGAGAGCTCGTCGCAGGCAAACAGCGACCTCTTCAGCGGTGTGTCACGAGGGAGCGACAGATGGTTTGCATGCGAAAGCACCCCGTCGATGACCTCGTCCGGGTAGCCCTCCTCCCGGAGGATCGACGCGCCGTCCTGTGGGTGCTTGTCCAGCGTCGGGTGGATCTCGTAGTCGAAGTCGTGGAGCAGGGCGGTCACCCGCCACAGCTCCTCGTCGCCGCCGAAGCGCCGGGCATACGACGCGGTCGACGCCTCGACCGCGAGGGCGTGACGCAGCAGCGCCTCGCTCTTCGTATAGCGGGTCAGCGTCCCCCAGGCTTGTTCGCGGGTCGGGCTCACGGCGAACCTCTACCATAGTGCGCCTCGTGGCCTCGACCATCGTCAGACCCACGGCAGAATCGTTCGTGATCGAGGGCGGCCATCCGCTGAGCGGCCGCGTTCGCGCCTCCGGCAACAAGAACGGCGTCCTGCCGATTCTCGCCGCCTGCCTCCTCACCGACGAATCGGTGACGCTGTCGAATGTTCCGCGAATCCGCGACGTCGACACGATGCTCGGACTGCTACGAAGCCTCGGCGCAGAGACCGAGTGGCTCGGCCAGAACGAGGTGCGCGTGCGCGCGCACGACGTCGGCTACGACGTCGACCCGGAGCTCGCCAGTCAGATCCGCGCGTCCTTCCTGCTTGCCGGCCCGTTGCTCGCACGCCACGGCCGCGCCAGCGTCCCACCGCCCGGCGGCGACGTGATCGGCCGGCGCCGTCTCGATCCGCACATCCACGCGTTCGCAGAGCTCGGCGCGGGCCTCGAGTTCGGCGACCGGTACGAGCTCGGCGGCACGCTCGCGGGCGCGCACATCCACCTCGACGAACCGTCAGTGATGGCAACCGAGACCGCAGTGATGGCCGCGACGCTCGCGCCGGGCAAGACGATGATCTCGAACGCGGCCAGCGAGCCGCACGTGCAGGACCTCTGCCGGTTCCTGAACACCCTCGGCGCCAAGATCGACGGCATCGGTTCGAACGTCCTGCACATCCGCGGGGTCGAGGGGATCGACGGCGGCGCTCACTCGATCGGGCCCGAGCACATCGAGGTCGGCAGCTTCATCGGCATGGCTGCGGTCACGGGCGGCGACATCACGATCGAAGGCATCACTCCTGACGACCTGTGGCCCGTGTTGCCCGTGCTGCGCCGGCTCGGGGTCGAGCTGGAGGTCGGGGACGACTGGGTGCGCATCCCGCCCGGGCAGCGCCTCGCGATCCTCGACGACCTCGGCGGTGCGATCCCGAAGGTCGAGGACGGCCCGTGGCCGCAGTTCCCGGCCGACCTGACCTCGATCGCGGTGATCATCGCGACGCAGTCGAAGGGCACCGTGCTCGTGTTCGAGAAGATGTTCGAGAGTCGGCTCTTCTTCGTCGACAAGCTCGTCTCGATGGGCGCACGCATCATCCTCTGCGACCCGCACCGCGTGGTGATCACGGGGCCGTCGCCGCTCTTCGGCCAGCGAATGTCGAGCCCCGACATTCGCGCCGGCATGGCGATGGTGATCGCCGCGCTCTGCGCCGAGGGAACCTCGACGATCGGCGACGCTTACCAGATCGACAAGGGGTATGAACGCATCGACGAGCGGCTGCGCGCACTCGGCGCGCACATCGAGCGCGTCGAGACCTAGTCGTTTGATCGGTACGCTCAGCTTCGATGAGTGACACACAAACAGGCGTCCGCGTGACGCTCGCGGCGAAGGGCTCGGCGAACGTCGCCACCGGGCTGCCCGTGCTCGATCACCTGATCGGCGAGCTTGCGCGCACCGGTCGGTTCAGGCTTGCGCTCGAGGTCGCCCCGGAGAGCCCGGACGAGGCGGTCGCAGCAGCGGGACGCGCGCTCGGCGCCGCGTTCGTCGAACGCCTTGTCCCGCCTGCGGCGGGCAACGGCTGGGCGCTCGTCCCGGCCGACGAAGCGCTCGCGTGTGCGGCGCTCGAGCGCGACGACGCGCCACGACTCGTCACCAACGTCGACTTCTCGGGCCAGCGCGTCGGCGGCCTGAACACCGACGTCAGCACGAGGTTCCTGCGCGAGCTCGCCGAGGCGGCCAACCTGAACCTGCACGTACGGCTGCTCGAGGGAACCGACCCGCAACACGTGCTGACCGCGATCTTCAAAGCCGTCGGAGCCGCGCTCGGCCAGGCTTGTCGACTTGCACCAGCATCGGAAGAGGAGGGCACGTGAGCAAGGATGTCGTTCGCACGGAGGCCGCACCTGCACCGTTCCAGGGCGCACCGTATTCACAGGCGATCAAAGCGAACGGGTTCGTGTTCGTCTCGGGGCAGCTCGCGCTGCGACCCGGTGCGAAGGAGCTCGTGCCCGGCAGCATCACGGAGCAGACCGAGCAGGTGTTCGCGAACCTGACCGCGATCCTCGCCGAGGCGGGCTCATCGCTCGCTCAGCTCGTCAAGACGACGGTCTTCCTGCAGAATCTCGACGACTTTGTCGGGATGAACGAGGTGTATGCCAAGCACGTCGGCGACACGCCGCCAGCCCGGTCGACGGTCGAGGTCGCGAAGCTTCCCTCCGGCGCCCTCGTCGAAGTCGAGGCGATCGCCCTCGTCTGATCGGATCGAGGACTACGTCCGCTCGCTCGGGCTCGATGCGTACGTCGTCGGAGGCGCCGTGCGCGACCAGTTGCGCGGCGTCGAATCGAAGGACGCCGACTTCCTCGTTCCCGGCGTAGACATCGCCGGGCTTCGTGACGCGCTCCTGCCACACGGTGGCACCGAGGAACTGGCGGTAGCCGGCCGCGCCGTCGGTGTCCGGCACTACCCGCGCGATCGGCGCCTGCGGGCGCTCGTCCCCGCCGGCATCGAGCTCGCGCCGCCGAGGCGGGAGCGTTCGACCGGCCCGGGGAGGCACGACTTCGAGATCGTCGTCGACGCGAACGCTTCGGTCGAGGAGGATCTCCAGCGCCGTGACTTCACCATCAACGCGATGGCGCGCCGGCTCTCCGACGATGTGCTCGTCGACCCGTACGGCGGGCAGCGCGATCTCGAAGACCGAGTGCTGCGCACCGTATCGCCGAGGAGCTTCGCCGAGGATCCGCTGCGTGTCGTACGTGGCCTGCGGTTCATCTCGCAACTCGGGCTCGAGCCCGACGAGCAGACGCTGGCCGAGATGCGCGACGATGCGAAGGGTGTCCGGCTCGTGTCGGGCGAGCGGATCGGCGGCGGGCTGGCCGCCGACGGGCTGGGGGAGCTGTCGAAGCTCCTGCTCGGCGATCAGCCTGCGAAGGCCTTGCGCATCGCGCGTGACACCGGCGTGCTCGTCGAGATGCTGCCCGAGTTCGCCCCTTCGATCGGCTTCGAGCAGGAGAGCAGGTACCACAGCCTCACCGTCGACGAGCACACCTTTGCGGTCGTCCAGGCGGCTGCCGATGCGGGGGCGCCGCTGCGCGTCCGGCTCGCAGCGCTCTTCCATGACCTCGGCAAGCCGCAGGTCGCCTGGCGCGGGACCGACGGGCGGCTGCACTACTACGCCAAGCACGGCTACTCGACGAAGAGTCACGAGCAGGTGAGCGCCGAGCTCGCCGACGCCGCGCTGGAGCGGCTCCGGTATCCGACCGAGCTCCGCCGGCGCGTCGTCCGCATCGTGCGAGGTCACATGCTCGACCCGGGCAAGGCCGACCCGGTGCGGGCACGGAAGCTCCTCGCGCGCTTCGGCTACGAGGTCGCGAGCGACCTGCTCGACCACAAGGACGCCGACCTGCGAGGCAAGGGCGACGGGCCGCCGCAGGTCGACCTCGACCGGCTCGAGCGGTTCCGCAAGGTCGTCGAGCGTGAGAAGCGCAGCCCGCACCGGCTGCGAGACCTCGCAGTCAGCGGCGACGACCTCGTCGCGCTCGGCTACGCGCCGGGCCCGCCGATCGGACGTACGCTGCAGGCGCTGCTCACCGAAGTCGTGGTCGATCCTGCTCTCAACACGCGCGCCCATTTGCTCGAGCGCGCGAAGGATCTCCTCGCGCGATCTTCTGGGACGAGGACGGTTACGTGATCGCGTTCACGACGCGCATCGGCGGCGTCAGCGCGCCCCCGTATCGGTCGCTCAACCTGACGCCGTCGACCGGCGACGACGCTACCCGGGTCGAGGAGAACCGCCTGCTTGCCTGCGAGTCGCTCGGTTTGCCGTACGACCGGCTGGCGTTCAACCGGCAGATCCACTCGCCGACCGTGCACCGGGCGCGCCCGGGCGGCCGCGGCGAGCCGGGCGACGGCCTCTGGACAGACGAACCGGCGCTGCCGGTCCTTGCGATGTCCGCCGACTGTCTGCCGATTGCGATCGTGCGGAAGGACGCAGACGCGCCGCGCGCGATCGCCGTCCTGCATGCGGGCTGGCGCGGCCTGTCGGAGGGAATCGTCGGAGCGGGCGTCTCGGCACTCGGCGGAGGCCCAACTGCTGCCGTAATCGGACCGGCGATCGGACCGTGCTGCTACTAGGTCGGGCGCGAGGTGGCGGAGCTCTTCGACGCCGACCTGACCGTCGAGGGCAGGCTCGACCTCGTGACAGCGGCCGAACGTGCGCTCAAAGCCGCAGGCGTCGAGCGCGTCGGGCGCATCGAGCTCTGCACGCAGGATCATCCCGAGCTCTTCTTCTCGCATCGTCGTGACGGGCGCGCGCGTGGCGTGCAGGGTGTGATCGGTGCTGTCGCCTGACGAGATTCGTGCACGCCTCGAGCGTGTGCAGGAGCAGGTAGGCCCGTCGGTGACGGTCGTTGCCGCGACGAAGTACGTCACCCTCGCCGACATGGCGGTACTCGCGGAGGCGGGGGTGACCGTGGTGGGTGAGAACCGGGCGCAGGACCTCGAGGCGAAACACGCCGAGTACGGCGACGCATTCCGCTGGCACTTCATCGGGCACCTGCAGTCGAACAAGGTCAAGGTCGTGAACGGGATCTGTGAGCTCGTGCACTCACTCGACTCCCTCTCGGCGGCGCGCAGGCTCGAGGTTCCCGCGCTCGTTCAGGTGAATCTCGCCGGTGAGCAGTCGAAGTCGGGGGTCGCCCCGGAGGAGATCGGCTCCTACCTCGAGCATGACATTCGCGGGCTCTCGACGATGCCGCCGGCGGCGTCAACCCCGGATCAGTCGCGCACCTGGTTTGCGAAACTGCGCGAGCTCGCCTCCGAGCACGACCTGAAGGAGCTCTCGATGGGCACGACGCAGGACTTCCGCGTCGCTGCCGAAGAAGGTGCGTCGTACATCCGCGTCGGATCGATCCTCTTTCGCGACTAAGCTTCCCTGCAAATGGCCCTCGGCGATCTCTGGAACCGCACTCTCGTCTACTTCGGCATCGCCGAGGAGGACGACGACTGGGAAGACGAGGACGGCTTTGCCGCCGAGGAGAGCCTCGAGCAGAGCTACCGCGAGCGGCCGAACGTCCGCCGGCTGACGCCGCGCCGCCGCGGCCAGGATTTCGACGACTGGACCGAGTCGGAGTCCGATGCGCAGACCGCCCGCGCCCCGGCCGTTCGCCCGTCGCGTGAGTCGCGTGTCCGCGAGCTGCCGGCGCGCGTGCCGCGCATCGAGGCGGTGCCGAATCCCGGCAACGTCAAGGTGCACCTCGTGTTGCCGCGAAGCTTCAACGACGCGCAGCAGATCGCCGACAAGTACAAGCAGGGCATTCCGGTGATCCTCAACCTGCAGAACGCCGATACTGAGCTCTCGAAGCGGTTGATCGACTTCGCGAGCGGCCTCACCTATGCGCTGAACGGCGGCATGCAGCGGGTCGCCGACAAGGTCTTCCTGTTGACGCCGCGCAACGTCGAGGTCTCGGCCGAGCAGCGGGCCGCCCTGCTCGAGCGCGGCGGCTTCTTCAACCAAGCGTAGGAATCGCGCCCGCAGGCGCGAAGGGAGCGCCGATGGTGCTCGACGCACTCACCGAAGTCGAGCTGTTTGTGGACGCCTTCATCAGCGTCTACATTTTGGCGATTCTGGCGTACATCCTGACGTCCTGGGTCCAGCTGCCGTACTCGCTGCGCCCGGCTCAGCGCTTTCTCAACGATCTTTGCGCGCCTTACCTACGCTTCTGGCGCAAACTGATCCCGGTGCAGATGGGCCCGATCGACTTCACACCGATGATCGCCGTGATCGCCTTGATCGCCTTTGACCGGATCTTCGTCGCCGTCGTCGAGCGGCTGCATTAAAGGAGGAGTGGAATGCGGTACACACCAGTCGAGCTCAGGCACGTGCGCGCGGGGCGGGCGCTCTTCGGCTACAAGCGTCCAGAGGTCGATCGCGTGCTCGAGGACGTCGCCGATAGCTTCGAAGAGGTCTGGCGCGAGCGCGGCGAGCTCACGGACAAGCTCGAAGACGCCGAAAAGGTGCTTGAAGGTGTCCAGCAGCGCGAGACGCTCCTCGCCTCGACGCTCGTCTCGGCCGAGCGCGCCGCGTTGGAAGCCAAGGAGCTCGCCAAGCGGGAGGCCGAGCTGATCATCGCCGAGGCGCACCAGGAGGCGCGGTCGATCATGCGGACGGCGCAGACCGAGCGCGAGCGGCTCTTCGCCGAATCGCGTCGGATCGAGACGCTGCTCCGGGCCGCGCTCGGGATGGTCGAGGAGACGAGTGCCGAGCGTCCCGCCGTGCCGGAGGACGTCGCGCCGGGCTCACCTGCCGCGACGCCGCTGCGTGAGTGGCCGAACCGCGAGGACACGCGCGAGTTTCAGCGCCTGGTGGCGTCGCAGCCCGAGCTCGGGGTCGAAGCCGAGGCCGAGGCCGCCGCGCTGCCGCCGGTCGTCGAGAGCGCGAGCATCGAGGACGACGGCCCTTGGGCCGGACGCGACTTCGCCTGGGGGTAACCTGAGGCGCGTGAGCGTCTCGACTCGGCTGTCCCTGCGCGTCTCGCCCGGCGCGGATCGTCCGTGCGTCGTCGGATGCCACGGCGGCGGCAAGACTGTCACGCTCGCGAGCATCGACCGAAAGGACGCGACGTGAGCAGCACCATCGAAACCGGCGAGTTCCGCAAGCTCCTCGAGGAGCAGCGCGAGCGGCTGACGAAGGCTGAAAAGTTCCTGCACGACGAGAACCCCGGCACGATCGAGGAAGAGCTCGGGGAGGTCGGGAGTGGGGGAACCGACAACCATCTCGGGGACACCGCGACCGCCACGCACGACCGCGAGGTCGACGAGGGGCTCGCGGAAGGTGTCGAGCACGTTCTGGCCGAGATCGAGGCCGCTCTGCAACGGATCGCGAACGGAACCTACGGCTCGTGTGAGCTGTGCGACAAGCCGATCGGCGAGGAGCGCCTGCGGGCGATCCCCTGGGCCCGCTTCTGCATCGACGACCAGCGGCGAGTCGGTTGAAAGACGGACCGATCGGCGAAGTGCGGATCGGCTCGGCCACCAACGCGCTCGCTCCGGTCTCGGTTGCGGAGCGTTCCCTTGCCGCCGGCGCCTGGCAATGGGCGGGGCTCGCTTCGGTCGCGGTGGCTGCCGTGCTCGCCGACCAGGTGACCAAGCACATCGTCACGCGCACACTCAGGCTCGACGAGGCGGTTCATGTCGCGGGACCGCTCTCGATCCATCACGTCCAGAACTCCGGCATCGCCTTCGGCCTGTTTTCGAGCGCGACCGCCGTCGTCACGTTGGTCACCGGCGCGGCGGTCGTCTGGATGGTCGTCTTCTTCGCCCGCTCGGGCGCACGGCATCCGGTGCTGCCGGCAGCACTCGGGCTCCTGATCGGCGGGAGTCTCTCGAACCTCGTCGACCGCATCCGGCTGCATCACGTGACCGACTTCATCGACATCCGCTGGTGGCCGGCGTTCAATCTCGCCGACAGCTTCATCGTGATCGGTGTCGCGATCCTGCTCGTCGCGCTCGTGGCCGCCGACCGCGCGCCGCGCCCGCCGCGACGGACGCTCGACGTCGCCGCACGGTGAGCAGAACGGTTCGAGCGACCCCGTGCTGACGGTTCCGCCCGAGGCCGCCGGCGAGCGGCTCGATCGGTTTCTCGCGCTGCACCTCGGCTCGCGCTCGGCAGCGGAGCGCGCCGTCGCGACAGGCGCTCTCGTCGACGGCATCGCCCGGCTGAAGAGCTACCGGCTCGAGGGAGGCGAGCAGATCGCGATCGCCGACGAGGCGTACGTGCCCGACCTGCCGCGTCCGCCCGAGCCGAGGATCGCCTACGAGGACGAGCACGTGCTGGTCGTCGACAAGCCGGCGGGGCTGGTCGTGCACCCCGGCGCCGGCCATGCGAGCGGAACGCTCATCGACGCGCTCGCGGGAAAAGTCGCGGGCGGCGATCCCGAACGGCCGGGAATCGTCCACCGCCTCGACCGCGGCACGTCGGGCCTGATGGCGCTCGCGCGTTCCGAGGAGGCATACGAGAAGCTGTCGGTGCTTGTGCGCGAGCGTGCGTTCGAACGTGTGTACCTCGCGCTCGTGCGTGGGCGCCCACGGTCGCGCACCGGGCGGATCGAGGCGGCGATCGGGCGCGACCGCGGCGATCCGACGCGCATGTCGCTCGACACCGACTCGCCGAAGGACGCCGCGACGACCTTCGAGGTCGAGCAGCTCTGGCCGGGGCATGCCTTGCTGCGCGTGCGGCTCGAGACCGGTCGCATGCATCAGATCCGCGTCCATCTTGCCGCTGTCGAACTGCCGGTCGCCGGCGATCCGACCTACGGGGTCACCGAACCTGGGCTCTCACGTCAGTTTCTGCACGCCACGGAGCTCGCATTCCCGCACCCGTTCACGGGCGAGCGGATCGAGACGCGCTCCGACCTGCCTGACGACCTGGCCGCGTTTCTCGCAGAGCTCTCGCGTTAGAGCCGAGTCTGGGCGGGCTCCTCGCGGCCCCGGCTACGATGGACGCGTCGCACGTCCCTCGAACCGATGGGAACCCCGAGGTGGACGGTGGCCGGTAGCTCATGCCGGCTTCCGCCGAGGCCCCGCCGGAGCTCTGCTCATCCAACTCAGAAAGGGGCTTCCATGCCCGTCGTTTCCATGAAGGACCTCCTGGAGGCCGGGGTTCACTTCGGCCATCAGACCCGCCGCTGGAACCCGAAGATGAAGCGTTTCATCTTCACCGAGCGCGGTGGCATCTACATCATCGACCTCACCCAGACGCAGGAGCTGCTGGACGAGGCCTACAACTTTGCGAAGGCGATCTCCGAGCGCGGAGGCTCGGTGCTCTTCGTCGGCACCAAGAAGCAGGCACAGGACTCCGTGCGCGACGAGGCGAGGCGAGTCGGCATGCCGTACGTCAACAACCGCTGGCTCGGCGGCCTGCTGACGAACTGGCGCACGATCTCGGACCGGATCCAGCGGCTGCACGAGCTGCGCGCGCTCAAGCAGGAGGCCCAGCTCGGCCTGCTGCCGGCGAAGGAGCGCATCTCGATGGAGGCCGAGCTCGAGAAGCTCGAGTCGAACCTGGGCGGAGTCGCGGACATGCGTCGCCAGCCCGAGGCTGTCTTCATCGTCGACCTGCGCAAGGAGCAGCTCGCGGTGCGCGAGGCACGCCGTCTCGGCCTGCCGGTGATCGCGCTCGTCGACACAAACTGCGATCCGGACGAGGCCCAGTTCGTAATCCCGGGGAACGACGACGCGATCCGCTCGTGCCACGTCGTGGTCAAGGCGATCGCCGACGGCATCGAGGCCGGCAAGAAGAAGGTGACCGAGAACGAGCTGAAGGCGAAAGCCGCCAAGGCCGAGGAGACAGCAGCTGCAGCAGCCGCCGAAGCCGCCAAGGCTGCCGCCGCGGTGCCTGAGGCGGCCGCACCTGAGGCCGAGGCCGCTGCACCTGAGAGCGCTGCACCTGAAACGGCTGCACCCGAGGCCGCACCGGCAGAGCCGGCGACCACCGAGGAGGCGGGCGCGTGACCGAGATCTCTGCGGCAATGGTCAAGGAGCTCCGGGACGCGACGAGCGCCGGGATGATGGACTGCAAGCGCGCGCTGCAGGAGACAAACGGCGACTTCGACGAAGCGGTCAAGCTGCTGCGCGAGAAGGGCATGGCGTCGGCTGCGAAGCGCGCCGATCGTGAGACGAGCGAAGGCAAGGTCGGAGTGATGATCCGTGACAACGTCGGCGGGCTCGTCGCGATCGGCTGTGAGACGGAGCCGGTATCCAACAACGAGGAGTTCCTCGGCTACGCCGAGAACGTCCTGAAGGCTGTCTTCGAGCAGGGCGCCGAAGCGGCAGCCGGTCTCGAGGAGGCGCGCGTCGCGCTCACCGCCAAGCTCGGCGAGAACATCCAGGTCGCGGGCGCCAAGCGGATGGAAGCAGCCGACGGTGAGGTGCTGTCGTCCTACGTCCACGGTCCGGCCAACAAGGTCGGGGCGCTCGTGCACACGAAGGGCGGCGATCCGGCTGCAGCGCGCAGCCTGGCGCTGCACCTGACATTCGCACGGCCGACGTACGGTTCACGCGTCGAGGTGCCGCAGGACCTGGTCGATGCCGAGCGGGAGATCCTCGCGAACGCCGAAGAGGTGCTCTCGAAGCCCGAGAACGTGCGCGAGAAGATCGTCGAAGGCCAGCTGAACAAGAAGTTCTACGGCGAAGCGGTGCTCACCGAGCAGACGTGGTACCGCGCAGACGAGTCGACCGCCACGGTGGGCAAGTACCTGGCAGAGCAGGGCATCGAGCTCCTTGACTACGCCTGGTACGCGGTCTCCGCCAACTGATCGTGCCGTTCAAGCGCGTCCTGCTCAAGCTCTCCGGCGAGGCCCTCATGGGCACGCGTGAGTACGGGCTCGACGCGCAGACGGTCGACAAGCTCGCCCGTGAGCTCGTCGAGGTGCGTTCGGGCGGCCTCGAGGTCGCGATCGTGATCGGCGGCGGCAACATCTACCGTGGGATGGCCGCCGCCGCAGAGGGAATGGATCGCGCCACCGGCGACTACATGGGCATGCTCGCCACCGTGCTGAACGCGCTCGCTGTGCAGGAGGCGCTCGAGCGTAACGGCGCCGACACCCGCGTGCTCTCGGCTATCGAGGTGCAGGAGGTGGCGGAGCCCTACATCCGCCGCCGCGCCGTGCGCCACCTCGAGAAGGGTCGCGTCGTGATCTTCGCAGCCGGCACGGGCAATCCGTTCTTCACCACCGACACCGCGGCCGCACTGCGCGCGCTCGAGATCGGAGCGGAGGCGATCCTGATGGCCAAGCACGGCGTCGCGGGTGTTCTCGACGCCGATCCGCGCGAGCATCCGAATGCGAAGCTGATTCCCGAGCTGACCCACCTGCAGGCGATCGAGCAGGGCCTGAAGGTGATGGACACGACGGCCCTCTCGCTCTGCATGGACAATCATCTGCCGATCCACGTCTTCGAGCTCGCACCGGGGAACATCGGGCGGGTCGCCGCAGGCGAGCATTTGGGCACGATCGTGAGAACAGACGAGGCCAGACCTTCAGAAGGAGGCGCACGTTGATCGACGATTTCTTGGGCGATGCAACCCAACGCATGGACAAGTCGGTCGAGACGACGCACGACCACTTCAACTCCGTGCGAACCGGCCGCGCCACGTCGGCGCTCCTCGATCGCATCACGATCGACTATTACGGCACACCGACGCCGCTGAAGAACCTCGCGACGATTGGGGTGCCCGAACCGCGGATGCTGACGATCCAGCCGTTCGACCCGACGTCGATCAAGCAGATCGAGAAGGCGATCCTCGAGTCGGATCTCGGGCTGACCCCTTCGAACGACGGCAAGATGATCCGTCTGCCGATCCCGCAGCTGACGGAGGAGCGGCGCAAGGAGCTCGTCAAGATCGTTCGCGGGATGGCGGAGGAGGGACGCGTCGCCGTGCGCAACGTGCGCCGCGATGCGATCAAGCAACTCGACCAGCTCGCGAAGTCCGGCGATGTCGGTGACGACGACGAGCGGGCCGGCGAGGGCCGCGTGCAGAAGCTGACCGACGAGCACGTCGCGAAGATCGACGATCTGCTCAAGCACAAAGAGGCCGACATCATGGAGGTCTAGGCAAACGCCTGGGCTTTCATGAACCTTCTTTCTCGCATCCGCACGCTCGCGCGCATCCGGCCGCTGCCTGCGGTCGATCTGCCCGATGTGGCGCGATCGGTCGCGATCATTCTCGACGGCAACGGCCGTTGGGCGAAGAAGCGGCACCTGCCGACCGCCGCCGGTCATCGTGCGGGTGCGCGGACGGTGCGCAAGGTCGTCGAGGCGGCAATCGACGTCGGTATCGCCGATCTGTCGGTGTTCGCGTTCTCGACCGAGAACTGGTCGCGCTCGGAAGAGGAGGTCGACGCGCTGATGGAGATCTTCGCCGAGACGATCGAGCGCGAGCTGCCCGATCTCGCCGAGCAGGGTGTGCGAGTGCGCTTCATCGGCCGCAGAGACCGCGCACCGGAGGAGTTGCGGCGCCGGATGGAGGCGATGGAGGATCGCACCGAGCTGAACACGCGCATCAACCTGTGGGTCGCGTTCGACTACGGCGGCAGGGCAGAGCTCGTCGAGGCAGCGCGCAGGCTCGTCGACAGCGGTGTCGATTCGCACGACATCGACGAGAACGTCTTTGCTGCAAATCTGTACGCGCCCGAGCTCCCGGATCCCGATCTGCTGATCCGGACAAGCGGTGAGCTGCGCATCTCGAACTTCCTCCTCTGGCAGAGCGCGTACGCCGAGCTCGTCTTCGTCGACACGTTGTGGCCGGACTTCGACGAGCACGACCTTCGGTCGGCGTTGGCGGAATACGCCTCGCGGCGTCGAAGGTTCGGCGGTCGGTGACCCTCGCACCATGAGCAACGCGGTCTCGCGGATCGTGATCGCGCTCGCGCTGCTGCCGGTCGTGCTCGGCGTCGTCTATCTCGGTGGCTGGTGGGTCTTCGGAATCGCGGTCGCGGCCGCGCTCATCTCGCTGCACGAGTACTGGCTGCTCGCGCGTCCGTTGGCGCCGCTTGCTCCCGCCGGGTACATCGGCGCCGTGCTCGCGCTCGTCGGGGCCGAGGTTGCGGGCGTTCCCTGGCTCGTCGGGGGCTTGTTCACGACATTCGCCCTCGCATTCGTGCTGAAGGCGATTTCCGAGGCGCGCGCCGCGGCGACGATCGCGATCAGCGGCACCGTGATGGGCGCGGTCTGGATCGGAGGAGGGCTCGCGTTCCTGATCATGGTGCGCGAGCTGCCGGATCATGGCCGGCTCGCCGCGTTCACTGTCCTCGTCGCTGTCTGGGCGGGCGATACGTTCGCCTACTTCGGTGGCCGACTGCTCGGCCGGCACAAGATGGCACCGGCGACGTCGCCCGGAAAGACGTGGGAGGGCTTCATCGTCGGCACGGCCGCGGCGATCTTCGTCGCGTTCGTCGCGCTGTACGACCAGCACTTTCTGACGATCGGCCAGTCGGTCGTGCTCGGAGCGGTGATCGCAATCGCCGCTCCCCTCGGCGATCTCTTCGAGTCGCTCCTGAAGCGCGACATGGACGTCAAGGACACGGGCAAGCTGCTCGGCGGCCACGGCGGCATGCTCGACCGCATCGACGCCCTGCTCTTCGCAGCCCCCGCGGCGTACTTCACGATCCTGGCGTTCACATAGCCCCGCGTCGCGCGCACGTTGCACTTCCGTCACGGTGGCTGCCACCGTGCGCGCTGCTCCGTTTGTCCCCCGTTTGCTGGGAATCGCAGCCGGGTCGTCACACTCTCGTCACGGTGGCTGCCGCCCTGGGGCGACCGGCTAGTCGAGGAGCTCGATGCCGAGGCCCGCTGCGAAGAGGGCGGCGTTCTCCAGAGCGTCGTGGAACGGCATCCGCGCGCCGCGCAGCGCTTCGATGCCGCGCAGCCCCGCGAGATCGCAGCCGCGCAGCTCGACCCGGTTCAGCACGACCGCCGAGAAGGTAGCGAGGCGGAGCGAGCAGCGCTCGAACAGCACGTCCTTCAGCTCAGCACCGTAGAAGTCGCATTCGTCCATCCGGCAGTCGCGGAAGACAACCCGCTCGAGCTTCGCGGTGCGCAGACCGACGAGGTCGAGCCTGCAATCGGTGAACGTCGTGTCGCCGATCGTGGCCTCCGCGAGCTCGGCGCCGGTCAGGCGGACAAGCCGAAGCTCAGCGCGGCGAAGCGAGGCCCGGGGGACGCGACGATTGGCCCAGTCGACGCCGTCGACGAGCGCGTCGAGAACCCCTCGGCCGAGATCGGCATCATCTGCGCCCTCCTGGATGTCAGGCGGGTACGGCTCGCTGGGGGCCTTCGACATAGCCGGAGCCTACGAAAGCAGGGCACACTGCACGCAGATGACTCGCGTGGCCCTTCTTGGTGCGACTGGCTCGATCGGGAGCCAGGCGCTCGAGGTGATCGCCGCCAACGACGGCCTGGAGCTCGTCGCGGCCTCGTCAGGCTCGACGCCGATCGACGGGCTGGCGCCACTGACCGCGGTCGGCGGCGATTCGACCGTCCTGCTCGAGCGCGCACAGCCCGACGTCGTCCTGAATGCCACGCTCGGATTCGCGGGACTGCCCGCGACCATGTGGGCGCTCGAGCACGGCGTGACGCTCGCCCTCGCCAACAAGGAAAGCCTCGTCGCGGCCGGAGAGCTCGCCCTCGCGGCGCAGGCGCGCGGGGGCGGGCTACTGATCCCCGTCGACAGCGAGCATTCCGCGCTCTTCCAATGCGCGCAGCTCGGCACGCCCGAGAGCATCGTCCTGACCGCGAGTGGCGGTCCGTTCCGCGGCCGGACGCGTGAGCAGCTGTCCGACGTCACGCCAGAGCAGGCGCTCGCGCACCCGACGTGGTCGATGGGCCCGAAGATCACGATCGACTCCGCGACGCTCGCGAACAAGGGGCTTGAGGTGATCGAGGCGCATTTTCTCTTCGGGCTGCCGTACGAGCGCATCGAGGTTGTCGTGCACCCGACGTCGATCATGCACGGCGTTGTCCGCTTCCACGACGGCGCCTCGATCGCCCATCTCGGCTATCCCGACATGCGCGTGCCGATCTCCTACGCGCTCACCTACCCAGACCGAGCGCCCACACCGCTGCCGGCGCTCGACCTGACGGCAGGTGCGCTCGAGTTCTTCGAGCCGGACACCGAGACGTTTCGCCTGCTCGCGCTCGCGCGCGACGCCGGGGAGCGGGGCGGCACGTATCCGTGCGCGTTCAACGCCGCAAACGAGGTCGCCGTCGAGGCGTTCCTCGGGGGACGCATCGGGTTCCTCGACATCGCCGCCGTCGTCGAGGACGTGCTCACGCGCGTCGACGGAGCGCCTGCGAGCGACCTCGACGAGCTGCGCGAGGCCGACCGACGCGCCCGCGACCTGGTTGGAGCCGCATGGGCCTAGTCGCTGCAATCGTCGGGCTCGCCGCGCTTGTGATGATCCACGAAGCCGGCCACTTCTTCGCCGCACGCGCGGTCGGCATGACGCCGCGGAAGTTCTACCTCGGCTTCGGCCCCGCGATCGCAAAGACGACTCGTGGCGGAGTCGAGTACGGGATCGGCTCGATCCCGCTCGGCGGCTACGTGAAGATCCCGGGGATGAACCGCCCGTCGCCGGGCGACCTGGCAGCGACGCTCCGTGCCGAGGATCGAGAGCGCTACCGCTCCGAGCTCGCACGGCTGGACGACGCGATCGAGCGCGGTGACGACGTCGCAGCGCAGATGGAGCTCGACGCGCTGCGACCCGCGCTCGGGAACGCGCGCATGTACCAGGAGCTCGAGTGGGCGCTCGCTCCCGATGCGTACTGGAAGCAGTCGACCTGGCGTCGCTTGACGGCGATCTTTGCCGGCCCGGCCGTCAACCTCGTCTTCGCGATCGTGCTCTTCACGTGTCTGTTCCTCGTCGCTGCCGAACGCGAGACGAACGTGATCGGACGGGTCGTGTCGGGCTCGCCGGCTGCTCGAGCGCACCTGCAGAAAGGCGACCACGTCCTCCGCATCGCCGGGCAGCCGGTCGAGCCGAAGCAGATCCCCATCCACATTCGAGCGACCAAAGGTAGGCCGTTCACGCTCCTGATCGCCCGGAACGGCAAGCGCGTCGTCGTCGGACCGCTACACGCTCGCCAAGACCAGGGCGTCTACCGGATCGGGATCGCGATCGAGTCGCGCACCGGCCCGGGAGAGTCGCTGCCGACGGCTGCGCGCGACTCGCTCGGCCTGACATGGAGCATCACCTCCGGCACCGTGCGCGGCATCAGCCACCTCGCAACCGGACGCGACACGAACCAGGTCTCGAGCTCGGTCGGGATCGTCAAGGTCTCGGCGGCGGCCTGGCGGCAGGGCGTCCGCAACTTTCTCTTCGTGCTCGGCTTGATCAGCCTCGCGCTCGGTCTGCTGAACCTCGTGCCGGTGCTGCCGTTGGACGGCGGGCACATCGTGATGGCGCTCGTCGAGAAGGTGCGCGGCCGCACGTTCCGGCAGGCCGTCTACGTTCGCTACTCGGTCGTCGGCCTGACGCTGTTCGCAGTGCTGATGTACTTCGGGCTCCGCAATGACCTGTTCGGCCGCGGCGGTGGCTAGGTGAGCGCGTGCTCGACCGCGGCTCTGGCGAGGATTTGCAGGGGATTGATGAGATCCTCGGCGTTTGCGAGGTCGCCGAGCAACAGCGGGATTTCGGTGCAAGCCAGGATGATCCCGTCGACGTGTCGCGCCCGTAGCTCGGCGACGGCTTCGCGTGCTGCAAGGGTCGCGTCTGCGTCCTCGCGACCCTCCATCAGCTTCAGGATCCCACCGTCGAGCCTTGTTCGCAGCTCACCTCCGATCGTCTCGCTCTCCAGGCCCATCGCTGCCAACGGCTGGGTGTAGACGACAGGGTCTCCGAAGCCGGGAACACCGACGCGGCGCCACCGGCGCCGACCGACCTCTGCCAGCGTCGCGTCGATCATGCTGAGCACCTCGCAACCTGCGGCTTGCTCGATCTCCGCCCGGAACAGATGGAGGAAGTTCGAGGTGATGACGACGAAGTCCGCCAACTCGCCGATCTTCGCCGCCGCGTCGAGAAACCGCGGGTCGGCCCGCAAGGGTGCGTCTTGTGCTTCCAGCTCGTTCGCAACGAACGGTGCCTCGCGGTAGTAATTGACGACCATCGGCGGATAGCCACCGTTGGCGGCCGGCGGGATCAGCTCCTGCGCGACATGATGGACACGCGCCTCGAAGTCCATCGTCGCCTGCGGCCCGAGGCCACCGAGCACGCCAATCGCCTTCATGCGCGCACGCTACCGCCGGCAGGCGTTGGCGGGCGCCTTGACGATGTGCAGGCCGGCACGCACGGCCGCCGGCCGCCGGTGCAGCAACCCGAACTCCGCGAGCGCGAACGGAAGGCGTGAGCTCGCGTGCATCTCGCGCGAGTGAATCCAGAAGCCCACGTAGGCGCTGATCGGACCGTGCGGATTCTCCTTGCGAAGCCGCCAGAAGAGGCGCCCGGACTGTCGCTGTTGATCCACGACGACGCGGTCCGCCGGGCTCCACCAGAGCTGCAGCGGAACGCACGAGGCCGCAATCGCCCGGCTGTAGGTGATCGGGCTGCGCTGTGCGAACGCAAGCGGTCGGCTCGAGGGTGAACCACCGATCTCGTCGCGCGCCAGGCTTCGCAACCGCTCCCCGAGCGGCTCGCCAAGGTCGTGCAGGCAGCCAGCGTTGCACCTCAGCTTCGTGAACTCGTGGTACTGGAGCGCGAAGTCCGACACCGCGTCGAACGCGGCCGCTCCGGCGAGCAGGCGCGGATGCCGGGCGAGCAGGAGCAGCGTTTCCTGGCCGCCCATGCTGCCGCCGAACGCGTAAACCTTGCGGCGGTTCACGCGCAGCCACGGAAGCGCCTGCTCTGCGAGCCGGGGCATGCGCGCGAGGTCGTCGATCTGACCAGGCGACCCCCACGAATACTCCCCAAGCAGACGACCCTGCCCGTCGGGGCTGATCACGCCGAAGCTGCCGGCTGCGGGAAGGCTGCCCCAGAGCAGCGCGTTGGAGAGCCCGCTCAGTCCTCGCCCGTGCGGCGAGATGACGAGCGGCAGGCGCGGGTGCAGGCCGAGCCCGTACCAGCGAGGGAGCACGAGTGTTGCTCCGCGTAGCAGGCCGTTGTGCGCGCGGTATTGAATCCGCCAGAGCGCGACTTCGCCGCGGGTCGTCACGGTCGTGACACCGGTCTCGCCCGGGCCGAACGATGCGCTTGCCGGGAGGCTGAGCACGAGTGCAGCAGCCGCCAAAGCGACATGCGCCGCGACGCGATCAGCGCGCAAGGTGCACCTCGATCTGCAGTGGGCCACGGCGCCCCGTGAGGTCGATCGTCGCCGTGCGCGCGCTGAATGAGCGGAGCTTCTTGCCGGCGAGCTCGACGGACGAGATGCGATGCCCGCGCGGCAGTCGGAGCCGCAGGCGCAGCGTCCTGCCGCCGAGTCGTGGCACAGCGATCGCCGCATCGACCCGGTCACGGTGTGCGTCGAGGCTGTACGTCAACGGCCCGAAGCTCGTCGGCAGACCGGAGACGGAGATCCGCTTGCCCGGTGCGAGCCAGGCCCGCGGCGTCGCATAGGCAAGCTCGAGGCCCTGTCCCTCGGGCAGCTCGTGCACGACGGTCGCGCGCAGCGTCTCGAGGAACGCAGCGTTCGCAACGCTGTTCGGCGGCAGGTACATGGACCGATAGTACGCATGTGCGATCGGCGTCACAGACGCCGCTTCTCCGGCGACAAATGTTCCGCGCGTCATGCCCGCCGCGAGCTGGCCGTACAGGCTGAGCACGATCTGGTCAGGCTGGTCGAGGTCGGCGAGGAATCGCGTCGCGTTCAGTCCGTAGACCTGGTCGATGCCGGACGCGGCGGTGCCGGTGCCGTACAGCGAGAACGCCCCGGCGCGCACCAGACCGAGCAGTCGCGAGCCGTGCGACTGGAGATAGCGGAGCGCCGCCCGCTCGCCGGCCGGGTCGCGCGCGAGCAAACCGGAGGCGAGCGCATACGGCGCGACGAGGTTCCAGTAGCTGCCGTTGCGTGAAGCGGGGAGGAGGGCGTAGGGCTGCTCGTCGCCGAGGAGCCGCATAGGCACGAAGAGGGAGGTGGTGCCGTCGACCGTCCGCGTCGAGCGAGCAAGCGCCCGCAGCAGACCGGAGCGCAGCTCGGCCGCGGCGGTACCGGCAGCCTTCGCCTGGGCGGGCTGGCCCGTCGAGGCCCACACCTGCGCGATCGCGTGCAAACCCTGCCAGGCGACTGCCTGCGAATGGAGGCCGAGCACCGAGTCGGGGATGTCGGAGGAGAAGCGCTCCCGGCCGAGGAGCCCGGAGCTGTGCGCGAGCTGATGAGCGAGCACGCGCACGTAGCCCGCGAGGTGCGGTGTCGCAGCTCTCAAGAGAGCTCTGTCGTGCGAGAGCCGGTAGGCGGTGGCGACGCCGAGGAGCTTCTCGCCCATCTTCCAGTTCGGATAGGGCTCGGGCCGCCTCGTCAACGACGTCCGCAGCATCGCACCTGCGACGTCGTGGAAGCCGTACTCGGCCAGCACCTGCGCGCCGTCGATGCTCTCGGGGAATGAGAACTCCTCGTAGGCATTGCCGATGCTGTAGCGCCAGGTCAGCATCAGGTTCTGGATCAGCGTCGCGCGCTCGGCGTCCAGCACGACCCGTTCCGGCACGTCGATCGCTGCGCCGGCAGCGAGCCGCGCGTCCCAGTACGCAGCCGCTGAGCGGCGCGCCGACGCGTACGCCTCGTCGGAGATGACCCGTGCGCGCGACGACTCGCGCGGCGCCCATTCGACCGCCAGCGTGTGGCGGGAGGTGAGCGCGCCCCCTCGGGTGACGATGCGCGTCATCCCGCGATCTGTCGAGACGCGGAGAAACGCAGCGCTCGCTCCATCCGGCAGGCGCGCGCCAAACGACTCCTGCGTGTAATGCGCGCCCGAGTTGTCGGTGTAGGCCGTGCGAATCACCGGGAGGTAGCCGGCGCCGAGGCGCGCAGGCGTCGACCGTCGCACGCACGAGCCGAAGAGATCGTTACCCGCGTAGACGCTCAGGCGAGGCCCGTCGACCGATCCGTAGAGGATCTCGCTCCCGTCGGCAACGTGCAGCGTCGGCGATCCGGCCCCCTGAGCTCCACCGGGCTCCGCCGACGGGACGTAGTAGACACCGGTGCGCGTCAACGAGCGCTTGCCACTCGTCCGCGCATAGAGCAGCGGCGGTAGCGCGCCCGCCGCCGCCGCGTAGGTCGGACCGCCGGTGCGCTTGATCAACTGTGCGCCGAGAACGTCCGACCCGTGGCCGAGCACGGCGCCGATCCGCGCCTCGTAGGCCGCCGAGACCACGCGCGGCGCGCAGGTCGTCTGTGCGCGACCGCTCGCGGTCGCGCCCGCGAGCGCGACGAGCACTGCAAGCGCGAACGTGCGCGCGGCGCTACGCACGGCTGACGAAGAACGTGCAGCCGGCCACATCGCCACGGTGCATGCAGAGTGGCTGATCGATCCGCACCGCATCGCCGTAGAAGCGTGAGACACCGATCACCAGCCCCTCCAGCAACTCGCACAATTGACGCCGCGAGGTGTAGGCGATCGAAACGCCGCCGTCGTTCAGCGAGACGATGTCAAGGTGAGGTGGGGCGGAGCCGGGGACGGTTCTGCGGACGACCTCATGGATTCGGTCTTCGATATCGAGCAGGAACGCGATCGTGTCGTCGTGCGAGGCGTAGTAGTCGGGATAGAGCAGCCGAAACGTGCTGATGCCGGAAAAGATGCCGAAGCGGCGCAGCACGGTCTGCCGCGTGTCGCCCGAGAGCTCGATCGCGCGCCCGAGCACCGCAGCGAAGGCGCCGTCGTCGTATGCAGCGGTCGCGAGGTAGCGCGGCTCGGTCTCCCAGACCTGATCGGAGATCTGGGGGTACTCGCTCGCGACGAACGCGCGGAACCCCGTGAAGATCAGGCCGTGCATCGTTCGAGCCTACTGGCGGTGGGCTCAGAGCGACCTCGCCTCGGCTGCGGGGGCTACCCTAGGGCCGTGGCCAGCGAGCGCTCAGTCACGGTCGGCGACGTCCAGATCGGGGGCGACGCGCCGGTCGTCATCCAGTCGATGACCCTCACGAAGACGCACGACGTCGAGGCGACGACGGCGCAGATCGCAGCGCTCGCAAGCGCAGGCTGCGAGATCGTGCGGGTCGCCGTCCCGAAGATCGAGGACGCCGACGCGCTCGCCCGCATCGTCAGGTTCTCGCCGCTGCCGGTGATCGCCGACATTCACTTCAACGCGAGCCTGGCGCTGCGCGCGATCGACGCAGGTGTAGCGGCCGTCCGGATCAACCCCGGCAACATCGGCGGAGACGACAAGGTCGCCTTGGTCGTCGAGGCAGCGAAGGCAAAAGGCATCCCGATGCGCATCGGCGCGAACTCGGGCTCGCTGCCCAAGCACCTCGCGGAGCTCGCGAACACCGACCAGGCCGAGGCGCTTGTAGAGGCAGCGCTCGAAGAGGTGCGCCTGCTCGAGAAGCTCGACTTTCGCGATTTCAAGATCTCGGTCAAGTCGAGTCATGTGCCGACGATGATCCGCGCCTACCGGCTGCTCGCCTCGAAGGTGCCTTACCCGCTGCACCTCGGCGTGACCGAGGCCGGGACGCCGTTCGCCGGCTCGATCAAGAGCGCCGTCGGGATGGGCGCGCTGCTCGTCGACGGCATCGGCGACACGATCCGCGTCTCGCTGACCGCCGACCCGGTCGAGGAGGTGAAGACCGCCTGGGAGATCCTCAAGTCGCTCGGCTTGCGCGAGCGCGGGCCCGTGATGATCGCGTGCCCGAGCTGCGGCCGCGACAACGTCGGTGTGCAGCAACTCGCAGAACGGGTCGAGGAACGGCTTCGCACCTATCCGGAGGCGTTCGAGGTCGCGGTGCTCGGCTGTGCTGTCAACGGTCCGGGAGAGGCGGGGGACGCCGACTTCGGGATCGCGGGAGGGCGTGACGTCGGCTTCGTCTACGCCCACGGCCGCGTGCTGAAGAAGGTCTCGAGCGACATCCTGGTCGACGAGCTCTTCCACGAGATCGACCGCTGGATCGCTGACGGCATGTTCCGGCCGAAGCGGCTGAAAATGGGGAAGCCGGCGGCGCTGGCGATGGCCGAGGCCTCGGCGATACCGCTCGAGTAGCAAGGTCAGGCGACCCCGGCGACCCGTCGGTAGCCTGGGGAGGCAACGATGATCGCGCGCGCCTCACACCTGTTTCTGCCCACGCTACGCGACGCGCCGTCCGACGCCGAGGCGGTCAGCCACAAGCTGCTCGTGCGCGGAGCGTTCATCCGCCAGGTCGCGGCCGGCATCTGGACGTTCCTGCCGCTCGGGTGGAAGGTGCACCGGAAGATCGAGCAGATCATCCGCGAGGAGCAGGACGCGCTCGGCGCGCAGGAGATGCTGATGCCGGTGCTGACGCCACTCGAGCTGTGGCAGCAGACGAAGCGCGACTTCATCACGGAGATCTTTCGGCTCAAGGACCGCAACGGCCGCGACTATGTGCTGCCGGTGACGCACGAGGAGACGGTCACGTTCCACGCGCGCGAGCTGCAGAGCTACAAGCAGCTGCCGCAGATGCTCTACCACTTCGCGATCAAGGAACGAGACGAGCCACGGCCGAAGGGCGGGCTGCTGCGTATGCGCGAGTTCATCATGAAGGACGCGTACTCGTTCAACCGCGACGACGCGGGGCTGGACGAGAGCTTCGAGCGCCAGCGTGGTGCGTACGAGCGCACGTTCGAGCGGTGCGGCCTGCGGGTCTACGGCGTGGAGGCCGAGTCGGGGATGATGGGCGGCAGCGAGTCGTTCGACTTCCTCGCGCCCTCTGGGTCGGGCGAGAACGTGCTCGTGACGTGCGAGAACGGTGACTTCGCCGCCGACCTCGAGGTGGCGCGCGGCGTGCCTCGCGCACCGACGTTCCCGGAGACGCTGACGGCGCCCGCCGAGGTCGAGACCCCAGACGTGAAGACGTGCGAGGCGCTCGGCGACTTCCTCGGCATCGATGTCGCGGCGACCTCGAAGGCGATGCCGATGACGCTCGACGACGGCAGCGGCAAGGTGGTGCTCGCACTGCTCCGCGGCGACGACCGCATCGAGCCCGCGAAGCTCGACGCGGCGCTCGGGGCTCCCTCGCGTCCTGCGACCGACGACGAGATCCGCGCCGCGTTCGGCGCCTCGGGCGGGTCGCTCGGGCCGGTCGGCTTCAAGGGCGAGGTCGTCGCAGACGACGCGCTCCGCGAGGGGCAGTTCGTTGCCGGCGCGAACCGCGACGGCTGCCACCTGCGCGGCGTCGAGGCGGGCCGGGACTTCCAGCCCCGCTTCGCCGACCTGCGCGAGTCGACCGAGGGCGACACGTGCCCGAAGTGCGGCGGGCGGCTCAAGTTCGAGACCGCGATCGAGGTCGGCCACATCTTCAAGCTCGGGACACGCTACTCAGAGCCGCTGAACGCGACATTCCTCAACGAGAACGGTGTCTCCCGGCCGCTCGTCATGGGCAGCTACGGCATCGGCCCGGCCCGCGTGCTGGCCGCCCTCGTCGAGCAGCGTCACGACGAGCACGGCATTCAGTGGCCCGCATCGGTCGCGCCCTACGATGTCCACCTCGTGCAGCTCCTCGGCGCCGAGGCGATCGCCGAGCAGGCTGCGGAGACGCTCTCGGCGGCCGGGAAGGACGTGCTGCTCGACGACCGTGAGCTCCGTCCTGGCGAAAAGTTCGCAGACGCTGACCTGATGGGTATCCCGATCCGTGTAACGGCAGGCAAGAAGAGCCTCGACGACGGTGCCGTCGACGTCCGCGACCGCGCGACAGGCCGGGAGCGACGTGTGAGCCTGGCCGACTTGGGCAAGGAGATCTAGGTGGCCAAGCGCCGCCGCTACGCATCCGAGTCGTTCGGCCCCGCGGTCGAGCGGCTGATGAACGAGACGGGCGTCACCTACCGTGCGCTCGCCGCGAAGACCGGCCTCTCGGCCGGCTATCTGAATCACCTCGTGCACGGCAACAGGCCGGTGCCCTCGAACGACGTCGTCGAGACGCTGGCCAAGGCCCTCGACGTCGAAGCGGAGTTCTTTCGGGAGTACCGGCTGCGGGTGATCACCGAGAAGCTGGAGGCGATGCCAGAGCTCGTCGACCGCCTCTTTCGGCGTTTGAACCCGTAAACACCTAACCACGGAACCGTCCGAGCGTCTTAGCTAATGGTCCGGTGGGGTCCCGGCAAGCGACCACTGGGGGGTTAGGGGCCCCACCGAGCCTTTACTTGCGGTGCAGTCAGAGGGTCGCTTGCGGGGAAGGTCAGGCGACCGGCGGCGGAACACCCTTTAGCGCTCGCCGAGAGCGCCGGACCTAGCCGCACACGGCGCAGGCATTGCTGACTGCGGAGCGGGCGAACTCGAGGGCGGCCGCATGCAGGTGCGGGCCGTCGCGGATGTCGTCCCAGTCGAGAATGAACTCGCCGAGCTCCTCGTCCCAGTGTGCGGCCGTCTGTGAGAGAGTCGCCGTTGCGAAGTCCTCTTGTACCGGCTGGACGTGTGCGTAGAACGCGGCCCGCGGATAGCGGGCGTCGCCGGGCCACCAGCCGACGGCGACCTCTTCGGCGTCCATCGAGTTGCGAGTGATGAAGTCGCCGGCGGGCGGCGTCGCGTGTCACCTCGCCGACCAGTCGATTCGGCGTCAGCGGGCTCCACGCCTCGTACGGAAGTGGAGGCCAGCCTGCGGACACGAACGCAAGCTACCGATCGGGCGAATCGGGCGAAAGAGGTGGAGAAACTGTCGGAGCCCTGAACGTCGGTTGTTATTTGCACGTTCAGCGTCGTATGCTCTTTCACTTCGAAGTACACGCACAGAAGGGGAGGGCGTTATGAAACAGCGACTCTTGCTCGTGGCAGTCGTGGCGTCGTTCGTGCTCGCGATCGGCGTTGCCGTCGTCGCGGCAGCTCCAGGTACGCCGCCGCCGCCAACCGGCGAGGCCGCACACGCGCAGAGCGTGCTGGAACCCGTCTTCAACGCCGAGAACTACGGAGAGGTCGGTTACGTCAGCACGCCGAATGGAACGCAGCATCCGGTGCCCTCGAACCCCAGGTCGTGGTCGCCGATCTACGTCGTGGAATATCCCGTGAGCTCGACGATCGTAACGTCCGGGACGGGGGCGACTGGGCCGCTCAACTGCATTCACTACGCGGGAACCGGAACGGATAACTGCCCTAGTCACGGAAACGGCATTGCTGGTCTTGCCGCGGCTTGCCCGCCACTTCCTGTCTTGCCGGGCAGCGCCTCCTGCGCGATCGTAGGCAATCAAGTACGCGCCGTCTACGCCCGGGGCGCGGCCGGGCACGATCACGTGATGGACTTCCCAGGCGGAGCTGACTTCAACGTTGCCTGGGAGCCGGTCGCGGTGTTGTTCACGAACGCGACCGCTGCCAATACTCGCTTGCTGACGGACACAGCCATCAGCAATGCGATTGCGGCGGGCAACGCGATCGCGATCCCGCTCCCCGGCGCAACGTTCCATTGCGCGCTGGTCTCAGACCGAATCTGGTCACTGAGCACACCCGTACCCATAGGCTGATCGCGCGAGCTACCCGGAACGAACGGGAAGGCCCGCCGTCTGGCGGGTCTTCCCGTTTCTGCTCGCTGGAGCATCGGCGTTGCAATCCCTGCTCGGCACCGTCGTGGCGCGCCGAACTCAACGGCCGCCACACGCGCCCATCGATAGGCGAGCCCGCCCGTGCGACGTCAGCGAAAGGCCCTGCGACGGGTTGAGAAACCGCTTGATACGGTGGCCCACGTCGCGGGGCGTGGCGCAGCCTGGTTAGCGCGCTAGTCTGGGGGACTAGAGGTCCCGAGTTCGAATCTCGGCGCCCCGACTGCGATTGCGGCCCTTCGGGGCCGTTTTCGGTTCCTGTCAGGAGTTCGGAGTGAAGAACCCTTCGAAGACGACCACGTCCGGCCCAAAAGGGTGACCATCGATGGCTGTGATCGTGCAGCTCATGAGCTGCCGGTCGGTGAATCCGTTCAGGTCCCTGACGACCTGGCCGTCGAACACGATCCGCTTGACCTGGAAGATCGCGTTCAGCGAGAGCGACGGATCGTTCGCCATGACGATGTGTCCGGTCGTGTTGCGATTTTGGCTGATGCCAACCGCCGAGAACGTCAAACCGTTGGTGCAGGCGAACGAGAACGTCGCGATCAGGTCATTCGCCGGGTCGGCGGAGGCACCGCCGGCGAACGTCGCTGCCAGCAAGCCCGCTGCGCAACAGAAAAGAGCCGCAGTCTTCCGCATGATCTCTCCCTCTTGGTATGACCGGTGCCCGAAACGTGACTATCCACCCCCGTCGAGCTGGTGTCAATCAACCGTCAGCGGAGCGCCGCGACCGCGTCCTCGAGCCAGGTGTGCGCGCTCTCGCAGACGAACGCCGTCCACGGGTGGACCGGCGTCCCGCCGGTGAAGGCGATCACACGGATGCCCCGCGAATGCGCGTACCACGCTTCCATCGCAGTCCCTTCATCCGGCGCGGTGAACGCTGCGAGCACCGCGTCGCACGAGTCGATGTCGACGAGGTCGCCGGCCACGATCTCTTCCTCGTGCCCCTCGGTGTCGCCGCGGAAGTCGCGCCGCATCGGATCGACCGGCTCCCAGCCGGCGGCCTCCACCAGCGCGACCGCGCGGCGGCGGTACTCGTCGGCGAATGGCGGGCCTGCCAGGTAGACGCGGGGCACAGGGGTAGATTACGGATCGATGGAACGCGACTTCGTCGCCCTCGGCAACGCGGGCAGTGATGCCTACGCCGGCCTCGAGAGTTTCCCGAACCCGGGCGTCGAGCGGGTCGAGCTCGTCAGCGACGAGCTGACGGCCGTCTGCCCGATCACGAATCAGCGGGACTTCTACACAGCCACGATCGAGTACAAGCCCGGTGCGCTGTGCCTCGAGTCGAAGTCGCTGAGGATCTACCTCTCCCGCTTCCACGACAAGGGTGCGTTCTGCGAGGCGCTCGCCGTTCAGATCCGCGACGAGGTGGCGGCGGCGCTCGAGCTCGAGCACGAGAGCATCCACGTAACGCTGCGCCAGAAGGCGCACGGCGGGATCATGATCACCGCGGCGGTCTAAGGAGGCATCCGAATGGTGGGACTCGGTCTGACCTTGTCAAGGGCCGACCGCTGAAGGATGATCTGTGACACCCCCGCCATGCGGCAACTCCTACTCGGTCTCGTCCTCGCGAGCGTGCTCGCGGCGCTCGGCCTGCCTGCTGCGGCCCGGGCGGGCGACGCGCGGGTCTCGGCCTTCTACTACCCCTGGTACGGAACAACGGCCGAGGACGGGGCCTACCAGCACTGGGCACAGCACGGCCACGCGCCCCCGAACGACATTGCCTCGGCGTTCTATCCGGCGCGCGGTCTGTACTCCTCGTCGGACCGCGTTGTGATCGGCGAGCAGATGGACGAGATCCGCAACGCCGGCATCGACGAGATCGCGGTGTCGTGGTGGGGCAGGGGATCGACCGAGGACGCCAGACTGCCGGCGGTCCTCGCGGCAGCGCGTACCGACGGCATCTCGGTCGCAGTGCACATCGAGCCCTACAGCGGCCGGAGCGTCGCGAGTGTCGTCGCCGATCTTGCTTACCTGCGCGCGTTCGGGATCAAGACCTTCTACGTCTATCGAGCATTCGACCTGCCGGTCGTGGATTGGGCGGGGGCACACGCCGACCTGCATGCGGGCGGCTCGATGCTCTACGCGCAGACGGCGATGGTCGGCGCCGCAGCCGGCGCCGGTTTCGACGGTGTCTACACCTACGACATCGTCGTCTACTCGGGCGACAAGTTCCGCCGAATCTGCGCCGAGGCGCACGCCGCCCGACTCCGGTGTGCGCCATCGGTTGGCCCCGGCTACAACGCGCGCCGCGGGAGCGGTGACCTGCAGCTGAAGCGCCGCCGCAACGGCGCGACCTACGACGCGATGTGGCATGCAGCGATCGCCGCCGGCGCCGACCGCGTCACGATCACCTCCTACAACGAATGGCACGAGGGAACCCAGATCGAGCCCGCGGCCACGAGCCCGCGTCGCCGAGGCGGTTACCGGTACCTCACCTACGACGGCGCGTGGGGACTGCACGGCCAGGCCGCCGCGTACGCCTACCTCGTGCGCACCCGCTACTGGGCGGACGTCTTCCGCAACACGTCGCCCGTGCAGCCAAAGACCAGAGCGTCGTAGAGGTCTCCTTCGGCGACTGCTCGCAGTTGCAGATGGTCGAGATCGACGACGGCGTCGGGCCAGGACTCGAGGCCGAGTGACGCCGCCCCCTCGTCAGAGCCGATCGAGACGAGTGAGCCTGCCGAGATGAGCCCGCGCTTGCCGGTCTGACGGCGTGCGATCCCTTCGAGCTCGCGCAGCTCCTCGAGCGGATCGATGCGCACGTTCGAGTCCGAGCCGACGCACATGTCGATCCGGCGATGACAGACGCGGGCGACCGCAAGGAAGCCGTCTCCGAGGTTCGACTCGGTCGTCGGGCACACGCAGATGCGCGCTCCCGCGTCGCGCAGCAGGTCGAGCTCGCCACCATCGGCGTGCGTCGCGTGCACGACCGTCGTCCGCGAGCCGAGGCAGCCCTCACGCGCGAGCAGTTCGATCGGGCGGACGCCGTGCTCGGCCAGGCACTCCTCGATCTCCCGTGGCTGCTCGTCGGCATGGACGTGCAGCGGTAGGTCGTGCTCGGTCGCGTAGCGCCCGAGGTCGCGGAGTGCATCCGCCGGGCACGCGCGGACGGAGTGGGGGGCGACACCCACCCGGATCCCCGCGTCGCGCAGCGCCTCGAGCTGGCGCAGATAGTCGGCGACCGAGCCCTGGCGGAAGCGCGGAATCCCGCCGCGGAGGTAGCAGGCGTAGAGGCACGTGAACGCGACGCCCGCCTCCTCGGCGGCCTCGGCGGCCGCGCGCGCCTCGTCGAGCCCGAGATAGTGGAACTCGCCGACGGCCGTGTAGCCGTTCGCCCGCAGCTCGCGGTAGACCTCGACGTACTCGCGGCGGACGTCCGCAACGGTCACGGAACCCGCGAGGGCGATCATCTCGTCGCGCCAGGCCCAGAAATCGCCGCCGCCTGCCCGGCCTCGCAACGCCCGCTGAAACGCGTGGCAATGGGTGTTGACGAAGCCGGGAATCCTGAGCGTCGGCACGCCCGTATCCTTTCAGTCGTGGCAGCTCGCACCGTTCGGGCGCCGATGGCTCAGCTGCCAAACGCGCTCACCCTATTTCGGCTCGCCCTGATCCCGGTCTTCGCTGCGCTGATCCTCGCCTCACACGAGGGCCGATCCTGGTGGGCCGGGTCGATCTTCCTGGTCGCCGGGATCACCGACCAGATCGACGGTTTCCTCGCCCGGCGCTGGCATGTCGAATCGCGGTTCGGGCAGTTCGCCGACCCCCTGGCCGACCGCCTGATGATCGGCACCACCGTGATCTTGGAGTGGCACGCCGGCCGGCTCCCCTGGGCCGCGCTCGCGATCCCGCTCCGGGACGTCGTCCTGCTCGCGATCACACCGACCATGCTCGCCCGGGGCTATCGCTTCGAGGTGAACATGCTCGGCAAGGCCGCCACGTGGCTGCTCTTCCTCGGTGTCGGCTGCTCGACCGTGACACACCCGTCCACCCAGTGGCCGCTCTGGATCTTCTGGACCGGCTTCGCGCTCGCGCTCGCATCGCTCGTCATGTACGGGCGCAAGGCTCGCAAGGAGGCCTTCGCGTGAAGGCGGTCGTGATGGCGGGAGGGGAGGGCACGCGCCTGCGCCCGCTCACTTCGAATCAGCCGAAGCCGATGGTGCCGATCGTCGGCAAGCCGTGCATGGAGCACATCCTCGAGCTCCTGCGCGACCACGGGTTCGAGGACGTCGTGATCACCGTCGCGTTCCTGCCGCAGGCGATTCGCTCCTACTTCGGCGACGGCGAAAACCTCGGCCTGAACATCTCCTACTCCGTCGAGGAGAGCCCGCTCGGCACGGCCGGCTCGGTGCGCCTCGCAAGCGACGTGCTCGACGAGACGTTCCTCGTCATCTCCGGCGACGCGCTCTGCGATATCGACCTCGGCAAGATCGTCGAGTTCCACAAGGAGAAGGGCGCCGCGGTCACGATCGGGATGAAGTCGGTCGAGAACCCGCTCGAGTTCGGGATCGTCGTCACCGACGAGGACGGCCGGGTCGAGCGCTTCCTCGAGAAGCCGTCCTGGGGGCAGGTGTTCTCGGACACGATCAACACCGGCATCTACGTCCTCGAGCCGGAGGTGCTGCGCCACATCCCGACCGACCGGCCCTACGACTTCTCCAAGGAGCTCTTCCCGTTGCTGCTCGAGCTGGGCCGGCCGATCTACGGCTACGTGTGCGAGGGCTACTGGCAGGACATCGGCAACCTCGACCAGTACCGCCAGGCGAACTTCGACGCGCTCGACGAGAAGGTGCGCCTGAACGTCGGTGGCATGAAGATTCGCGGTGACGTCTGGGTCGGCGAGGGCGTCGAGATCGACGACGTCGAGGGCGTCGAAGGACCGACGTTCATCGGCAACTACTGCACGATCTCGCCGGAGTCGTCGGTCGGCCCGTACTCCGTCCTCGGCCCCGGCACGACCTTGCGCGAGCGCGGTCGCGTCTCGCGCTCAGTGATCGACGCCTCCTGCTACATCGGGCGCAGCGCCGTGATCGAGGGCGCAATTCTCGGACGCAACTGTGACGTGCGCTCGCACGCGCGCGTGCACGAGGGTGTCGCGATCGGCGACCAGGTGGTGCTTGGGGACCAGTCAGTCATCTACCCCGGTGTGCGCATCTACCCGTACAAGGAAGTTGAGTACGGCGCGCAGATCCACGAAAGCCTGATCTGGGAGTCGCGTGCGACAACGCGGCTCTTCGGCAAGGACGGCGTGCTCGGCCTCGTCAATGTCGACTTGACGCCCGAGGTGGCGATCCGCTTCGGCGCCGCACTCGGCACAGCGCTGCGGCGCGGGACGCGAGTCGTCGCGAGCCGGGAGAGCGCGCCCGCCTACCAAATGATCAAGCGCGCGATCATCAGCGGGCTGCACTCGACCGGGATCGAGGTCGCGGACCTCCGCACGCTGCCGGCGCCCGTCGGGAAGCATCACCTGAAGACGCAGGGCTACAACGCGGCCTTTCATGTCGGCGCAGCGTCCAACGACCCGGAGGCGGTGCAGATCCGCCTCTTCGAGCGCGCAGGCATCGCGCTGTCGGCGTCGCTGCAGAAAGAGATCGAGAAGCACTTCACGCGCCAGGAGCTGCGCCGCGTGCCGTTCGCGGAGGTCGGAAGGATCTCCTATCCGGCACGCGCGCGGGAGACCTATGCAAGCGACCTGCTGTCGGGCCTGAACGCGGAGGCGATCCGCGAGCGCGGGTTCCGGATCATCGTCGACTACGGCTACTCGGCAGCGAGCTACGTGCTGCCGCTTGTGCTCGGACCGCTCGGGGTCGAGGTCGTGACGGCCCACGCGTTCGAGTCGGACTCGGGCCCGACGCCGGCACGGCTCCGTGAGACGATCGAGGGAGCACGGCGGCTCGTTCCGGCCGTCAACGCGGACTTCGGTGCGGTCTTCGACCGGTCCGCGGAGCGGATCTACCTGATCGACGAGAACGGGCGCGAGGTGATGCCCGAGCAGGCTCTCCTCGTGTACCTGCATCTGATCGCTGAGAACGGCCGCCAGGGGCGTGTCGCCGTGCCGATCAACACGACGAGCCAGGTCGAGCATCTGGTCGGCGACCGCCTGGAGGTCGTGCGCACGCCCACGTCGCTGCCCGAGCTGACACGGATCGCGGCGGAGGACGGCGTCATCTTCGCGGGCGCCATGGGTGGGGGCTATGTCTTCCCGGAATTCCTGCCGGCCTACGACGCGATGGCGTCGCTCTGCAAGCTGCTCGAGCTCCTCGCCACCCAGCCGCCGCAGCGCATGTCCGAGCTGACGGCCACGCTCCCGCGTCCGACGCTGATCCACCGCCAGGTGCAATGCCCCTGGGCGTTGAAGGGGACGGTCATGCGCGTGCTCAACGAGCGCTTCGCCGACGCCAACGTCGACCTGCGGGACGGCATCAAGGTCTTCGACGATCGTGGCTGGGTGCAGGTGCTCCCGGACCCCGACGAGCCGCTCGTCCACCTCTACGCTGAGGGAGAAACAACCGAGGTCTCGGGTGAGTTGCAGGCCGAGATCCGGGAGATCGTGACAGGCGTGATCGAGCGGGAGGAGATCGGCGCCCGCTCCTGAACCCTTAACCTGAGGTTGACGGTTCTGGCACTCTCTGCTGGAATCCGGTCTTCCGACCGACGAAACGAAAGGCGGCACCGTGGAACCGCTCCCAGATTTTGGCTCACTCTCCGACGACGAGCTGAAGAGCCTGATCGGCGACCTCGAGGAGCAGGAGCGCGACGTGAGCTACCAGCGCCGCATCCTGCACGGCAGAATCGACATCCTGCGCGCGGAGCTTGTCGCGCGGCTGCAGGCCTCGGGAGGGCGGAGCGTCCTCGACCAGGTCGACGTCGACCGCCTGACAGACATCCTGACCGGAAAGGCTGCGCCGCCCGTATGACCTGCGGTTCGAGGCAGCGCTGCCCGGGCGTCCCGCCGACCCGCGTTCCTCAGTCGTCGGTGGGAACGCGGGGCCGGAGGGAACAGTACGGAGGTACGGGCCTGAACGGCCCCGTGGCCACACCGGCGACAGGCGGCGAAGCCGCCGGTGAGGGACGCGGGTGAGCATGGTCTATTGCAGTGAGTGCGGCTTCCAGAATCCGGAGGCGGCCAACTACTGCTCGCGCTGCGGTGCGCTGCTCTCGAAGGGCGAGGTTGCGGTCGAGACGACGCAGACCTTTTCGCCGGAGGAGATCAACGACCACCTCGAGAACGAGGACTTCGGGCTCGAGGGCCCGGCGCTCGTCGTACGCGCCGGGGGCGGCAGGGCGGGGGAGAGCTTCAAGCCGATGGGCGAGCGCACCCGCATTGGTCGCTCCCCTGACTGCGAGATCTTTCTCGACGACGTCACGGTGTCGCGCAACCACGCCGTGCTGATCGAACGCGCCGGAACCTATGTCGTCGAGGACCTGGGCTCGCTGAACGGCACGTTCGTCAACCGCAAGCGCATCGACGAGGCGCCGCTGGCCGAGGGTGACGAGCTGCAGATCGGCAAGTATCGGATGACGTTCATCGCGTGACCAGCATGGCCGCCCAGCAACCGCCGCAGCGTGAGCGGCTGCTCCGCATCGGCGAGGTCGTGCGGCGGCTTGTCGAGGAGTTTCCGGACATCTCGATCTCGAAGATCCGGTACCTCGAGGACGAAGGGCTGCTGACGCCGCGCCGCACACAGGGTGGCTACCGGCTCTTCAGCGAGGACGACCTGGAGCGGCTGCAGACGATCCTGCGGCTGCAGCGCGACGAGTTCCTGCCGTTGCGCGTGATCAAGGATGAGCTCGACGCGCCCGGACAGAAGGAGCGCAAGCGGCGCAAGCCGACCGCCCTCGGCGCGGTGGAGGATCTGATCTCGCTCGACGACCTCTGCGATCGCGCCGGCATCAACGCACAGCTCGCCAAGGAGCTTGAGGATTTCGGGCTGCTCGGGCCGCAGGGGACGGGGGCGGACAAGCGCTATCCGGAATCGGACGCCGACGTCGCGGCGACCTGCGCACAGCTGGCTCGCTTTGGCGTCGACCCGCGCCACCTGCGCACGTTTCGAACTGCCGCAGGTCGCGAGGCCGCGCTGCTCGAGCAGCTCGTCGCGCCTTCGTTGCGCGCGCGCAGCAACGAGCGCCGCGCGCAAGGCCTCCGGGACTTGCAGCAGCTGGCCGAGCTTGCAGCAGAGCTTCAGTCGCTGCTCTTCTGGCGCGACCTGCGAGACTTGGCTCAATGAACAGCGCCGCGCCTTGATCGACCTACGCACGAAGATCCGCGAGGTTCCCGACTTTCCGACACCCGGCGTGGGGTTCAAGGACTTCACTCCACTGCTCGCCGATGCGGCGGCCCTCAAGCAAACGGTCGGGCAGCTCGCGGACTGGGTGAAGGAGAAGAAGCCCGACATCGTCGTCGGCGCAGAGGCGCGCGGGTTCATTCTCGGCGCCGCGATCGCAGAGGCCGCGGGCGTCGGCTTCGTGCCGGCGCGGCGACCGGGCAAGCTGCCGCCGGAGACCGTGAGCGTCAGCTACGCGCTCGAATACGGCCAGAACTCGCTCGAGCTGCACCCGGACCTGATTCCGAACGGCGCACGGGTCGTGATCCACGACGATGTGCTCGCAACGGGCGGCACCGTCGAGGCCATCTGCAAGCTCGTCGGGCAGCTCGGAGGCGAAGTGGTGGGGGCCTGCTTCATCATCGAGCTGACCTTCCTCGACGGACGCAAGCGCCTGAACGGGCTCGACCTGCACGCGCTGATCGACTACTAACTAACGCTTCCGGGGGTCTCGTACATGTCCGTCGGTTCCGATAGAAGTGATCGATGTACGACACGTTGACGACGAGCTACACGTTCTCGTGCCCTGTCCACGGTGAGGCGCATGTTCTGCTCTCGCGTTTCCGCCGGCTGCAGGAGTTGCCGGGCGCGCACAGCCCGGCCGTTTACCGCGTCGAGTTCGACTGCGGGTGCGGCGCCGAGCACCCGGGCCTGCTGACACACGACGAGCTTGACTGGGCGCCGCTCGGCCTCGGCGACTCGACGCCGTACCTGAACCTGATGACCTCGCGGGTCGAGCCGCTCGCAATCGAGCTCGGCGAGCTCGCAGCGACGCACATCAAAGCGGGGCAGTGGCCGTGGAGCTTCTTCTGCTGGCCGGAGGAGCGCCCGCGCCCGGTGTTCCCGTCGTCGTTCCGGCTGCTAGCGCCGGCGGCGTCCGGCGACCGCGTCGGCCTGCTCGTGCATTGCCCTGCCTGCGGGAAGCTCTCGGTCAACCTCGTCTCGCGCGCCCATGTCGACGTGCCGTTCGTGAACGACCGCGAGGTGGGGGTGGTGGAACACATCTTCGACGGCGACGCTGCGTCGACCGTCGACGAGTTCCACGCCGAGCTCTGGTCGGGCGCCTTCGACGCCCGCCGTCTCGCACTTGAGTAGACGTGTTCACTCCCGCCAGGGATTCTTGCGGCGCCGTTCCCGCCGATAGAGGGAACGGTCGTATGAACGTTCAGCCGCAAGCTCCACCGCAGCTTCACGCCGGTTCCGAGAGAACCAGGGGATCAGGACTGCTCCTCGTGCACTGCACCGCTGTCGCCGACGACCGGCCGTCAGCGTCTGTGCGCCTCGAGCGGGCGCTCGGGTGTGACCTGGCGCGGCTGCTCGTCCGCGCGCTCGTCGGCCATCAGGGCGTGCGCGGTTCCTCTTCGCCGTAGACGCGGACGAAGAGGAAGATCAAGAAGGCCGCAACGCTTCCGAGCATGAACGTGACCGCGCCGTTGTAGCCGAGCATCGATCCGCCGAGCCAGATCAGCAGCCCGAAGAAGAGGGCCCAGATGAAGGAGATCACTCCGTGATCGATCGCGGGTGCGCGCAGATGCATGGGCGCGATCCTACCGTTTTGGACCAAAAAAATTCACCGAGCCGGTTGCGCTTTTGTCCACCTTCCCCGGGAACTATCGGCCTTCCGCCTTGCGGCTTTGTGCCTACGGCCCTCGGGAGCGGCTTCGACCTACTCGCGCTCCGTGCTCGGTGCAAGAGGAAACCTAGGGCCTGGGGCTCCCGAGTTCAAGGCCTCCGACACGTCCTTTCCCGCTCTTTGCGGAAACTTCTGCATGCGCGTGCCGAATTGGCGGTTCTTGCTGCGCACTACAAAGGGGTGGACAAAAAAAATTCACCGAGCCGGTTGCGCTTTTGTCCACCTTCCCCGGGAACTATCGGCCTTCCGCCTTGCGGCTTTGTGCCTACGGCCCTCGGGAGCGGCTTCGACCTACTCGCGCTCCGTGCTCGGTGCTCCGAGAACGTAGCGCGCCGGCCGTGTCCGTTCAAGCCCTGGCGGAGCGAAAAACGCGCACTTTGCGGTCGAGAGATTGTCCACATTTCCACGGCTTTTCTCGGGGCCTGGGGAGAAGGCTGTGGATGAAGCGCGCTCCCGGCGGGCCCCAGCGGACGTTTCTGTTCTGACTTGACATAACGTTGACTCTCGTGCGTGCCTAGGAAACCCAGAGCAAGAATGGGTTTGGGCCGAGCCATCCCTGGCTAGATGAGACCAGCGTGGCGACGGAGACGGACATCCTCCTCCTGAGCGACGACCTGCGCCAGCTGGTCGACGCCTCCGAGGAACGCGGAAATCTCCGCCAGTCCGAGCTGAACGACATCCTCGAGCCGCTGAACCTCGACTCGTTCGAGATCGACGCCGTCCACCGCGAGCTCGAGACGCGCTCGATCGACTTGATCAACGACCTGAACGAGGACGGCGAGGCGAAGCCCGAGCCGGCGCCCGAGCCACCGCCGCCGCTGCAGATCTCGTGGGAGACGACGACCGACGCGCTGCAGCTCTTCCTGCGCGAGGCCGGCCGCCATCCGCTGCTGACCGCCGCCCAGGAGGTCGAGCTCGCGAAGAAGATCGAGCAGGGCGATGTGCTGGCCAAGCAGCGGATGATCCAGTCGAACCTCCGGCTCGTCGTCTCGATCGCGAAGAACTACCGCAACCAGGGACTGCCGTTCCTCGACCTGATCCAGGAAGGAACGCTCGGCCTGATCCGCGCCGTCGAGAAATTCGACTGGCGCCGCGGCTACAAGTTCTCGACCTACGCGACCTGGTGGATCCGCCAGGCGGTCGCCCGCGCGCTCGCCGACAAGGCACGGACGATCCGGATGCCCGTCCACATCGTCGAGCGCATGCAGAAGATGAACCGCGCGGAGCGCTCATTGTGGGCCGTCCTCGGCCGCGAGCCGACGCTCGAGGAGATCGCCGACGAGGCGAACCTGCCGCTGCAGCAGGCGAAGGAGGTCAAGGCGGCCGCCAGGGCCTCGACGTCGCTCGACGCGCCGATCGGCGACGGCGAGGACGCGGTCTACGGCGACTTCGTGCCCGGCGAGGGCAAGCTTCCCGACGAGCAGGTCGAGGACTCCCTCCGTTCACAGACCCTGGCCGCTGCGCTCCGGGCACTCCCCGAGCGGCACCGGCACGTGGTCGTGCTGCGCTACGGGCTCGACGACGCCGAGCCGAAGACGCTCGAGGACATCGGCAAGCGCCTGGGCCTGACCCGCGAGCGCGTGCGCCAGATCGAGGTCGAAGCCCTGAAGCGCCTCGCGACGCTGCACGAGATGGAAGCAGTCGCCCTTTCCTACTCGTAGCGCGATGCTCTTCTAGACGTTCGGCGCAGCCGAAGGTCAGGACTGCAGGTACAACGCGAGCCCGGGTGCCACCGTGCGCAGCTCGCGCAGGGCACGCGTCTCGAGTTGGCGCACACGCTCGCGCGTGATGCCGAGATCGTTGCCGACCTCCTCGAGCGTCTGGGGCAGCTTGCCGTCGAGGCCGAAGCGGCGCAGGACGACGTGCTTCATCCGCGGGTTCAGCCGTTCGAGCGCCGCGGCGAGCTCTGTGGAGCGCGCCCTGACGTTCGAGGCCGCGTCGGGAGACTCGGAGGTGACGTCCTCGATCAGGTCGGCGACCATGCTCTCGCCGTCCCCCACCGGGGTCTCGAGCGAGACGGGATCCTCGACGAGGTCGAAGAGCTCGCGGACGCGTTCGACCGGGAAGCCGGAATCCTTGGCGATCTCCTCCGGGGTCGGCTCGCGGTTCAGCTTCTGCGAGAGATGACGGCGCGAGCGCTGAGCGCGGCGCACCTGCTCGGCGACGTGCACGGGCAGCCTGATCGTGCGGCCCTGGTCTGCGAGAGCACGCGTCACGGCCTGGCGAATCCACCAGGTGGCATAGGTCGAGAGCTTGAAGCCGAGCTTGTAGTCGAACTTCTCGACGGCACGGATCAGCCCCATGTTCCCTTCCTGGATCAGATCCAGGAGCGGCACACCGGCCTTCGTGTAGTTCCGAGTGATCGACATCACGAGCCGAAGGTTGCACTCGATCAAACGCTGTTTCGCAGCTTCGTCGCCGAGATCCTTGCGGCGTGCAAGCTCGCGCTCCTCGGCCGGCGTCAGGAGCCTGCCGTCGCCCATCTGGCGGACGTAGAGCTTCAGCGGGTCGGCGCTCTGCAGCCGATCGTTCTCGCTCAGGAACGCGTTGTCGGGCTCTTCCTCGACCTCGTCCGGCGCGTCGACGTCGTCGAGCGCCGGGAGGAGTTCGAGCACCGGCTCGGCGGTGTCGATTTCGAGGGCGGCTTCGGGGAGTGGTTGTTCCACCCGATCCGTATCGGCGGCAGGAGCGCCGGGCTTGAGAAGTAAAGAGGGTATTCAGGTTTGCAACAAATCTGACGATGACCCGTCCTACAACCTGAGGTCGACTGAAATGTGCGGAATCGCGGGATACAGCCTTCGTCCACGCTCGAACATCGAGCGGACGTTGGCTGCGCAGTCACTCCTCGCCGCGATCGCCGAACGTGGCGCAGATGCCGTCGGGTACGCCTACCGCGGACCGGCCGAGACCTATCCCACCGTCGTCAAGCAGCGCACGCCGGCCTCGAAGCTCCTGGAGCGCGTCTCCGTCCCGGAGAGCGCGAACCAGCTGCTCGTCCACGTCCGCGACTACACGAAGGGTCACCCATCGATCGCTGCCAACAACCACCCGGTGCGGCACGGGCCGGTCGTGGGGATCCACAACGGGATCATCCTGAACGACGACGAGCTGCTGGCCCCCCACTCCTGCTCGCGTATAGAGCCGCGGATGACCGTCGACTCCGAGGCGATCTTCGCGGTCGCCGCACATTCGCGCAACGACGCCCGTGCCCTCGAGCACCTGCGCGGCGCGATGGCGAGCGCCTGGATCGACGCGCGTGAGCCCGGCGTCATCTTCCTCGCCCGCGGCATCGGCCGACCCATGTGGATCGGCGAGGGCCGTGACGGTGTGTTCTTCGCCTCGACGAAGACCGCCCTCGAGGTCGCCGAGCGTTACTGCGCCATGCGTCTTCGCAAGCGCGAAGTGCGCGACGGGACACTGCTCGCCGTCGAGAACGGCCAGATCGTCAGCCGCCGGCGGTTCCGGCCGGACTTCGACTACGTCGAGGACCATCCGCTGCCGTCGGTCAGGGCTCCCCAGGAGCGGGAGTTCTGCCTCAGCCGCCTCGCGGCGCTCGCAGCTGTCGCCTAGACAAGCGAGCCGTCAGACCCGACGCCCGTCCCGTCCTCGACCAACCGCTCCCGGATCAGGAACTGGAAAGTCGCCCACGCGCCCCGTCGCGATTCGAACATCCGGTAGACCTGCCACTCGGTGAGCATCGCCGCCTCCGCTCGGCGGGCAGCCTGCCAGTCGCCGAACTTCGGCAGCCGCCCGAGCGACCGGGAGAGCTCGCAGCCCTGCGCGATCGCACGCTCGAGACGCTCCTCCCCCACCGCCACGTCGAAACCCGCCTCCCGCAGCGCAGTCGCCAGCGATCCAAACGTATGCCAGTAGAGAGAGGTCGACGGCATCGACCCGCGCCGCTGCTTGATGTCTTCGGCGGTCGGGGTGCGGCCGAGCTCCGTGCCGAGCCGGCGCAGCTGGTCGACAAGCTCTTCGCGCGTCGCAAACCGGCGGGGCATCAGGCCGGCGGCGCGCTTCGCGGCGTTCCACGCGCCGAAATGCTCGATCACGGTCTGCGGATGCACCTGCGATCCCGAATCGTCCGCGAACTCCTTCATCGTCGGCGAGCGACCCAGGCGCTCGGCTGAGGCCCGCAGCTCGTCGAGGATCTGCTCGTCGGTGTACCGGCGGCGAAGCCCCGCCTGGAACGCCGCAAGGGCCTGCGGGTCGATGCCGGCCACCGCGCGATACGGCTTCCGCGCCACTACCAACTATGGTAGAGCGAACGACAAGAAATGCAAGTAGAGGCTAGTCGACGAGCTGAGCCTCGCGCCGGTCGCCGGCGATCTCGGTCGCGACGATCGCGTCGAGCGCAGCCACACAGCGTGGGCAGAACTGGGTGCCGGCGTTCAGACGAAGCTCGACAAGCGCCTCGTGCGCAGGGCGCGAGGGCCGGTAGACACGCGTCGTCAGCATCGAGTCGAACGCGTCTGCGACGTGGATGATCCTGGCGCCGAGAGGGATGTCCTCGCCGGAGAGGCCCGCCGGATAGCCCTGGCCGTCAAAGCGCTCGTGGTGGTGGCGGATCGCCGGCACAGCGTCGCTGAGGAAGCCCAGGCGGTTGATGATCGACGCGCCCTCCTCAGCATGGCTCGCCATCACCTCCCACTCCGTCCCCGTCAGGCTCGACGACTTCAGGAGGATCGCGTCCGGAATACCGAGCTTCCCGATGTCGTGGAAAAGAGCGGCGTGGCCGAGCAGGTCAAGCTCGGCGTGTGAGAGATCGAGCTCGCGGCCGACCGCCAGCGCCAGCTGCTGCACCCGGCGGGAGTGGCCGGCGGTATAGGCGTCACGCGCATCGACGGTCGCCGAGAGGGACTCCATGGCCGCGGTCGAGCGCTCCTTGAGCAACCTGTTCGCCTGCTCGAGCGAGACGTTCTGAATCTGAATCGTCTCAGCGGCGGCCCGGAGCTTCTGGGCGGAGCGCTGCGTGTGGGTCAAGTAGGCCTCCTGCGTCTTGCGCATCAGGAAGAGCGGCAGGGCGAAGACGACGATCGCCCACGCGCCGATCGGCCTGGACGCCTCGTAGATCACTGCCGCGATGAAGCCGTAGACCGCGTAGTGCACAGCGAGCCAGCTGAACCGCTCCCTGAAGACGCGGAGTGGGTTCTCTCGGCCCTCGACGGCGACGGCCACCGAGACGAGCCCCATGTTGACGACGAAGTAGACGAGCCCGGCGAGCAGGCCCGACGCAACGAAGAGTCCCGGGCCGAGCGTCCCGGAGATCCGGAACGAGAACACGGCCGCCGCCCCGAGTGACGCGAGCGACAGAGCGCCGACGTTGAAAAGCAGCTGATGGAACACGGCGCGCCTGGCGCTCCATTCGACCGCGGACATGGTGATCGCGAGCATGAGGGCGGCCCGCGGCCCGACGATCGCAGCGGCCGCGAGCGCACCGACGGCGCTGACCGAGATGGAGCCCGTCTGCTCCACTTCGAGCGACAGCACTTGCCCGAGGCCGACGAGAAGCACGATCGTCACGAGGCCGATCACGTCCGTGGAAGAGCCAAAGACGGCAGCCGCGGCGCCCGCGAGCGAGCCGAGCACGCCGACGAGCCCGACGAGCAGCGCGAGCCGGCGCGGGACCTCGAAGAAGCGCGGCACGGGCGTCGTGTGCGGGCGTGCGTTCCGACGTTCGAGCTCGGGGATGATCTCGGCGGCGGGCGGCAACGGAGTCGCCTTGTCGTAGGGCGCTTCGGCTAGCGAGGCGAGCCGCGGCGCCCGCTTCTCAGGCTGGGCGAGCAGCAGCTCGTCGGAGGCGTCAAGGACGCGGTTGCGGCCTTGCAGCTTCGCTCGGTAGACCGCGAGGTCGGCCTGGTGCACGAGCTCGTTCGCCTCGTGGCCGTCGCGTGGGAAGCCCGCGATGCCCATCGAGATCGTCGCGCGGATCGGCTCGCTCGACGTCTCGACTTCGAACAGCTTGGCGGCAACGGTGCTGCGAATGCGATCTGCGATCTCGAACGCCTGCTCCGGCGGGGTTTCGGGTAGGAGGATCGAAAACTCCTCACCACCGAAACGGGCCGGGACGTCGTAGTGGCGAAGATGCTGGCGGAACACCTCGGAGATGCCGCGCAGCACGGCGTCGCCGGCCAGGTGACCGTATGTGTTGTTGATGTCACGCAGCAGGTCGAGGTCGACCATGATCAGGGACATCGGGCGCTGGAAGCGCTGAGCGCGGGCGAGTTCCTCCTGCATGACGACCGCGAAGTGCCGCGCGTTGAAGAGGCCGGTCTTCGCATCGACGCGGGCCTCGGCCTGTAGCTGCGGGATCGAGAGCGAGCGGTGGATCAGGAGCAGCGGGGCGACCGCGAACGGGATCAGCCACGGGTTGGTGCTCCAGAACGCGGCGAACGCGAGCCCGAGGGTCGCGAGGATGAAGTCGGTCGAAAGGCTCTCGAACGAGAAGACGCCGGCCTCTCGCAGCGAATGGCCGCGCGCGAGTGAGACCATCGGCGCGAGGATGAGGTGGTTTGCGCCGACGGCGACCGTGCAGGCGGCGAACCCTGCGATCGCCCAGCGGAGGTGATCGTCCGGGATCAAACCGTTGGCGTCGAGGAGCATGTCTGCAACTCCCCACGTCGCGAGGCTCCCGAGCGTGTAGTTGCAAATGTTGAAGCTCTGGATGTACCAGGCGTAGCGTTCCTTCAGCCACTCAGGCACGTGCATCACGACGCTCATCAGCGCGACGAGCTCGGGCGGCAGCAGGAATGCGGCGGGAATCAGGAACACCCACGAGGTGTGAAACGCACTGTCGCGTGCGGTCCGCACCGTGTACGTGTGCGAGGCGGCAGCTCCGACTGCGAGCACCCCAAACGTCGTCCACTTCGATGTCTCGGAGCTTCCAAGCCGAACCAGGAAGGGCAGTGCGGCGGCGAACGCCGCGACCCCGATCGCGATCCCGTAGAGGCCTGCAGCACGCGGCAGACCGCGACGCTCAGCGTCGTCGGCCGGGTCGCTTTTGAGCAACACGCCGCTCGGAATCCGGTTCATTTCAGGACTTCTCCTTCCGCGCGCTCGCGCGGGCCGCAGTGACTCTCACACTGGAAGTTACGGCGCAAATCGTTGCCCTCTCATCCCCCTTTTCGGTGCCGCCCGAGCAGATCCCCCGTACGGGTGAGGCACCCAACGTCGAGGGCCCGCCGGAGCGGGCCCTCGAGTGGGTCGTACGTTGTTCCGCTCCTAGGGGAGCAGCGAGCCGGTCACGCCGAGTGCAACCAGCGGACTGATCCCATCGACGGTGACCGCCAGGGAGGGATCTGTGGCCGCCGCCGCGATCTCGGTCGGGTCGACAACGTAGCCGGCGGTGCCGCCGATGCCGTCGCCCTCCGCCGCATCCTCCTGTGAGGAATCCGTCCAGCTCATGTCAGTCCAGGACATGTCAGTCCAGGACATCGAGCTCCAGGACATCGAGCTCCAGGACATGTCAGTCCAGGACATGCTCGCCCAGGACTGATCGCTCCAGGACTGATCGCTCCAGCTCTGGCTGCTCCAGGACATCGAGTTCCAGGACATGGAGGCCTTGGCTGCGTTCGCCCAGCTCATCGAGTCGAACGAGGAGCCGGAGCCGCCCGAGGACGAGACGTACCGGTCGAGCCCGAGGTTCGGGTTCGGAGCGTAGGTCGCTGCAGCCGCACGGCTGGCAGTGATCTCGCCGAGACCGGCCGCCTTCGGGTTCGAGGTGTGCAGGGCACGGGACGTCCGCATCAGCACGCCCTTCACCTGGTCAGGCGTCCAACCGGGGTGCCGGGCCAGCATCTGCGCAGCCGTTCCCGCCACGACCGGAGCCGCGAACGAGGTGCCGGAGAGCTGGATCCGATCCGTGCCGACGAGGTTCGCCGCCTTCTGGACAGTGAGCGTCGAACCGGCCGGGACCGGGCCGACCATGTAGCGGCCCGGCGCCGAGACATCCGGCTTGTAGAACCCGTCCCGCGTGTACCCGTAGGCCGAGAACGGCGCAGCACTGTCGTCGTTCGACCTGATGGTGTTGCCAAGGTCGACCGCGCCGACTGTGATCACGAACGGGTCGTTGCCCGGGGCGTAGAGCACGCCCGAGGGCCCGGTCGCGGTGCCGTAGTTGCCTGCGGCCGCGACCACGACCACGCCTCCGAACCAGAGCTTCTCGACAGCCTGATCGAGCGGGTCACGATAGAAGTTCGTGCTGTAGCTCGAATGCAGTGAGAAGTTCGCGATCCGGATGTTGTACCTGGTCTTGTTGTCGAGGATCCACTGCGCCGCGGTGATCACGTCGGACGTCTTCGCGACGCCTTGGTTGTTCATCACCTTGACGGAGACGAGCGGTGCTCCGGGTGCAGCGCCTGCCAGGGTGGGCGAAGCGCCCGCCGCGATGCCCGCGACGAACGTGCCGTGCCCGCGCTGGTCGTCCATCGACGTATTGCCTGCGATCGTCGAGAGGTTGACGCTCGCGATCACGCGTGTCCCGAAGTCCGAACGCTGCTGGATGCCGGAGTCGACCACTGCGATCGCCGGCATCTTGCCCGCGTACAGGGACGCATCTCCCGCCCAGAGATGGGCGTTGCCGGACTCGTAAGGCCAGAGCTGGCCCGACGCGAGGCCCGAGGTTCCCGAGAGCTTCACGTCCGCGTTCGGGGTGACCGTGAGGCCCGGGACGCCCGCGAGCTTCTTCAGCTGCTCGGCCGGGACCGTCGCCTCGACGGCGCCGATCAGATTGAGCTGCTTCATGTCCTTCGCGAAGACGCCAAGACCCGTCGCCTTCGAGACGGCATCGGAGGTGCCGTTCGTTGAGCGGATGATCACGTCAACCATGCCCGTCGCGTTCAACAGGCTCGGGGCGATGAAGCTGGAGGCGATCGAGCCCGAGCCGGAGCTTGCGCCCGTGCCCGAATCCGCCATCGCAGCCATCGGGGCTGCGAGCGCCATTGCCGCGACACAGGAAACCAGGATGCCGCGACCACCCTTGCCCCAGAGCACGCTGGAGCGGTCACCGCCCCGGCTGCCGGTGCCCCAGAGCGCAGATCCTCTCTCGCTCCGAGCACCGCGTTCAGTGTTCTGTGACATTTACTCTCCTCATATTCTCCGCGCTTGCGCACAGGCCGCAGTTCAGTCTTCTGCTCGGTCCCCAAGTGCCCGCAGGGATTGCCCGAACGGGTCGGAACCTACGTCCGGTATGGGTGACGCCCCTCCCCCTGAAGGGTGAGACGATCGCCCAAAACCGGGAAGTTCCCTCGTTCGAGGGACGCCAGATACGGTTTGCAAATGCGTGCCCCGATCCCGCTTGCGTTCGAGGCTGCCGCGGCGCGCGCCGCCGGGGCCCTCTCACGGGTAGCCGGCCGTGGCGGAGGCACGACGCTGCCGGGGAAGCTGCTGTGGAAGCTCGACCCGGGCGCGATCGACCGGCTCGCCCGCCGGCTCCCCCAGGGCTCCGTGCTCGTCTCCGCCACCAACGGCAAGACGACGACGAGCGCAATGGTCGCCGAGATCCTGCGGCCGCACGTGCGGCTCGCCCACAACGACTCCGGCGCGAACCTCGTCTCGGGTGTCGCCTCCACCCTCCTCCGTTCCCCCGGCGCCGAGCTCGGGCTGTTCGAGGTCGACGAGGCGGCGCTGTCGGAGGTTGCTCTGCGCGTGCGCCCGAAGGCACTTCTACTAGGGAATCTCTTCCGCGATCAGCTCGACCGCTACGGCGAGCTGGAGATCGTGGCCGCCCGCTGGCGGGCGGCGGTTTCGGCTCTGCCAGATGCCGAGCTCGTCGTCAACGGCGACGACCCGCAGGTCGGGGACCTGGCCCGTGGCCACGCGCGCAGTCGCGTGTTTGGCCTCGACGATCCGCGGCACGCACGGCCCGCTCTGCAGCATGCGGCCGATTCGAAGTACTGCCTGCGCTGCGGCACTCCCTACGATTACGCCGTTGCCTACGTCGGCCACCTCGGTGATTACCGCTGCCCCAACTGCGGCCATGCGCGGCCCCACCTCGACGTCGTCGCCCGGGACGTGGAGCTGCACGGGCTCGACGGCGCGTCGTTCACGCTCGTCGCTGCCGAGGGCACCGGGCGCATCGAGCTGCCGCTGCCTGGCCTCTACAACGTCTACAACGCGCTCGGCGCCGCCTCGCTCGCGCTGACGCTCGGGACGCCGATCCCCGAGATCGTCGCGGGCCTCGGCCGCTTCGCGGCCGCGTTCGGCCGCTTCGAGCGGATCCCGGTCGGAGACCGGCAGCTGCTGATGCTGCTGATCAAGAACCCCGCGGGCGCCAATGAAGCGGTGCGCACGATCGTCGAGGGATCGACCCCAAAGGTAGCCGTCGTCGCCCTCAACGACGCGATCGCCGACGGCCGCGACGTCTCCTGGATCTGGGACGTCGACTTCGAGCCGCTGCTGGCGTCACTCGACACGCTCGTCGCGACGGGGTCGCGCGCTGCCGAGTTGGCGTTGCGGTTCGCCTACGCCGGGCTCGCGCGCGATCGCATCGAGGTCGTGCCCGAGCTCGAGCATGCGATCGACCGCGGGCTCGAGCTGACCCCGGCCGGAGGCGAGCTGACCGTCCTCCCGACCTATACGGCGATGCTCGCAATGCGCCGCATCGTCGCCGGGCGCGGGCACGTCGCGAACTATTGGGAGAGCGCCGAATGAAGATTCGCGTCGGGCATCTGTACCCCGACTACCTGAACATCTACGCCGACCGCGGCAACATCGCCGTGCTCGCGGAGCGCGCCCGCGCTCGTGGGCACGAGCTCGACGTGCGCGCGATCGGGATGTGCGACGCGGTGCCGGCCGGCGAGCTCGACCTCCTCTACGTCGGCGGCGGCCAGGATCGCGAGCAGGCCCTCGTCGCTCGCGACCTCGTCCGCAAAGAACGAGCGCTGCGGGACGCCGTCGAGGGCGACACGGCATTCCTCGCGGTGTGCGGTGGCTACCAGCTGCTCGGGCACTACTACCGCGATGTCGCAGGCGACGAGCTGCCGGGAATCGGCCTGCTCCCGCTGCACACAATCGCGGGCAGCCGTCGCATGATCGGCGACGTCCTCCTCGACTGCGCCTGGGCGGGCGAGACGCTCGCCGGCTTCGAGAACCATGCGGGGCGCACCGTGCTCGAAGAGGGCGCCGAGGCACTGGGTCGCGTCGTCGACGGGTTCGGCAACGATGGCTCTTCGGGCGAGGAGGGCTGCCGCTACCGGAAGGTCTACGGCACCTACCTGCACGGCCCGCTGCTGCCGCGCAATCCGTGGTTCGCCGACCGCGTGCTCGCGGACGCACTCGCGCACGCGGGCGGTGACCCTGAGCTGGCGCCGCTCCCGGACGAGCTCGAACACCAGGCGCACGAGGTGTCGGCCGGCCGCGCGCGTGCTCGCGGCGGCCGGCGTTGACACCTCTGTTCGTCGTTAGCGCTTCTCGATCCTGGTCAGCGTGTTCTGAGCGCCGCTCAGCTCGCAACGGATCTCGGCTCGATCGCCGCTCTTGAACTTCGCGTTCACCTCGGCCGACTTGTCGGCCGGAATGGCGCACACGAGCCCGGCGACGGTGATCGACGTCGACGACAGCGCCGAGATCGTCCCGCGTGCCTCGCTCTTCTCCGCCTGAGTCCGTGACGGCTTGCACGAGCCCACTCCGAGCTCGACAGCCGCGCCGCCGGTGGTGCCACCGCCGAGCTTGCCGCCCGTGAAGCCGGACGCCGGGGCGAAGGTTGCCGAGAGGTTCGCAATGAGCCGCGCTGCCGGTTCACGCACGCGTCCCGTGGCGAGGCCGGCGATCGAGCCGTGGTCGTAGACGGCCCGGTAGAACGCCGTGGAGTCGCGGCTCGCGGCGATGTCGATCCGGAGCACTCCAGCAACGACGCCGACGCCGTCCGTCGTGTTGACAACGCTGTGCGCCCGCAGCGTGATCGGCCCGGCCAGGTCGGGATCGCCTGTTGCGGTCCCCGTGTACTTCCCCTGCGTGACGACGATCGACTTGCCGTCGCTCGTCGTGCACGTTCTCGTCGAGACGTTCGCCACGGTCGCGGTGAACGTGCCTGCGACCGCTTTCGCGGTCCTCGCACTCTCGATCCCGTCTGCAACCGCCACGCTCGTCGCGACGAGCGCGATCAGGCCGGTGGCGGTGAGCATCAATTTGCGCATCGATCCTCCAAGTTTGTGGTTCCTCCCCGAACGATGCGACCCCGCCGTTTGCCCTCCGCCAGCTGAACGTAAGAGCCGAGTAAGGGTGTTAGCGAGCCCAGAGAGCGCCGAGGTAGACGGCCGGGTCGCCCGGCTGCCAGCGCGAGAGGAAGCGCTTGATCGGCGGGTGCAGCACGACGTCTTCGAGCTCGTCGGTCGAGAAGAGGCGGGCGCCCTTGACCGCCGCGTCCTTCGTCTCGACGTCACCGAGCGAACGGTGCGAGAGGTCGGCGGCGAAGATCACGTGCACGACATGCTTGCGCGCGAGCACCGTCTTCGGGGCGATCGAGTCGACGATTGCAACGGGCCCTTCGAACTGGACGTCCGCCTCGACGCCGAGTTCCTCCCGCAGCTCGCGGCGGAGCGCCTCGATCAGCGATTCGCCGCCGTCGACGCCGCCGCCCGGCAGCAGCCAGTACTCCTTGCCCGGCTTCTCCTGGCGGCAGAGCAGGAAGCGCCCTTGCCACTGGAGGATCGCGGAGACCCGGATGCGCGGCTCCATCAGTGGCGGGACGAGCCGAAGCCGCGCGCGCCGCGCTCGCTCGCCGGCAGCTCGTCGACCTCGAGGAGCTCGAGCTCGGGGACTCGCAGGATCACGAGCTGGGCGATCCTCATGCCGGCCTCGACGACGAATGCCTCGCGCGCGTCGGTGTTCAGAAGGGCGACCTGCAGCTCGCCGCGGTAGCCCGAGTCGATCAGTCCGGGTGTGTTGACGATCGAAATGCCGTGCCTGACCGCGAGGCCCGAGCGCGGCTGAACGAAGCCCGCGTACCCCTCGGGTATTGCAACGGCAAGACCGGTCGGCACGAGCGCGCGCGCGCCCGGTGCGAGCTCCACCCGTTCGCACGAGGAGAGATCCAGGCCCGCGTCGCCCGCATAGGCACGCTCCGGCACGACCGCATCGGCGCGCAGCCGGCGGATAGGCAGCTCGATCAGGCGCTCTCCCGATGGGTTGAGGTGGTTGACGAGTCCAAAGCCGAGGATCCCGAGTCGGCGATCAGGAACGGCGCGAACCGCGGCAGGTCGCGCCTCGGCAAACGCGCGATCAACAGCACGCCGTCCGGAGTGTCCGTCCGCTCTTCGATCGGAGTGCCGAGCGCATAGAGCTCGCTCAACTTGGCGCCCTCGTTGTACGGCACGAGCATCCGCACGCGCTCCCAACGCTCGTCGAAGCGCTGTGCGAGCTCGAGGCGCAAGTCGTCGAGACCCTCACCGGTGAGGGCGGAGACCTGCGGCGCGTTCGGGAAGCGATTCGCGAGCCGACGCCGGCCGAGCGGATCGACACGGTCGATCTTGTTCAGCACGACGTCCATCGGAACCTGACTCGCTCCGATCTCGTTCAGCACATCGTCGACGGCTGCGCGCTGGCGATCCTGCTCGTCATCGGACGCGGACGCATCGATCACGTGCAGGATCACGTCGGCGACAAGCGTCTCCTCGAGGGTCGACGCGAACCCCTCGACGAGTTGCGTCGGCAGCCGGCGAATGAAGCCGACGGTGTCGGTGACGAGGTACTTGCGGCCGTCGTGCTCGAAGCCGCGCGTTGTCGGATCGAGCGTGTGAAAGAGCTGATCCTCGACCGACACGTCGGAGCCGGTCAACGCGTTCAGGAGCGTCGACTTGCCGACGTTCGTGTAACCGGCGAGCGCCACCGTGGGAGTCTCGGTGCGGCGGCGCTCCTTGCGTCGCGTCGCGCGCTGCTTCTCGAGGTCCTTCAGGCGGTGCTTGAGCAGGGTGATCCTTCGGCGGGCGAGCCGGCGGTCGGTCTCGAGCTGGGACTCACCGGGGCCGCGCGTCCCGACACCGGCGCCCATGCCACCCGAGCCGCCGGCGAGGCGCTCGAGGTGCTGCCACATCCCGCGCATGCGCGGCAGGTTGTACTCGAGCTGGGCAAGCTCAACCTGGAGCTTCCCTTCGGCGCTGGTCGCATGCTGGGCGAAGATGTCGAGGATCAGCTGTGTCCGGTCGACGACCCGCGTCTGCATCTCGTTCTCGAGGTAGCGCTGCTGCGAGGGATCGAGCTCACCGTCGACGAGCAGGCTCTCCGCGCCGGCCTCCTTGAAGCGCTCCTTCAACTCGTCGATCTTGCCCTTGCCGACGTAGGTGCGCTGCGCGGGGCGGGCCCGATGCTGGACGACCGCCCCGACCGGCTCGACCCCGGCGGTGCGCGCGAGCTCTCTCACCTCGGCAAGCTCACCGTCGGCGTCCGCACCCTGAGCCAGCACCGCGAGAACGAACCCGCGCTCGGGCTCGGAGGAACGTGGGATCATCGAGATCGATTATGCCCGCTTCCGACCCCGGTTTCACTCTTGCCGCGCGCACCCTCGAGCTCGTGAACATCCCCTCGGAATCGCGAAACGAGGCGCAGGTGCACACCTACGTCGAAGCCTGCGTCCCCCTACACACGTCCTTTTCGGACGGTGAGACGCTCCTCCACACCAAGCGGGAGGGGAAGCCGCTCGTCCTGCTGGCGGGCCACACGGACACGGTGCCGGCGCAGGGGAACATGCCCGGACGGATCGAGAGCGGTTCGGTCGTCGGCCTCGGGGCCAGCGACATGAAGGGCGGCGTGGCCGTGATGATCGAGCTCGCACGATGGGCGGCCGAGACCGAGCTCGCCTACGACCTTGGCCTGCTGTTCTTCCCGCGCGAGGAGCTCGGCCCGGCCGAGAACCCCCTGCCGGAAGTGTTCGAACACACAGGCGTGATCGACGAGGGGGAGCTTGTGATCTGTCTGGAACCGACCGACAACACGTTGCAGCTCGGCTGCCTCGGCGACCTGAATGCGCGAGCCGTGTTCGAAGGGACCTCCGCGCACTCGGCGCGGCCCTGGCTCGGGGTGAACGCGATCCGGCTCGCACTCGACGGTCTGCGGCAGGTGCTCCAGGCCGAGCCGCGTGACGTCGAGATCGGCGGTCTGGTCTTCCGCGAGGTGATCTCGGTGACGCAGATTCAGGGCGGGATCGCGACCAACGTGATCCCCGCGCGCGTCGAGGCGATCCTCAACTTCCGGTACGCGCCCGACCGGACGCCGGAGGATGCGGCTGCGCGTGTGCAGGAGCTCGTCGGCCGCGAGGTGGAGATCCTCGCGAACTCGCCGCCTGCGCACGTCGCGCTGGGCTCGCCTGCGGTCGAGCGCCTGCGCGTCGCCGGTGGTTTCGAGGTGCAACCGAAGCAGGCGTGGACGAACGTCGCAGACTTCGCGGCCCGCGGTCTCGACGCCGTCAACCTCGGCCCCGGCGCCACGCGCTACGCACACGCCGTCGACGAGCGCATCGAAATCGCCGAGCTCGCCCGCACCTACGAGGCGCTGCAACGGTTCCTCCTCGGTACGGTCTAACCCGTGCAGCTCTCCCCGGTCCTCGCCGATCTCGCGCAGTATCCGTTCGCTCGACTCGACGACTGGAAGGCCGAGGCGAGCGGCCGGGGAATCGAGCTGATCGATTTTGGCATGGGCGATCCGCGGGAGGTGACGCCGGCGTTCATCCGCGAGGCGCTGCTCGCATCGGTCGACGAGGTCTCGTCGTATCCACGTGCGACGGGCCTCCCCGAGCTCCGCAGCGCTGTCGCCGGCTGGATCGACCGCCGCTTCGGCGTGCAGGTCGATCCCGACACCGAGATCGTCCCGACGCTCGGCTCGAAGGAGGCAATCTTTTCGTTCGCACAGCTCGCGCTCGGCGACAAGCGGCTGGTCGCGATTCCCGAGCCGGGCTATCCGGTCTACGAGCGCGGCGCGCTCTTCGCCGGCGGCCGCGTCGTCGACGTGCCGCTGTCGGAGTCGAACGGCTGGCTGCCCGACCTCGAGCGGTTCACGGCGTGGGACGAGATCGCGCTTTTCTGGGTCTGCTATCCGAACAACCCGACCGGAGCGGAGGCGCCG